>NZ_LT629771.1:3967500-4267500 GCF_900105175.1 Jiangella sp. DSM 45060 | reverse complement strand
CGACGGCGGCCGGTCCTGGTACACCGGCCTCGGCCACACCCAGGAGTCCTACGCCGACCCCGACTTCCTGCAGTTGCTGCTCGGCGGCATCGAGACCGCGGCGGGCGTCACGCCGGCCGACTGCTCGGCCAGCAAGCCGGACAGCTTCGAGAAGGTGACGCTGGACGACAGCACCAGCAACCCGATGGAGCTGGCGGTCGCCGACGACGGCCGCGTCCTCTACATCGACCGCAACGGCGCGGTGCGGCTCATCCGCCCGGACGGCTCGGCCACCACCGCCGGCACCCTGAGCGTGTACACCGGCCAGGAGTTCGGCCTCATGGGCATCGCGCTCGACCCGGACTTCACCACCAACGGCTGGGTGTACCTGACGTACGCGCCGGCGGGCGGCGAGGCGATCGACCGGGTGTCGAGGTTCACGCTGACCGGTGAGACGCTCGACCTCGCCAGCGAGACCGTCATCATCGAGTACCCGACGAACCGGGTGGAGTGCTGCCACGCCGGCGGCGCGCTGGAGTTCGACAACGACGGCAACCTGTACCTCACCACCGGCGACAACACGAACCCGTTCGCGTCCAGCGGCTACGCGCCGATCGACGAGCGGCCCGGCCGGGAGCTGTGGGACGCGCAGCGCACGTCGGCCAACACGAACAGCCTGAGCGGCAAGGTGCTGCGCATCACCCCGCTGGACGAGGGCGGCTACGCGATCCCGTCGGGCAACCTGTTCGCGCCGGGAACCGCGCAGACCCGTCCGGAGATCTTCGCGATGGGCTTCCGCAACCCGTTCCGCATCGGCCTGGACCCGGCGACGAACAAGCTCATGGTCGCCGACTACGGGCCCGACGCCGGCAGCGCGAACCCCAGCCGCGGCCCGGACGGCCGGGTCGAGTGGAACATCGTCGACGAGCCCGGCTTCTACGGCTGGCCGTACTGCGTGGGCGACAACACGCCGTACATCGACTTCGACTTCGCCACCAACGCCTCCGGCGCCGCGTTCGACTGTGACGCGCCGGTGAACGACTCGCCGAACAACACCGGCCTGACCCAGCTGCCGGGCGCCATCGAGGCCGAGGTCTGGTACGGCTACTCCACCAACCCGCTGTTCCCGGAGATCGGCGGCGGCGGCGCTCCGATGGCCGGCGGCGTGTACCGCTACGACCCCGACCTCGTGTCGGACCGCAAGTGGCCGGCGTACTGGGACGGCAAGGCGATCTTCGGCGAGTGGAACCAGGGCAACCTCTACTCGTTCCAGCTCGACCAGACCGGGTCCGCCGTCACGGACATCAACGCGGTCTTCCCGGACTGGCCGTTCGCCCGCCCGCACGCCCTGCAGTGGGGCCCGGACGGCGCGCTGTACGTGATCGAGTGGGGCAGCGGGTTCGGCGGCAACAACGCCGACTCCGGCGTCTACCGCATCGACTACGTGCAGGGCACCCGGGCGCCGGTGGCGCGGATCAGCGCCAGCGCGACGTCCGGCCCGCTGCCGCTGGAGGTGAGCTTCGACGGCTCCGCGTCGATCGACCCCGAGGGTGGGCCGATCACCTACGCGTGGGACTTCGACGGCGACGGCAGCACCGACTCCACCGAGCCGGAGGCGTCCTACACCTACACGACGGCCGGCGACTACACCGTCGCGCTCACCGTCACCGACGCGGACGGCCTGCAGGACATCGCCAACGTCGAGGTCGCGGCCGGCAACACCGCGCCGGACGTCAACGTGGCGTGGCCGCCGAACGGCGGGTTCTTCGAGTTCGGCGACACCATCCGGTACGAGGTGAGCGCCACCGACGCCGAGGACGGCCAGGCCGAGTGCCCGCGCATCGTCACCCAGCCGGCGCTCGGGCACGACGAGCACTCGCACGAGTACGCCGAGTACTTCGGCTGCGAAGGCGTGTTCCCGCTGCCCGGCGACGAGGGCCACGTCGGCGCGAACATCTTCGGCACCGTCACCTTCACCTACACCGACGACGGCGCGCCGAACGTCAGTCCGCTGACCGGGCAGGAGGTGTTCGTCCTGCAGCCGAAGCGGCGTGAGGCCGAGCACTTCGACCTGACCGGCAGGCTGGAGGGCTCCACGTCCGGCGGCGACCCGGGCGTGCAGCGCGAGACCACCGGCGACGTCCTGGGCGGCGGCCAGAACATCGGGTTCATCGAGCCCGGCGACTGGTGGGCCTGGGACCCGATGAACCTCACGAACATCGACAGCATCACGCTGCGGGCGGCCACGCCGTCCGGCGCGTCGACGGTCGAGGTGCGCACCGGCTCGCCCGAGGGGCCGGCGGTGGCCACCATCACGGTCCAGCCCACGGGCGACTGGCAGACCTACGACGACTTCAGCGGCGCGGTCAGCGGCGCGACGACGACCGACAGCGGCCCGCTGTACTTCGTCAACGTGTCCGGCCAGCTCAACGTCAACTGGATCGACTTCGAGGGCCGCGGCGTCACCGACAACCAGCGCCCCGACGTCGAGGTCACCGCGACGCCGGCCGGCGGCACCGTCCCGCTGGACGTCGCGTTCGAGGCCACCGCCACCGACCCCGAGGGCGACGACCCGCTCAGCTACGCGTGGGTCTTCGGCGACGGCGGCACCGCCACCGGTCCCACGGCGGCGCACACCTACACCGAGGCGGGCAGCTACGACGCCTCCGTCACGGTGACCGACGCGCGCGGCGCCGCGGCGACCGAGCACGTCACCATCGAGGTCGACCCGGTGGTCACCGAGCCGCCGGTCTGCCTGAACGGGCGCTCCGACGGGTTCGACGGCACGTCGCTGGACCGTGACCGCTGGACCACCGTGGTCCGGGAGAACCAGGACCTCGTCGTCGCAGACGGGAGCCTGGTGCTGCCGACGACGAGCACCGACATCTACGGCACCAACAACACCGACACGCCGAACATCGTCCTGCAGGACCTGCCGGACGGGCCGTTCACCGCGACCGCGAAGCTGACCATGCAGGCCTACCGGGCCTACCAGCAGGCCGGTCTGATCATCTACGGCGACGACGACAACTACGCCAAGATGGTGCTCGAGGGCCGCGACACCGGCGTCAGCAACCCGGCCGCGCGCATCTTCCAGTTCATCCGCGAGGAGAACGGCGCGCCCAACGAGGTCGGTGAGAGCAACACCGCCAACCTCGGCGCCGCCTACCCGGACACCGTCTGGGTGCGCTACATCAGCGACGGCACGAACCTGCGCGCCGCGTACAGCGCCGACGGCGTGACCTTCACCGAGATGCCGCAGACGAAGAGCCTGGCCGGCATCGAGAACCCGAAGATCGGCCTGGTCGCGCTGGCCGGCACCGGTCAGCCGGTCACCGAGGTGCGGTTCGACTCGTTCCACATCACGCCCGACGACACCGCCACGCCGCCGACGCCGGACGACGAGTTCGACGGCGCCGCGCTGGACGGCTGCCGCTGGACCGTGCTGCGACCGGACGCCGACGCCTACCGCGTCGCCGGCGGCAAGCTGGAGATCGACACCTCGAACGGCGACATCTACACCGGCGACACCACGCCGCCGCCGGGGAACTTCATGCTCCAGCCGGCGCCCGAGGGCGATGAATGGACCATCGAGACGCTGGTGGACGGCTCGGCGCTGGTCGAGCAGTACCAGCAGGGCGGTCTGATCGTCTACGGCGACGACGACAACTACGTGAAGCTCGACTTCGTGGTGGACAACCCGGCCGGACAGCCGGTGGCCCGCCGCATCGAGCTGCGCAGCGAGGTCGACGCCGTCATCCAGAACCCGCAGCCCCAGGTCACGGAGTTGAGCCAGGGCGTGTGGCACCTGCGGCTGTCCCGCTCGGGCGACACCTACACCGGCGCCTACAGCGCCGACGGGCAGACCTGGACGCCGTTCGGCGAGGCCGTCACGAACGCCGCGCTGTCCGGCGGCGACACCCGGGTCGGCCTGTTCACCATCGGCACGTCCCAGTCGGCGCCGAAGCCGGTCACGTTCGACTACTTCCACGTCGACGGCGGCCAGCAGGCGTGCGAGCCGACGGCGCCGGAGGAGGGCTACACCAGCCTCTTCGACGGCACCGCGGCGAGCCTCGCGGGCTGGCGGATGGCGGGCCCGGGCGGGTTCACGCTCACCGAGGACTGCACGCTGCTGTCCGAGGGCGGCATGGGCCTGTACTGGTACTCGGCGGACGCCTACGAGGACTACAGCCTCAAGCTGGACTGGATGATGCCGGGCGACGACAACTCCGGCGTCTTCGTCGGGTTCCCCGACCCGGGCGACGACCCGTGGGTCGCCGTCGACCAGGGCCACGAGATCCAGATCGACGCCACCGACGCGCCCGACCGCACCACCGGTGCGATCTACGCGTTCCAAGGCGCCGACCAGGCCGCTCGCGACGCGGCGCTCAACCCGCCGGGCGAGTGGAACGAGTACGAGATCGTGGTCCAGGGCGACCGCATCCGGGTGTATCTCAACGGTGCGCTGATCAACGACTACACCGACACCGACCCGAACCGGATGAACCAGCCCAGCTACATCGGCATCCAGAACCACGGCGCGGCGGACCAGAACTACTTCCGCAACGTCCGCATCCAGGAGCTCGTCGACGAGACGGCGCCGACGGTCGAGGTCGCCCTCGACCCGGCCGAGCCGACCGGCCAGAACGGCTGGTGGACCGGCCCGGTGTCCGTCACCGCGGTGGGCACCGACGACCAGGGCGGCGAGGTCGCGCTGGAGTACCGCGTCGGCGGCGGCGACTGGACGCCGTACACCGGTGCGGTGGTCGTCGACGCCGACGGCGAGCACGCGCTGGAGTTCCGCGGCACCGACACCGCCGGCAACGTGTCCGAACCGGTCGCGGCGGCCGTCCGCAAGGACGCCACCCCGCCGGTCAGCACCGCCACGGCGGAGGGCACGGCGCCGGTCTCGGTGACGCTGGCGGCCACCGACGCCACGTCCGGCGTCGCGGCCACCGAGTGGTCCCTCGACGGCGGCGACTGGACGGCGTACGACGGTCCGGTCGCGGTCAGCGGCGACGGCGAGCACGAGCTGCGCTACCGCTCGGCCGACGCGGCCGGGAACGTCGAGGACGCCAAGGCGGTCACGGTGACCGTCGACGGCACCGCGCCGGTCCTGGTGGTCAGCGGCGTCGCGCACGGCCAGCTCTACGGCGACAGCCAGAGCCTGACCGTCACCTGGACGGCCACCGACAACGGCCCGGTCAGCACGACCGGGACGCTGGACGGCGCGCCGATCCAGTCCGGCGCCGTGGTCGCGCTGCACACGATCCCGCTCGGTCTGCACGAGCTGGTCGTCACGGCGGCCGACGCGGCCGGCAACGAGACCGTCCAGGAGCTGGTGTTCTTCTCCACCACGTCGTTCGCCGACATGGAGAGCCTGATCACCCGGTTCCAGACGGCCGGCACGATCACGTCGCAGGTGGCCAAGGACCTGCAGAGGTCGCTGGCCACCGCGCGCCGCCAGGAGGGCATGGGCCGCGAGGAGCGGGCCGTGATCGCGCTGGAGACGTTCAAGAGCACGGTCAACGCGAAGGTCACCGACGCAGGGGCGAAGAGCACCCTGCTGCGCGATGCCGACGCGATGATCATCCGGCTCGGCGGCACGCCACGGCAGGCGGCGGCCGGTGTCCGGGCCAACGGTGGCGAAGCGCTCACCGGGACGGGCCGTCTCGACGGCGACCCGGACCGTACAGAGGGCAGGGAGTTGCCCGCCATCGAGTAACGAGTCCCCCACCCCCACCCCGAGGAGACGTCACCATGAGAGTTCTGCTGCCGTCCGGCGCACCGCGCCGGAACGGAACCCGCGACCAGGGCACCTCGGCCCTGCCCCGGATCGCCGGGCCGGGCTCTCATGGGCGACGGGGAGCCGGCCAACGCCGGTTCCCGGCCCCGGTGCCGGTGCGACGCGCTCCGCGCCGGCACCGGGGCGCCACCTTCGCGGCGGGTTCCTCCGAAGGAGGCCGGGCATGAGCGGCGTCGGCATCTGGTTCGTCGGTGCCCGAGGGTCGGTGGCCACCACGACCACCGTCGGGCTGCTGGCCATCCGGTCCCGGTTGGCCGGGCACGTCGGCATGGTGTCGGAGCTGCCGGAGGTCGCTGCGGCCGGGCTGCCGGCGCTGGACGGCATCGTCGTCGGCGGCCACGAGGTCGCCGAGGGCACCCTGGGCAAGCGGGCCGAGGAGCTGAGTGCGGGCGGGGTGTTCCCGCCCGCACTGGCCACCGTGCTGGCCGGCGACCTCGCCGCGGCCGACGAGCGGATCCGGCCGGGCGTCGTCCCCGGTCAGGGGACGCAGCGGTCGGCGGCGGAGCGGGTCGAGGCCGAGCTGCGCGCGTTCCGCGACGAGCACGGCCTGGACCGTGTGGTCGTCGTAGACGTGTCCAGCACCGAGCCGCCGGCCGGCGACGTCCCCGCGTTGGCGACGCTCGCCGCGCTGGAGGCGGCGCTGGACGCGGGCGAGGCGCCGCTGCCGGGCAGTTCCCTGTACGCGTACGCGGCGTTCCGGGCCGGTTGCGCGTACGTCGCGTTCACCCCGAGCCCGGGGCCGCGGGTCCCGGCGCTGGAGGAGCTGGCGGTGGACCGCGGCATCCCGTGGGCCGGCTCGGACGCCAAGACCGGCGAGACGCTGGTCAAGACCGTGCTCGGGCCGATGTTCGCGATGCGCGCGCTGAAGGTGCGGTCGTGGTCGTCGGTCAACCTGCTGGGCGGTGGCGACGGGCAGACGCTGGCCGACCCGACGAACGCGGCCAGCAAGATCGCCACCAAGGCCAACGGCCTGGAGTCGATCCTCGGCCACCCGGTCGACGGGCCGCTGCACATCGACTACGTCCCCGACCTCGGCGACTGGAAGACCGCCTGGGACCTGGTGTCGTTCGAGGGCTTCCTCGGCACCCGGATGTCCATGCAGTTCACCTGGTCGGGCTGCGACTCGTCGCTGGCCGCGCCGCTGGTGCTGGATCTCGTCCGGCTGGTGGCGCGGGCGCACGAGCTGGGCGAGGCCGGTCCGATGCCGCAGCTCGGGTTCTTCTTCAAGGACCCGGCCGCCAGCGACGTGCACGCGCTCAGCACCCAGTGGGAGTCGCTGGTCGCCTGGTGCGAGCGGGCCGGCCGGGGCACGACATGAGGCTGCGCGACATCGCCGAGCTGGTGCGGGCGCCCGCGGCGCTGACCGTGCCGGGCGACTCGCTGGCCGGCGCGGCCGCGGCCGGGTTCCCGTACGGGGCCCGGACCGCGGTCACGCCGCTGGCCTCGGCCTGCCTGTACTGGGCCGGCATGGCCCTGAACGACTACGCCGACCGCGACCTCGACCGCGTCGAACGGCCGGAGCGGCCGATCCCGTCCGGGCGCGTGACCCCGTCGGAGGCGCTGGGGTTGGCGGCCGGGTTGACGGCGGCCGGCCTCGGGCTGGCGGCGGTGGCCGGCGGACGGCGGGCGCTGCGGGTCGCGGTCCCGCTGGCCGCGGCCGTGTGGACGTACGACCTGCTGGCCAAGCCGACGCCCGCGGGCCCCGTCGTCATGGCGGCCGCGCGCGGGCTGGACGTCCTGCTCGGGGCCGGCGGCCGCGAACGGGCGGCCGCGCTGCCGGCGTTAGCGGTCGCCACCCACACCGCCGGCGTCACCGTCCTGAGCCGCGGCGAGGTCCACGGCGGGTCTGTGTCGTCGGCCCGCGTGGCTCTGGGTGCGACCGCGACAGCCGCGGCCGCCGCCGTGGTCCCGGTCCGTCCCGCCGCCGTGGTCGCCGCGGGCACATACGTCGCCACCGTCGGGAGGGCGCAGCTGGACGCGTCGCGGACACCTGACGCGGCCACCGTCCGCTCCGCGACGGGCGCGGGGGTGCGGGGCGTCATCCCGCTGCAGTCGGCGCTGCTGGCCAGGTCCGGCGCGGTCGCGCTGGCCGCCGCCGTCGTCGGGATCGGACCGGCGGTGCGGGCGCTGTCGAAGGTGGTGTCGCCGACATGACTCCCGGTCTGCGGTTCGGCTACGGGACGAACGGCTTCGGCAGCCACCGGCTGGACGACGCGCTCGCCGTCATCGCCGGGCTCGGCTACGACGGCGTCGCACTCACTGTGGACCACCCGCACCTCGACCCGTTCGCGCCGAACCTGTCCGCGCGCACCGTCGCGGTCGGGCAGCGGCTGGCCGAGCTGGACCTGGCAGTGGTCATCGAGACCGGCGCGCGCTATGTGCTGGACCCGTGGCGCAAGCACGAGCCGAACCTGGTCTCGGACAGCGGGCGGGAGCGGCGGGTCGACCTGCTGTGCCGGGCGGTCCGCATCGGCGCCGAGCTGGGCGCCGAGGCGGTGTCGTTCTGGTCCGGCACGCTGCCCGACGGCGTCGGCGCCGACGAGGGCTGGCGGCGGGTGACGTCCGGCGTCGCGGCCGTGCTGGAGGAGGCGGAGCGGCGCGACATGGTGTGCGCGTTCGAGCCCGAGCCCGGGATGTTCGTCGACACCGTCGGCGGCGTGCTGGAGCTGCGCAAACGGCTCGGCGACCCGGAGCGGCTGCGGGTCACGCTGGACGTCGGGCACGTCGTCGCGAACGAGACCGGCAGCGTCGCCGACTGCGTCCGCCAGGCCGGGGGCCTGCTGGCGAACGTGCAGGTCGACGACATGGTCGAAGGTGTGCACGAGCACCTGGAGTTCGGTGAGGGCGAGGTCGACCTGCCGGCGGCGCTGGGTGCGCTGCTGGAGGTGGGCTACGGCGGGCTGGCCGCCGTCGAGCTGCCGCGGCACGGGCACGCCGCGCCCGTCGTCGCGCGCCGTTCGCTGGAGGCACTGCGGGCGGCCGAGGCGCAGGCCCTGGCCGCCATGGGACACGGGGGAGAGGAGGCAACGTCATGAGCGCGACGATCGATCGAACCACCCCGCACCTGGACGACGCCGCACGCGAGCGGCTGGCCGAGCTGCTGGCGGAGGTCGAGACCGACCCCCGGCGGGTCTCGGTGCTGTTCCCGGCGGTCGGACGGCGGGTCGCCCGCGGCCCGTCCAACCCGTCCGACCCCGACGGCCTGCGCAGCCCGCGGCTGGAGGACGAGGCCCGCGCGGCGCTGCTGGTGGCCGCGGCCGCCCGGCTGGAGCGGGCCGCGCTGGTCGAGGAGGTCGGCCAGCTGTACCGGTACGGCGACGCCGACGAGAAACGGGCGGTGCTGCGGGCGCTGGCCCTGCTGGACCTCGGCGAGGCCGGGCTGCCGCTGGTGGCCGACGCGCTGCGCACCAATGACGTCCGGCTGGTGGCCGCCGCGCTGGGGCCGTACGCCGCGGCGCACCTGGACGCCGCCGCCTGGCGTCAGGGCGTGCTGAAGTGCCTGTTCGTCGGCGTGCCGCTGGACGCCGTCGCCGAGCTCGACGCGCGCACCGACGAGGAGCTGGCCCGCATGGTGGCCGACTACGGCAACGAGCGCGTCGCCGCCGGGCGGTCGGTGCCCAGCGATGCCTGGCGCATCCTCGGCCGTCACCCCGAGGCCGTGGCCGGCCGCTTCCCCGTCCCGCCGCAGGAGGCCTGACCATGCGCATCTTCGACCCCCACATCCACATGACCTCGCGCACCACCGACGACTACCAGCGCATGTACGCCGCGGGCGTGCGGGCCATCACCGAGCCGGCGTTCTGGCTCGGCCAGCCGCGCACGAACGTCGGCTCGTTCGTCGACTACTTCGACGCGCTGGTCGGCTGGGAGCGGTTCCGGGCCGCGCAGTTCGGCATCCGGCACCACTGCACCATCGCGCTGAACCCGAAGGAGGCCAACGACCCGCGCTGCCACGGCGTGCTCGAGGTGCTGCCGCGCTACCTCGCCAAGGACGGCGTCGTCGCGGTCGGCGAGCTGGGCTTCGACTCGATGACTGACGACGAGGAGAAGGTGTTCGTCCGGCAGCTGGAGCTGGCCGGCGAGCACGACCTGCCGGTGCTCGTGCACACGCCGCACCGCGACAAGGCGGCCGGCACCCGGCGGACGCTGGAGCTGGTCGCGGCCAGCGGGCTGGCGCCGGAACGCGTGCTCGTCGACCACCTCAACGAGACCACCGTCGGCATGGTCGCCGACTCGGGCTGCTGGATGGGCTTCTCGATCTACCCGGACACCAAGATGGACGAGCACCGCATGGTGCGCATCCTCGCCGACCGCGGCCTGGACCGGATGATCGTCAACTCCGCCGCCGACTGGGGGCACAGCGACCCGCTGAAGACGGTGAAGACCGGCCGGGCCATGCTCGCCGAGGGGTTCACCGCCGAGGACGCCGACCGCGTGCTCTGGCAGAACCCGGTCGCGTTCTACGGGCAGAGCGGCCGGCTGCTGCTGGACGAGGTGGACCTCGCCGGGACGGGCGGGCGGACGGCCACCTACGAGGGCAACTCGATCCTGCGCGGCCAGCGCCCGGAGGCGTGATGCGGTTCCGGCACCGCGACGGCACCGTCGTCCACCTCGCGTACTGCACGAACGTCCACCCGACCGAGGACGTCGAGGCGCTGCTGGACCAGGTGACGCGGTACGGCGCCGGCGCGCGGGCCCGGCTCGGGGTGGCCCGGCTCGGCCTCGGCCTGTGGCTGCCGGCCCCGGTCGTGGCCCGGCTGGCCTCCGACGCCGGCCGCGGCGACCTGGACCGGCTGCGCGCCACGCTGGCCGCGGGCGGGTTGGAGGTGGTGACGCTCAACGCCTTCCCGTACCAGGGCTTCCACGACCCGCGGGTCAAGCTGGGGGTCTACCACCCGGACTGGCTGACGTCGCAGCGGCTGGCGTACACGCTGGACTGCGCCCGGGTGCTGGCCGCGCTGCTCCCCGACGACGCCGTCCGCGGCAGCGTGTCCAGCCTGCCGCTGGCCTGGCGCACGCCGTGGGACGACGCACGCCGCGGGCTTGCGGCGGAACGGCTGGCGCAGCTGGCCGACGGTCTGGCGAAGGTCGAGGCGGACACCGGGCGGACGGTCCGGGTCGCGCTGGAGCCCGAGCCGGGCTGCGTCGTCGAGACCGTCGGCGAAGCGGCCGCCCAGCTCGGTGGCGTCGACACCGACCGCATCGGGATCTGCCTGGACGCCTGCCACCTGGCGACCCAGTTCGAGGAGCCGGCGGCCGCGCTGGCCGTGCTCGACGCGGCCGGGCTGTCCGTCGTCAAGACGCAGGCGTCGGCCGCGCTGGAGGTGGCCGACCCGTCCGACCCGGCCGCGCGCAAGGCGCTCGCGGCCTACGCCGAGGACCGGTTCCTGCACCAGACCCGGGTGCGTACCCGCGGCCAGGTGGTCGGCGCCGACGACCTGCCCGTCGCGCTGTCGTCGGCGGCGTTCCCCGACGACGGCCCGTGGCGGGTGCACTTCCACGTGCCCGTGCACGAACAGCCCGAGCCGCCGCTGACCGCCACCCAGGAGCACCTGACGGCGACGCTGCGCGGGCTGTTCGGCGGGTCGCGGGCCGTGACGGACCACGTGGAGGTCGAGACGTACACCTGGTCGGTGCTGCCCGCGGGGCGCCGGCCGGACGGCCCGGACGGGCTGGTGGCGGGGCTCGCGGCGGAACTGCGCTGGGTCGCGGACCGGATGGCGGAGATCGGTATGGAGGAGATCGCGTGAACAAGCTGCTCGTGCTCGACGTCGTCGGCCTGACGCCGCGGCTGTTGGAGCACACCCCGAACCTGCGGGCGATCGCCGGCGACGGCTGGCAGGCGGCGCTGGGCACGGTGCTGCCCGCGGTGACCTGCTCGGTCCAGTCGACGTTCCTCACCGGCGCGATGCCGCGCGACCACGGCGTCGTCGGGAACGGCTGGTACTTCCGCGACCTCGGCGAGATCTACCTGTGGCGCCAGCACAACCGGCTGGTGCGGGGGGAGAAGGTGTGGGACCTCGCCCGGCAGGCTCGCCCCGGGTACACCGTCGCGAACGTGTGCTGGTGGTACGCGATGGGCGCCGACACCGACTGGACGGTGACGCCGCGGCCGATCTACCACGCCGACGGCCGCAAGTCGCCGGACTGCTACACCCGGCCGCCGGCGCTGCACGACGAGCTGACCCGGTCGCTGGGGGAGTTCCCGCTGTTCCAGTACTGGGGCCCGACGGCGTCGATCAAGTCGTCGGAGTGGATCGTGCAGGCGACCCGCCGGCTGATGCCGCAGGCCGACCTCACGCTCGCCTACGTCCCGCACCTCGACTACGACCTGCAGCGGTTCGGGCCGCACAGCCCGCAGGCCGTCGCCGCCGCCCGCGACGTCGACCGGGTACTGGCGCCGCTGCTCACCGAGGCGCGCGACCAGGGCGTCACCGTCGTCGCGCTGAGCGAGTACGGCATCGGCCCGGCCAGCCGCCCGGTGCACGTCAACCGGGCGCTGCGCCAGGCCGGGCTGCTCGACGTCTACACGCAGGCCGGCATGGAGTACCTGGACCCGTGGGCGTCGCGGGCGTTCGCCGTCGCCGACCACCAGGTGGCGCACGTCTACGTGCGCGACCCCGCCGACCTCGAAGCCGTCCGGGAACAGTGTGAGGCGCTGCCCGGCGTCGACCTCGTGCTGGACAAGCAGGCGCAGCGCGAGTTCGGGCTGGACCACGAGCGTTCCGGCGAGCTGGTGCTGGTGGCCGACCTCGGCGCCTGGTTCACCTACTACTACTGGCTGCACGACGACCGCGCGCCCGACTTCGCCCGCGGCGTCGAGATCCACCGCAAGCCCGGCTACGACCCTGCCGAGCTGTTCCTCGACCCCGCCGATCCGCGGGTCAAGCTGCGCGCGGGCGCGAACCTGGCGAAGAAGAAGCTGGGGCTGCGCTACGCGATGAACGTCGTGCCGCTGGACGGGCAGTGGGTCCGCGGCACGCACGGCCGGCTGCCAGACGACCCCGCCGACGGGCCCGTGCTGCTGTGCAGCGACCCGTCGACGGCCCGCGACCAGCTCGCCGCCACCGACGTCCGCGACCTGATGCTCGAGCTGGCCGGGCTCAGCACGCCCGCACGTAACCGATAGGAGACACCCATGGCACGACCGATCACCCTCTTCACCGGGCAGTGGGCCGACCTGCCGTTCGAGGAGGTCGCCCGGCTGGCCGGCGAATGGGGCTACGACGGCCTCGAGATCGCCTGCTGGGGCGACCACCTGGACGTGTGGCGCGCCGCCGAGGACGACGCCTACGTGAAGTCGCGGCACGACATCCTGGAGAAGAACGGCCTGAAGGTCTGGGCGATCTCCAACCACCTCAAGGGCCAGGCCGTCTGCGACGACCCGATCGACCAGCGGCACCGCGCCATCCTCCCGGACCGCATCTGGGGCGACGGCGACCCCGAAGGCGTCCGTCAGCGCGCCGCCGAGGAGATGAAGGTGACGGCGCGCGCGGCCGCCCGGCTCGGCGTGAACACCGTCGTCGGGTTCACCGGCTCGGCGATCTGGAAGTACGTCGCGATGTTCCCGCCGGCCTCCGACGACATGATCGCCGCCGGCTACCGCGACTTCGCCGACCGCTGGAACCCGATTCTCGACGTGTACGACGAGGTCGGCGTGCGGTTCGCGCACGAGGTGCACCCGTCCGAGATCGCCTACGACTACTGGACCACGGTGCAGACGCTGGAGGCGATCGGGCACCGCGAGGCGTTCGGGCTCAACTGGGACCCCAGCCACATGGTGTGGCAGGACCTCGACCCCGTCGCGTTCCTGTGGGACTTCCGCGACCGCATCTACCACGTCGACTGCAAGGACACGAAGAAGCAGCTCGGCAACGGCCGCAACGGCCGGCTCAGCTCACACCTGCCGTGGGCCGACCCGCGGCGCGGCTGGGACTTCGTCTCCACCGGCCACGGCGACGTGCCCTGGGAGCAGTCGTTCCGCATGCTCAACGCGATCGGCTACGACGGCCCCATCTCGGTCGAGTGGGAGGACGCCGGCATGGACCGGCTGCGCGGCGCCCCCGAGGCCCTCGAGTTCGTCCGGTCGAACCTGTTCGACGCGCCCGCTGCGGCCTTCGACGCCGCGTTCAGCTCCACCGACTAGACCTCCGCAGACCACCCCCGAAAGGAGCACCCGATGTGCTACGGATACGACGGCGATCGTGCCCTTGACGAGTCGCTGGCCCGCCGCGGGCTGGGCCGGCGCTCGTTCCTGCTGGGCGCGGCCGCGGCCGCCGGCGGCGTGCTGGCCGGTGGGCTGGCCGGCGCCCTGCCCGCGTCGGCCGGCGCCCAGCCCACGGGCCGCAAGATCGTGCCCCGCGGCGCCATCAGCATCCAGCTGTGGACGGTGCGCGACGCGCTGGCGCCCGGCGCCCTCTACGACGCGACGCTGCGCTCGATCGCCGACTACGGCTACACGAAGGTCGAGCAGGCGCTCGGGTACTTCGGCCGCACCGCCGCGCAGCTGCGTGACTTCTACGACGAGATCGGCATCTCGTGCTCGTCCAGCCACGACGGCATCAGCGCCGACCAGGCGTCGCTGGAGGCGAAGCTGGAGAACGCCGCCACGCTCGGCCAGCGCTTCATCGTCGTCCCGTTCCTCGCCTCGGACAGCCTGTCCGACTGGCAGCTGTGGGCCGAGCAGATGAACGAGGAGGCGGCGCTGGCGCGGCGGTACGGGCTGCGCTACGGCTACCACAACCACGCGCACGAGTTCACCACCGACCTCGGCGGCGGCGTCACCCCGTGGGAGGTGCTGACCACGGAGCTGGACCCGAAGCTCGTCCACCTCGAGGTCGACCTCTACTGGGCGGTCACCGGCGGCATCAACACCGGCGTGCCGGTCTCGGAGTCGGAGCAGTTCGCCATCGACGTCATCGACGCCGCGCCGCAGCGGACGCTGCAGTACCACGTCAAGGACCGGCACCTGTCCGGCGGCGACATGGCCGACCTCGGCACCGGGCACATCGACTTCGCGACGATCTTCCGCGCGCACCGCGTGCTGGAGTACATCGTCGAGAACGACACCCCGGACGTCACCCCGCTGCAGACGGCGGAGGTCGGCTACCGGTACCTGACCGAGCTGCGGATGCGCTGAAACCGGGCGCTCTGGACAGGGCGGCGGTCCGCTTCGGCGGGTCGCCGCCCTGTTTCGTCCGGATGTCGATGATCTTCGATTCGGCCGGAAGGGTAGCTGCGGGGCACCTCGGCGGGGCACACTTGGGGGACCGAGGTGGTGCCGGTGATCCGATCGAGGGCGGAGGGTCGCGCGCTGCCGTCCCAGCGTGGACGGCCGGACGGTGATCTTTCCGAGGTCAGCAGGCCGGGCGATGCTGTGCCCACGACCGTCGTCGACGACGACGAGCCGGCCGCGGCGCCGGCGCCGCGGCTGTCCGATCCCGGGCCCGGCAGCGGCACCGACCTCACCCGCCGCTATCTGCGTGAGATCGGCCGCATCCCGCTGCTCACGGGGCCCGAGGAGGTGCGGCTGGCCCGCGCCATCGAGGCCGGGCTGCTGGCCGGCGAGCGGCTGGCCACCGGCGACGCGGGCGCCGACGTCGACGCGCTGGCCGAGGTGGTCCGGCTCGGCCAGCGGGCCAAGGCCAGTCTCATCGAGGCCAACCTGCGCCTCGTCGTCTCCATCGCGCGCCGCTACACCCGGCGGGGGCTGCCGCTGCTCGACCTCATCCAGGAGGGCAACGTCGGCCTCATCCGCGCCGTCGAGCGGTTCGACCACGCGCGCGGGTTCAAGTTCTCCACCTACGCCACGTGGTGGATCCGGCAGGCCATCAGCCGGGCGCTGGCCGAGCAGGGCCGCACCATCCGGCTGCCGGTCCACGTGGTCGACGAGCTCAACCGCGTGCTGCGCGTGCTGCGCACGCTGGCCCAGCGCGAGGCCCGCGACCCCACCGTCGAGGAGCTGGCCGCCGCCACCTCGCTGCCCGCCGACCGCGTCGTCGAGCTGCTCTCGTATTCGGAGGAGCCGGTCAGCCTGCAGCTGCCGGTCGGCGAGTCGTCGGAGAACACGTTCGGCGACTTCGTCGAGGACACCGACGAGCTCTCGCCCGACGAGCTGGTCGCCCAGCTGCTGCTGCGCGACCAGGTCGAGCAGGTCCTCGACGGCCTCAGCGAGCGCGAGCGGGCGGTCGTCCGGCTCCGCTACGGCCTGCACGACGGCCGCACCCGCACGCTCGAGGAGGTCGGCCGCGAGTTCGGCGTCACGCGCGAACGGGTCCGGCAGATCGAGCACCGCACGCTGACGAAGCTGCGGCGCAACGAGTGGGCCAGTGAGCTGCGCGACTACCTGGGCTGACCCAGGGGGTGTCTGACGGATCTTCGGCGGCGGATCGACCAATATCCGTCAGACACCCCCTACGCTTGATGCTCGTGAAGCTGCGCCGTGGTCGTCCCCCTGCCGTCGACGGGCTCGAGCCGGGGGAGCGGGTGCTCGCCTCCGGCGCGGGCCCCGACGGCGACGTCGCCGCCACCACCCACCGGCTGCTGCTGCGCGACACCTCGATCCCCTGGACGGCCGTCGAGACCGCGTCCTGGGACGGCGACGCCGAGCTGCTGGTCGTCACCGAGGTGCCCGACGCGCGCGGGCGCCGGGCCCGGCACCGGGTGGCGCTCGAGTCCCCGCGCCGCCTCGTCGACGTCGTCCGCGAGCAGGTCACCCAGAGCGTCGTCATCAGCCGCCACGTCCCCGTCGACGGCCGCCGCGGCGTCCGCGTCACCGGCCGCCGCACGCCGGACGACGACATCGCCTGGACCGTCCAGGTCGACTCCGGCATCGACCTACGCGACCCGGCCACCAAATCCCGGGTCGACGCCGCGGTCGCGCTGGTCCGCAACGAGGTGGAGTGAGCCGGCCGGGCCGCCTGCGGTGCGGCCCGACCGGCTCGGCTGGTGCGGATCAGGTCAGCGCGGCCCGGCGGCGTCCTCCCGGTCGGTGAGGCGGTAGGCGTCGCGGATGGTCTGCTCGACCCGGTTGCCGGCCTCGTCCCAGGCCTCCACCCGCAGGCTGACGACGTCCGAGGCGCGGCGGTTGGCGGGGCGGTGCAGCGCCGTCACCTCGAACTCACCGTCGCCGCGGGGACGGACGCGGGCTTCGGTCCACTCACCGCCCTGGTCGTAGCTGACCCAGAGGCGCAGCCCCTCGACCTCCGGCTGCGGCCGCCGCGACGGCTGGCGGTCGGTGGTCACCGTGATCCGCTGCGGGCCCGGCGCCTCCACCCGGTTCGTCAGGTCCAGCCCGAGGTCGTAGCGGAGGAAGATCAGCGGCTCCGGCCGGCACGGCGTGCCCAGCGGCGGGCGCTTCAACACCCGGGTCATCCACTCGGAGTCGCAGACGTACGGGTCGGCCAGCAGGTCCTCGTCGGCCGTGCCGGAGCGGAACTCCCACGCGGTCTCCGTCGGGCCGAACCGGTGGGTCAGCCGGTAGTCGGCCGGCTCCGGCGGCAACTGGTACGCGAGCAGCGTCCGCCCCACCGGGTCCGGCCCGCCCGCGACCTCGACGCCATCGCGGTAGAGGTGGGTGTTCCGGTCGTTGGCCAGCTGCCCGAACTGGCCGACCTGGTCCCAGCCGATCTGGCCCGGGTCGGACGACGCCGTGTAGCGCAGGTGCGGGTAGAAGACGTCGCCCTCCCGGCAGCCGGCGCACGGGGCCAGGTCCGACGGCAGGTAGCCGTGCGTCTGGTATCCGACCGGCGCGGTCCCGGCCGGCGACGGCACCGGCGCGGGCACCGGCGGCGAGTCGTTCCACACCATCGTGGTGCGGGTGGGCTCGTCGAAGACGTCGTAGCGGACCTGCCGCCCGGCCGGCGAGCCGAAGTCCTGCACCTCGTGACGGACGACGGTGTCGGGGTCCAGCGGCCAGGAGAACTCGGTCACCTCCCACGGCGCCGTCGTGGCGAACGGCGGCAGCGCCTGGGTGCCGGTGGTGCGTGGCCCGGCCGCCGAGTCGGCGGCCCGCCACGACGCCATCGTCACGCCGATGCCCGTCTTCGCACCGGCATGGATCCGGTGGTCGATCGTGACCAGGTCGTCCTCGTCGACGGTGAAGTGCAGCGAGTCCGGGATCGCGCCGTCCAGCGCCGGGCGCAGCTGGTAGTAGTACGGCGTGACGGGCGTCCCCTCGACGGTGAGGCGCAGGCCGTCGCCGGCCAGCTCGCGCAGGGCGGCGCCCTGGTCGAACGGCAGGTAGACCAGCGGCACCTGGGCCATCGCGTCGTCGAACTGGCTCACCACGGTCGAGCTCTGCAGCGGCGCCACCTCGCACCACACGCTGCCGTCCAGGGACGAGCCCGGGAGGTCGGCGAAGACGTGCTCCTCGTTCGGCGACATCGCGATGCCGGCGGCGCCCGCCGCCACCACGGCGTCCACCGCCTCGACGGCGGGCCAGCAGTGCCTCGGCTGGCCGTCGAACCGCGCCGGGTCGGCCCGCAGCAGCACCAGCGCTCCGCTCAGGTCCAGCTCGGCGAGCTCGTCCGGCGTGCCGAACCCGGCGTCCACGACGTCGAGCTCCTGGCGCCCGGAGAACATCGCCGGTTTGGTCCGGCCGGCGTAGTAGGCGATGGCAGCGGCGCCAGCGGCGCCCTCGGTGTCCCGGCCGACGGTGGTGACGGCGACCGCGGACCGTCCGTCCGTCACCGGCGCCGTCACCGAGCAGGTCGTCTCCTCGCCCGGCGCCAGCTCCTGCCGCATGCAGCTCAGCGCTCCCAGGTCGCTCTCCGTGACCACCTCGCGCAGCGTCGTGGTCCCGGTGTTGCGGACCGTCGCCGCGATGGTCACGTCGGTCCCGGTCTCCAGGTCCGGGCCCGGCGACCGCTGCGCGGCCTGGCCGGACGCGGTCGTCGCGACGATCGCGACGGCGGTCCCGGACGGCGGCGGCGGGCTGTTCGGGTCCGCCGCGCCGGTGTAGTGGGCCACGGCCACGCCGGCCAGCGGCACCGGCCGGCCGACCGCGTCGGGAGTGGTGCCGGTGACGATGACGGGCACCGCCTGCGGCCCGGCCACGGCCGTCGTGCTCAGGCCGCAGGTGGTCGACTGACCGCCGCCGAGGGTGTCCGTGGCGCAGGTCCCGGCGCCGAGTGGCGTGCGAGCTCCCAGCTCGGTCCAGGTGGACGACCCCGCCGGGTTCGTCACCCGCACCGACAGCTCGATCGGCGCCCCGCTCGCGACGACCGGCCCGGGTGCGGCCGCGGCGGGGACGCCGTCGACGGCCGGCTCGCCGACGGTGAAGCCGGGCGGTCCGACGGTCGCGAACGGTTTGCCCCATTCGGGGTACTCCGGTCGCAGCGCGAGGTCGTCGTGCCCGGCCGCCCGCATCGACAGGTCCGGCGCGACCAGCGTGCTCTCGACGATCATCCGGAACTCGCCGGTCTCCACCTCGTCGGTCGGCGTCAGCCAGTAGTCGACCCGCCCGTTCGCCGAGGTCGGGTTCTCCGCGAGCGTCACGAACCCGCCGCCGGCCGCCACGTGGTCGGGCACCCAGCGTTGCATCACCATCCGGCGCTGGTGGCCCTCGGCCGGCAGCGGGGTGTCGAAGCTGAGCTTCTCCGCGTCGGCGGCGTCCAGCACGATCTCGGCGTCGCCGGTGATCTCCACCTCGGGATCGACGAGGGTGCCCCAGTTCGTGCCGCCGGTCTCGGTGTCGTACCACTGCACGGAGTTGGTGAAGGCGATGTAGGTGCCGGTCGGCACCTGGAACTCCACGCCTGCCGCCCACTCGTCCGGGGTCCGGACGTCGACACCGCCGCCGCGCGAGACCCAGCCGTCCCGGGTCGACGGCGTGGCGTCGCCGTCGATCGGCGCGAGCGTCACGCTGCTGGGGTTCCAGCCGTCCGGGTCGCCGGAGTGCAGCTGGCGGACGGTGATCGTGTGCAGCTGCTCGCCGATGGTCATCCCGAGCGGCGTGGTGAGCCTGACGCCGTCCGCGGTCGCCACGACGCCGCCTGTGTAGACGCCGGGCGCCACGGCGTTCTGGTCGAACGTGACGACGACCGGGGCCGATCCGCCGGCCGGCAGCTCGACGGTGTCGCGGTCCAGCCGCACGGCGCCGTCCGGCACCCCGGGACCGTCGTCGTCGCGCGCGGCCACCGTCAGGTCCAGCGTCACGGGCTGGTCCGTGGGGTTGGCGTAGGTCAGCGTCCGGGTCAGGGGGTCGCCCTCGACTGGCAGTCGCAGGAAGCCGAAGTCGGCGGTCGCGGGGCTCACCTGGACCTGCTGGCCGACCGCCCGTGCGACGTCCAGCCGCCCGGCGCCCTGCTCGTAGACCGTGTACCCGCCGTCCTCGGCGCTGGCCACCAGCGCCGACTTCAGCTGCGGACCGGTCCAGTCCGGGTGTTGCTGCGCCAGGATCGCGGCGGCGCCTGCGACGTGCGGCGTCGCCATCGAGGTGCCGCTGACCCGGGTGTAGTGGTCGTCGATGTGCACCGCGCCGTTCATGCTGGTGCCGGCCGCGCGGGCCGCGCCGATCGACACCCCGGGTGCGGTGATCTCGGGCTTGATCGCGTAGTCGCCGCGACGGGGTCCGCGGCTGGAGAACGAGGCGAGCGCGTCCTGCTTGTCGACGGCGCCGACGGTCAGCGCCGCGTCCGCGGCGCCGGGGGAGGCGACGGTGAAGTCGCGGCCGTTGTTGCCCGCGGCGATGACGAACAGCGCGCCGGTCTGCTCCGACAGCGTGTTGACGGCCTGGCTCAGCGGGTCCGTCCCGTCGGTCGGTCCGCCGCCGAGGCTCATGCTGACGATGTCGGCGTCCTGCTCGACGGCGGCCCACTCCATGCCGGCGATGACCGACGAGCCGACGCTGCTGCCGGCGTCGGACAGCACCTTGCCGACGACGAGGTCGGCGCCCGGCGCGACGCCGGTGTAGCGGCCCTCCGAGGCGGCGCCGGTGCCGGCGACGGTCGACGCGACGTGGGTGCCGTGCCCGTGGCCGTCGGCGACCTCCTGTTCCGGGATGAAGCTGCGGCTGGCCACGATCTGGCCGGCGACGTCCGGATGGGTCGGGTCGATCCCGGTGTCCAGGACCGCTACGGTGACGCCGGCGCCGTCCAGTCCGGCCGCCCGGGCCTCGTCGGCGCCGATCTGCGGGACGCTCTCGTCCAGGCTGACGGAGACCGCGGGGTCCAGCCAGACCCGCTCGACGCCGGCCGCCAGCCGGTTCCGTCCGCCGGTCAGCGACGCCCAGAAGTCGGCGGCGCCGGCCAGCGGCACCGTCACCGCGGCGGCGTCGATGCTGTCCAGCGGGACGCTGGTGGCCGTCGCCGCGAGCGCGGCGGTGCGGCCGGTCAGGCTGCGGGCGTCCTGCGCGCCCGCGTACTCGACGATCAGCGGCAGGTCGGCGCGATCGGCGTAGCCGTTCTCGGCCAGGTAGGCGACGTCGAACAGCTTCTCGTCGAGCAGGCCGGACTCGATCTGCCCGGCGACGTCGTCCGGGATGGCGTACAGCGCGTCGCCGTCGCCGTGGTTGGTCACCTGGATCCCGGGCACGGAACCGTCCGGGCGCTCGGCCGCCTGCGCCTGGACGTCGTAGTCGCCGGGGGCCGTCCGCTCGACCGTCACGTGATCGCCGGTGACGAGGGTGAGCTGGTAGGTCTGCTGGTCCAGGCCGGCGAGCGCCGACGGTGGTCCGCCGCTGCCGGGCGGGGCCGGATCGGGCGCCTCGACGCCCGCCGTCGTCGCTCCGGACAGGACCAGTGCGGTGCAGGTCAGGCCGATGGCCGAGGCCAGGGCCGTGGTCGCGCGTCGCAGTCTTCCCATCGTCACTCCTCGTGTCGGTGCTGCGCCGGGCCGGGCTCAGAGCGGCTCGTAGCCGTCCGGGCGGCGGGCCGGTCCGGGGGTGGGCGAGGCCGGGTCGGGCTCGGACTCCGGGGCGTCCTGCGGGGCGTCGTCCGGCACCCGTTCGTGCGGGTCGGGCGTGGTCATCCGGGTGTTCTCCTGTGTCTCGACCTGGAGTCGTCAGGAGAGTCTCGACCGGTGCGCCCGATTTGTACCCGGGCTATCGACCTAATCTTTATCGGCGGGGAGCAGCCCGGCCTCGAGCGCCTTGACGGCCAGCGCGGTGCGCGACGTGACGCCCAGCTTGCGCATGGCGGAGTTGAGCTGCCCGGCCACCGTCTTCGGCGAGCGCGACAGCGCGCCGGCGATCTCGCGGTTGGTGCGGCCGGTGACGACCAGCCGCACGACCTCCAGTTCGCGCGGCGACAGCTGGTCGCCGTAGCCGCGCCGGCCGCGTCGCCAGGTCCGCCGCACCTGTACGCCGAGCCCGCGCAGCTCGGTGCCGATGCGGGCGGCGTCGGTACGGGCGCCGAGGCCGGCGAGGGCGTGGAAGACGTCGGACAGCAGCGCGGCGCCGTCGTCGGAGCGGCCCGCGCGGAGCAGGCAGCGCGCCTGCCGCTCCAGCGTCAGTGCGGCGTCGTACGGACGGGGGAGCGCGGCCCACGCCGCCGCGGCCGCCGCGTAGCCGCCGGCCGCGCCCGTCACGTCGCCGCCGGCGGCCAGCAGCCCGGCCCGGCAGGTCAGCAGCGCCGCCCGCGACGCCGGCGCGTCGACGTCGCCGAGGCCGCGCTCGTACGCCGCCACGAGCTCGGCCGCCTCCGCCGCGCGACCGGCCGCCAGCAGCACGTCCAGCCGGATCCGGGCGAGGTCGCTGGCCCACACCCACATCTGCTTGGCGCCGATCGTGCGCATCGGCTCGTCCGTGGCGGCCGCGGCGCCGTCGACGTCACCGGCGGCCAGCAGCAGCGCGGCCAGGGCCGCGGCCGGCGATACCGGGAGGACGGCGATGCTGTCGGCCGGCGCGTCGGCGAGCAGGCCGCGGAAGCGCTGCTCGGCCCGGCGCGGCGACCCGCCGGCCGCGTGCAGCAGGCCGTCGACGAGGAACGGCTCGAGGCCGCCCATGGCGGCCAGGCCGCTGTCGGCGATCAGCGCCGCCACCCGCCCGGACAGCCCGTCCCACCGCCCGGTGTACCAGTCCAGGTGCGCCTGGATCGCCTGCACGCTGGCGTTCAGCCGCGCGTAGCCGGTGCGCCCGGCCAGCTCCGTCGCGGTGTCCAGCCGGGCCTGGGCGTCGTCGTATCGGCCCCAGCCCGTCGCGACGTAGGCGAGGTTGGCCAGGCCGCGGGCCAGCTGCCGGGCGCCCTCGAGATCGGTGACGTCGTCAGGCAGTTCGGCCGCGACCGCCCACCCCCGCTCCTGGCCCAGCGTCACCAGTGCCGCGGCGCGGTCGGCGGTCAGCGCCAGCCGGTCGGCCGGCGTGCCGATGCCGGACGCCACCTCCGCCGCCCGCTCCAGCCAGCCCAGGTGGACGGCGGCCGGCCAGGGGCCCTGCAGCGGGTAACCGAGGTAGGTCATCGCGCGGGCCGCCTCGACCGGGTCGTGGCTGAGGTCGGGGACGGCGCGGGCCAGCTCGGCGTGCGCCTGCTCGAACTCGCCCGCCTGCAGCAGCAGCCGGCCGAGCGGGTTGCGGATCTCCGCCTGCGCACGCGGCGCGAGGTCGTCGCGGGCCAGCACGTCGCGCAGCGTCCGGATCGCCTCGTGGTGCAGGTCGTCGACCGGCTCGCGCCGGTCACTGGCCGCGGTGGCCAGCCGGACCGCCAGCGGGACCGCGGCGGGCGTGCGCACCGGCGCCGTCGTCAGCAGCCGCACCAGCAGCGTCACGGCGGTGGTGTGGTCGCCGGAGGCGGCGGCGTGGGCGGCCGCCTGCTCGGCGTACGCGCACCACTTCTCGACGTCGTGTGCGGCCTGGAAGTGCCGGCTCAGCTGCACGACCGGCCGCGGCCGCTGCCGTTCCAGCGCGGCGCCGGCCCGCTGGTGCAGCCGGCGCTGCTCGATCCCGGTCATCGCGTCGTACACGGCCCGGCCGACCAGCACGTGCCGGAACGCCAGCCGGCCGCGGTCGCCCTCGGCGAGCAGGCCGCTGCGCACCGCCTCGGCCAGCGCGTCGCGCGCCTGCGCCGCCGTCAGCCCGGCGACCTCGGCGATCAGCCGCTCCTCGGCCGGCTCGGCCAGAACGGCCGCCGCCTCGGCCGCACGGCGGGCCGCCGGGGCGAGCCGCTGGGCGCGCTCCAGGACGGAGTCGCGGACGGTCGGCGGGACGGCCAGCTCGTCAAGGCTGCGCCGGATCCACTCGCCGTCGTGCCGGACGACGTCGTCGCGCTGGCGCAGCAGCCGCACCGACTCCTCCAGCGCGAGCGGGACGCCGTCGGTGCGGTCGTGCAGGAACGCGGCGAACGCGTCGGAGACCCGCTCGCCGCCGAGCATCGACGACACCAGCCCGGCCGTCGCGGCCACGTCCAGCGGCGGCAGCGTGAGCCGCAGCTGCGTCCAGCCGGCCGGCAGCCGCGACGACAGCCGCAGCAGCAGCGAGCCGGGAGCGACGTCTTCGGGCCGGTAGCTGAGCAGCAGGCTCAGCGGCGGCCGCCGCGCCACCAGGAACAGCAGGAACTCCAGCGTCGCGCGGTCGGCCCAGTGCACGTCCTCGACCACCAGCACGCGCACCCGCAGCCTGTCGATGAGCTCGGCGAGAGCGCTGAAGATGCGGTGCCGGGCGGCCTGCGGGTCGTCCAGCGGCTCCGGCGCCGGCGGCAGGACGGCGTCCCACTCCGGGAACAGCGGCCGCAACGCTCCGACCAGCGCGCTGACCCGCAGCCCCGGCAGCCCGGCACCCGCGCGGCTCTGCCGGACGGCGTCGACGACCGGCCCGAGCGTCAGCGACTCCTGGAACGGCGGGCAGGTCGCGACCAGCGCGCCGGGCGGGCCGGCGGCGACATACTCGTGGACGAGGCGGCTCTTGCCGATGCCGGCCTCGCCCTCCAGCAGCACCACGGCCGGCGGCTGTGCGAGCGCGCCGGCGAGAACGGCGGTCTCGCGCTCGCGGCCCACGAACGCGGGCGCCGCGACGTCGTCGGGCCGGTCGCCGGTGCGGGGCGGGTGTGGCACGGCCGGGCACCCTTCGTGTGCGCCACCACGGGACGGGCCGTCGCCGGACCCGCCTGCCCGGTTCGCACCATAACGGATGCGGTGGGACCGCGACCAGCCTCCGGCGAGCGTTGGTGGCGCCCTCGTCTCAGGGTGTCAGGCGGGTGGCCGTGTGCTTCGCGAGGCCGTCGACGCACTGCTGGATGAACTTCGTCAGGGCGCGCCGGTAGACGCCGCCGAAGCCGGGCACCTTGGCCCGGAACGACGAGCGCCAGCGGATGGTGGTGCCGTCCGGCCCCTCGGAGAGGTCGATGTCGGCGCGGTAGCCCTTGATCGCCATGCCCGACAGCAGCGCGTAGCTGAACCGCCGGTCCGGCACCAGCTCGACGATGCGCTCGCGGTTGGTGATGCGGCCGGTGCGGAAGATCCGGACCGCGCCGAGGCTCTCGCCGCCCTCGGGGCCGGGCGACTCCAGCTCGAACGAGCCGAGCGGCGACCAGACCGGCCAGCTCGCGCCGTCGCGCAGCAGGGCGTAGACGGCCGAGGCCGGGGCCGTCGTGGTGGCGGTGACGTCGATGCGTTGTTCACCCATGTACCAAATGGTACAGGTACGATCTGAGGCATGACAGAGGCGGGTGGCGGGAAGGAGCGGTTGCTGCGGGCCGCGATCGAGTACGTCGCGGCGAACGGGATGGGCGAGCGCAGCCTGCGGCAGATCGCCTCGGCGCTGGGCACCAGTCACCGCATGCTGATCTACCACTTCGGCTCCAAGGAGGGCCTGTTCGTCGAGGTCGCCCGCACCGTCGAGGAGCGGCAGCGGGAGCTGCTGGCCGAGCTGGCCGCCGCGGACGACCCGGTCGAGGCGGGCCGGCGGTTCTGGACCCGGGTGTCCGACCCGGCGCTGTGGCCGAACGAGCGGCTGTTCTTCGAGCTCTACGGCCGCGCCCTGCAGGGCGACCCCGCGGCGCTCCCGCTGCTCGACGGCGTCGTCGACACCTGGGTGGAGGCCCTGGCCGCGCCCATGGAGCGGGCCGGCGTCGCGCCCGACGTCGCTCGGGCGCAGGCCCGGCTCGGGGTCGCGGTCGGCCGCGGGCTGCTGCTGGACCTCCTCGCCACCGGCGACCGCGCCGCCGTCGACGCCGCCATGGACCGCTTCGTCGCCATGTTCGCCGCGACCCTGCCGGCTACGGACCCACCACGCTGACCACGACGGGCGTGGCGATGCCGACCGCGAGCTCACCCGTCCCGTCCCGGGCGCCGGCCGGGATCGTCACTACGGCCGCCGCCGACCCGTCCACTCCCGCGTCCACCACCGCCAGCTCGACGACGTCGTCGCCCTGCCGCCAGGTGACGGCCTGCCCGGTGAGCAGCTCCGGATCGACGTCCGAGCCGTCGTAGACGACCGGGCCATCCTCGGCGGCCGCGCCGCTGTCGACGCATCCGGTCCACAGCCCGAGCCCGGTGACCAGGACCGTCTGGCCCGGTGTGACCGTCTCGGCCGCGACGACGGTGGCCGGGGCGGCACATGCCTGCTCGCCCGTGCTGGTGCCCGGGTCGCCGGACCCGCACCCGGTCGCCACCAGCAGAGCGGCGGCGAGCGCGAGCGGAACCGGCCGCGCTGCGCGCATGCCGTCAGTGTCGCAGAACGTGGCGACACCTCCGAAAGGCCGGACGTGCGGACGGCCCTCAGGCCGGCTCGGCGAACACCACCACGTTGTCGCGGTAGCGGCCCAGCTCGCGGTCGTACTCGCCGCCGCAGGTGATCAGCCGCAGCAGCGGCCGGTCGTCCGGGCCGCCGTAGACGGCGTCGGTCGGGAAGTCGTCCTGCGAGTACTGGCCGACCTCGACGACGCGGAAGGCGGACGTGCCGCCGTCGGCGCGGGTGACGACGATCTCGTCGCCCGGCGCGACGTCGCCGAGCCGGTAGAACACGTCCGGCCCGTCGCGGTTGTCGAGGTGGCCCGCGATCACCGCCGCGCCGTTCTCGCCCGGCTCTGGCCCCGCCTGCCACCAGCCGGCGTCGCCGTACGGGGGCGGGACGAGGACGTTGTCGCCGTCGACGGCGATCGGGACGACGTCGGTGTCGATGCCGGCCGACGGGACGGTCACCGCGACCGGGTCGGCCAGCTGCTCCGTCACGGGGACGGCCGACGGGGTGCTGGGCGGTTCGCTCGGCGGTGCGGTGGTCGGCGCGACCGGCACGGCGGGCGCGGTCGCGGCGCCTGCGTCCGTGCTCGTGCCGGACGGGTCGCCGCCGCACGCCGCCGCCAGGAGGACGGCCAGGGCCGCGACGGCCGCCACCCGCCCGGGGCGGCAGCCGTCGCGGGTCCGGTGCACGGCGCCGGTCAGCTCTCGGTCCGGAACCGGCGCCAGAGCAGGCCCGCGCCGCCGACGCCGGCCAGCCCGACCAGCGCGCCGGGCGCCAGCCAGCCGAGGTCGCCGTCGGCGGTGCCGCCGGCGCCGGTGTCGACGCCGCCGCTGGGCGCCTGCCCGCCGTCGTCGTCCCCGTCATCGTCGCCGGAGCCGTCGTCGTCGCTCGCGGTGACGCCGGTGTTCACGCCGCCGCTCGGCGCCTGGCCGTCGTCGCCGTCGTCGCCGGAACCGTCGTCATCACCGCCGTCGTCGTCTCCCGCGTCGTCATCTCCCGCGTCGTCGTCGGCGGCGACGGCGACGGCATCGACGGCGGTCGCGGGGGCGGCGAGGGCGACGCCGGCGCCGGTCAGTCCGGCGGCCGCGGCGAGCGCCGCGGCGAGGCTGATCCTGCTGGAACGCATGGCTGGCTCCTTCGTGTCGGTTGGTCTTCCCGACCTCAATCTGTCCTGGTCAGCGCCCGGAAGCCAGCGAGAACGGCGTTGTTGAGAGCGTTCTCATCGCCAGCTCATCGCCCGGCCGCGAACTCTCATCGAACGCGGTCGTCCCCGCCGCCCGGCACGTGCCGGACGACGGGGACGAGAGCAGTCGGTCAGAGCTGGTCGAGCACCGCGAACGGGTTCGCCGCACCGCCGTTGGCGGCCGCGACGACCCGCCGGTCCAGCGTGTACGACCCGCCCGCCGGCAGCGTCACCGGGAACCGGCTCATGATCCAGTTCCCGTTGCCGTACGCGGTGAACTCGTCGTCGCCCGCGTAGACGACGCCGTAGGTCTGCGGGTCGGTGCCGGCGCCGCCGATCCACCGCCCGGCCGGGACGTACTCGGCCGGGCTCTCGTACGGCGTGGTGATGACGGGGTGCCCGGCCACGCCGTGCCGCTGCCCGGCGCCGTCCCAGTCCATCGCGTCGCCCACCCACACCGAGAGGTCCGACGAGCCGGTGTTGCGGAAGACGGTCGACGCCCGCACCCATGGCTCGCCGGGCCGGATCGTGTACGTCGTCTCGACGGTCACGCCGGGGTGCGCCGACGACGTCCCGGTGGTGCGGACGATCGCCGCGTCGCCGGTGGCCTGCACGACCTCCACGTCGGAGGTGCGGACCGTCGTCTGCTGCCAGGCCTCGGTGCCGGTCGGCTGCTCGTCGGCGATGTACGGCAGGTTCAGCCAGTCCAGCTGGTCGGCCCGGCCGCGCACGGCGAGGTCGACCGGCTTGCCGGCGGTGGACCCCGGCAGCTGCCCGTCGTCGTACACCTTGGCGATGGCCACCGCGAGCTGGTCGTTCTCCATGACGACGTCCTGCGGGCCGCCCTCGACGAGGCCGCCGGAGAGCTGCCGGCCCACACTGGCCAGCACGGTCACCGGGTCGAGCGTGAGGTCGGCGGTCGCGGTCGAACCGGCCACGACCGACGCCGTCGCCGTCGCCGTCGCGTACCCGAGCGCCGCCACCCGCAGCGTGTACGCGCCCGGGTCCAGCGCCATCAGGTACCGCCCGTCGGCGCCCGTCCGCGCGGACCCGGCGACCGCGCCGGAAGCGTCCACCGCCTCGACCAGCACCCCGGCCGCCGGGGCGCCGGTGTCGGCCTGCGTCACCGTGCCGCCGACGCGGGACCGGTCGGCCACCTCGTCGTCGAGCAGGTCGAGCCGGTCGGCCCACGCGGCGACGTTCGACGAGACGTGCCCGGCGCCCGGGTAGTCGGTGATGTGGTACCAGCTGATCGTACGGGTCTCCCCGGCGTCGACGGCGGCGTCGAACCAGGCGCCCGTGACGTAGCCGAACCCGCTGATCGCGTGCGGCTCGTCCTCCAGCCAGGCCACGCCGTGCGCCGGGACCTGCCGCTCCGTCGTCGAGCCGACGTACACGAAGTTGTCCGTCCAGCCGGACGTGACGTAGCCGGGGTCGTTGCGGGCGATGCCCGGCAGATACGCGACGTCCTGCGCGCTGTCGGGGTCGAGCAGGTACTGGAAGTACCCGTCGAAGTCCGACGTGCCGGTGTTCTCGATCTCCAGGCTGATCTTGACGACGGGCGCGTCGGCCAGCGCGCGGTAGCGCAGCGTCGTCCTCAGGTCCGGGTCGACCTTCGCCGACCCGGACGCCACGACGGCGGAGCCCTCGGTCCCGATGTCGGTGAGGTTCAGCCAGTCGTTCGGACGGTTCCAGTCGGGTGTGCCGGGCCCGCCGGCCGTCCGCGACAGCATCAACTCGCTCCAGTCCAGCGTCTCCTGCGCGGTGCCGTCGAGTAGGAACAGGTCGCCGAGGCTGCCGGCGGCGAGCGTGCCGGGCTGGTTGTTCGCCGCGGCGCGGGACGAGATCGTCGCCTGGACCCGCTCGTTCATGGTGAAGTGGTACGTCTCGCCGGCCACCGCGTCGGTGCGCGGGCTGCCCGAGCCGTAGTCGGGTACCACCGTGGACGCGCCCGCCGTCGGGCCGGTCACCTCGGCCAGCGTGAGGTCCGCGGTGACCGTCCCGGTCGTGCCGACCGTCACCGCCGCCGTCGAGCCGTCCACCGGCAGGAACGCCCGCTTCGCCGTCGACACCGTGTAGTCGCCGGGCGCCAGGCCGAGCGTGTACCGGCCCTGCGAGTCGGTGGTCGTCGACAGCGACTGGCCGCCGCTGGTGGCGACCACCCGGGCGCCGTCGACCGGCGCGCCGGTCGCCTCGTCCGTCACGGTGCCGGTGACGCGCGCCCACCGGGCCGCGGCCTCGCCGCCCGGCGTGAACGCGTAGAGGTTGCCGTCCCACGCGCCGGCGACGACGGTGTTGCCGCTGACCGCCGGGCCGGAGCCGACCCAGGTGCCGATCTCGTACTGCCACAGCGGCTGCCCGGTCACGCTGTCCAGCGCGTAGAAGAAGCCGTTGTTGGCGCCGACGAACAGCGTCTCGCCGCTGAGCACGGGCGAGGACAGCACGCCGCCGGTGTAGGTGCCGCCGGGCAGCAGCCGGTCCCACAGCACCGCGCCGGTCCGGGCGTCGAGCGCCGTCACCGCGCCACTCGGGAAGCCCATGTAGACGACGTCGCCGGCGACGGCCGGAGCCGACGGCGTCGCGCCGCTGGAGACCCGCGACGCGTGCGGGCTGCGGTAGCTCCACAGGTCGCGGCCGGTCGCGGCGTCGCGGGCGATGATGCCGTTGTTCGAGCCGATGAACACCCGGCCGTCCGCGGCGGCGGGGATGCCGTCCTGCCAGCCGCCGAGCACCGCCGACGACTGCCACTGGCGCACGCCCGTGGCGGCGTCGAAGGCGAGCACCTGGTCGGCGGTCTGGCTGCCGACGAAGACCTGACCGCCGGCGATGGCCGGGGTGCCGTCGCTCATCGTCGCGCCGGCCAGCGGCGACGCCCAGAGCTCGCTGCCGTCGGCCGGGTCGAGCGCGACCAGCGCGCCCTGGCTGCCCGCGCCGTAGCGGGTCTGGTAGGCCCAGTACACCTTGCCGTCGGCGACCGCGGGGGAGTAGTAGCCGTAGGCGCGCTGGTTGTTCGGCTCCGGCGCGTCCTCGGTGTCGCGCTGCCACACCAGCTCGCCGGTGTGACGGTCGACGGCGAACAGCTGGGCGCGCAGCGTGCCGACGAACACGGTGTCGCCGAGCACCGCGGGGGTGCCGACGATCGACGACGGCACCGGGTACTCCCAGAGCTGCTCGCCGGTCGCGAGGTCGACGGCGTGCAGCGCGGCGTTGCCGTCGCCGTTCTCGTCGCGGGTGCCGGCGTACACGACGCCGTCGACGACGGTGGGAGAGCCGGTGAGGAACGTGCCCGGCGTGCGGTAGCTCCACGCCAGCTCCAGCCCGGGGTCGACGACGTCGGCGGCCACGCCGGTGTGCCCGGGGTCGCCGTGGTGCTGGGTCCAGTCGGCGCCGGCCACCGGCGCGACCAGCGGCTCGGTCGTCATGGTGAAGTCCGCCGACTCGGTCCAGCGCTGCCCGCCCTCGTCGACCGCCTCCACCTCGATGCTGTGCGGGCCCGGGGATGGCGCCCGGCCGGCGAACTCCGCGTGCCAGGTCAGCTCACCGGACGGCGTCAGCGGCCGCCACGAGCCGCCGTCGATGCGGTAACGGACCCGCACCACCTCGTCGGCGGTGTCGTACGCGTTGACCTGGATGTCCGGGAAGCCGGTGCGGTTCCCGTCGGCGCCGACCTCGCTGCCCGGCGCCGGGCTGGTGATCGTCAGCGCCTGGTCCACGCCGTACATGCGGAACGGGTTCTCGAAGGTCTCGCCGCGCAGGTGGATGAAGCGGAAGCCGCGCGGGGCGTTGTCGATGGTGTACGAGCTGGACACCGTCTGGATGTGCTTCGCCGACGGCGCGAACTCACTGTTCGGCTCGACGTCGTTGGAGTGCTCGTGGCCGACCAGCATCAGCTCGGCGCCGTACTGGTCGAACAGGTCGCCGTACTGGTCGTACTGCGACGGCGAGCCGAACGGCACGTTCATCGGCTGGTGAGCGAGGACGATCAGCTCCTTGTCGCCGACGTTGGCCTCGAGGTCGCGGCGGATCCAGCTGAGCTGCTCGTCGAACGGCGCCTGGCCGTTGTTCTCCAGCACCAGGAAGTGCCGGTTGCCGTAGTCGAACGAGTACCACTCCGGTCCGACGTGACGACGGTAGTTGTCGATGCGCGCGGCGTATCCGGTGCCGCCGCCGGAGAAGTACTCGTGGTTGCCCACCGCGGGCCACACCGGGACCTCGGAGCCGGCCGTCGCCTTCTTGTACGTCGTGAACTCGGCGTCGGTCGCGTTGTTCGTGAGGTCGCCGCTGACGGCGATGAACGGGATGTCGTTCGAGGTGGAGTTGATCTCGTGGATCTGCTCCGGCAGCTGCGGGTTGACGTGCGGGTCGGCGATGTTCGCGAACGAGAACGTCGAGCCCTGACTGCCCGGGTCGCGGGTCAGCGCGAAGTCCGCCGTCCGCGTCTCACCGGCCGGCACCTGGCCGAAGGACTGGTAGAACCGCGGCGTCATGAACTCGTCGGCGCCGACGACGTAGCCGGCGGGCTGGGTGATGAACACGAGGTCGGTGACGCGCCGGGCGGTGTCCAGCTCCAGCTGGTAGCGGCCCTGCTCGTCGGTCTCGACCAGCGCGACGCCGTCGGACACGCTGACGCCCTCGACGCCCGGCTCGCCGGCGTCCTGCCGGTCGTTGCCGTTGGCGTCCTCGTACACGACGCCGCTGACCTGCGCCGACGACGCGGCGACGGTCTCGGCGACCACGGTCGCGACCGGGCCGATGAGCGCGACGCCGACCAGCAGGGCCAGCGACGCGTAGACGGCCCGGCGGTAGCGGCCGAGCGCCTCCGGGGAGAGGCGTGCGCTGAGCGTTCTCACTTCGTCTCCATTCACTGAGGGGGTCACAGCAGCCGGTGGACGAACCACGCCAGCCCGGTCACGACGGTCACGGCGGTCGCGACCAGGTGGGCCAGCGAGAACCACGCGTAGCGCCGGGCGGCGGTGGCCAGCGCGAACAGCCCGGCGGCCAGGACAGCCTGTCCGAGCGCGATGCCGAGGCCGACGCCGGCGACCGACGTCGCCAGGTCCCAGCCGAGGTCGTCGCCGAAGCGCAGCCCGCCGGCGAGCGCGAACCCGTGCAACAGCCCGGCGGCGGCGACGGCGGGCAGCCGCCAGCGCGACTCCGGCCCGACCAGGTTCGTCGCGGCGACGTAGACGACGGACAGCGCGACCAGCGCGCCGGTCACCGGGCCGGGCAGGCTCACCCACCCGGCGACGACGGCCAGCAGGCCCACGGCGGTGGTGACGGCGAACGCGGCGACGCCGCGGGCGAGCTGCGCGAGGCTGGTCGCGCCGATCGCCAGGGCGGCGACGAACAGCGCGTGGTCGAGGCCGGTGAGCACGCGCTCCGCGCCCAGCCCGACGGAGCGCAGCGCGGCGGCGCCGAACGACTGCTCGCCGGCGCTGAACCGCGGGTACGCGCCGTCCAGCACGACCCGGCCGCGCTCGCCGCCGAGGTGGTAGTCGACGGTGGTGGTGTGGTCGTCGACGACGGCGTCCGAGCCGGCACCGGAGAACACCGAGTAGTCGAGCACGTACCGGCCCGACGTCGCGCCGTGGCAGTCGTAGTCGAGGTCGAGCACGGCGTACGCGACGTCCTCGGCGGTGGCGTCGGTGGCCGGCCGCTGCTCGACGTCCGACCCCTCCAGCGTCATCGCGCACTCGATCTCGTCGGCGACGATCCGGACCCGGCCGGCCAGGTAGGTCTCGATCAGGTCGCGCTGCGCGGCCAGCTCGGCCCGGCGGCTGCCGTCGTCGGGCGCCTCGATCGCGTGCTCGCCCATGCCGATGGCGCGGGCGAGGATCTCGTACTCCAGGCCGAGCCGGTAGCGGACGTGGTCGCCGTCGGCGCGGATCTCGGACCAGCCGTCGCTGGTGCGGACGTGCGCGAGGGCGGGCGCGGCGGCCGGCAGCAGCACGAGCACCGCGACGACGCCGGCCACGGCCGCACGCACCACCCGACTCGTCGACATGCCCGCCTTCCGGTCCACGCGATCCGGCACCCCGCCGGGATCACCCTGGTTTGCCGGAGTTCCCGGCGGCAATGGTCGTCGCCCGTTGTTCGCCCAGGGTTCGCACCGGCGACGACCGGCGGCTCGCGGGGTGAGACTTGGGGGTATGGGAACGGCGCGAGTGGCCGCAGGGGCCGTCGTCGGCGCGTTCAGCGGGCGTTCAGGTGCGCCGCCGCAGGGTCGGGACCGGAGGTGACGCGATGCGCGTCCTGGTGGTCGAGGACGAGCGGCGGCTGGCCGACGGGATCCGCGCCGGCCTCGAGGCCGAGGGGTTCGCCGTCGACGTCGCCCACTCCGGCACCGACGGGCTGTGGTCGGCCACCGAGCACCCCTACGACGCGATCGTGCTCGACCTGCTGCTGCCCGGCCTCAACGGCTACCAGGTCTGCGCGCGGCTGCGCGAGCGCGACGTGTGGACGCCGATCCTGGTGCTCACCGCCAAGGACGGCGAGTGGGACGAGGTCGAGGCCCTCGACACCGGCGCCGACGACTACCTCACCAAGCCGTTCTCGCACCACGTGCTGGTCGCCCGCCTGCACGCGCTGCTCCGCCGCGACCTGCGGGAACGGCCGGTCGTGCTGGAGGCGGGCGACCTGCGGGCCGACCCCGGCTCGCGGCGGGCGTGGCGCGGCGAGCGGGAGGTGGAGCTGACCGCGCGGGAGTTCTCGGTGCTGGAGTTCCTGCTGCGCCGGCGCGGCGAGGTGCTGCCGAAGACGGAGATCCTGCGGCATGTGTGGGACGAGGCGTACGACGGCGACCCCAACATCGTCGAGGTCTACATCGGGCACCTGCGCACGAAGCTGGACCGCCCGTTCGGACGCCGGAGCATCGAGACGGTGCGCGGCGCGGGCTACCGGATGGCCGCCGATGGCGGCTGAGCGCGGGCGCCGGGGCTCGGTCCGGGTGCGCACCACGGCCGGGGCGGTGCTGGTCGCCGGGCTGGCGCTGCTGCTCGGCGGCGTCGCGCTGGTCGTCGTCATGCGGTCGGCGCTGCTCGAGCAGGTGGCCGACGCGGCACGGTCTCGGGCCGTGTCGGTGGATGCCGCCGACCCGCGCCTGGTCGCCGACGACGACGGGTTCGTGCAGGTGGTCGAGGACGGTGCGGTGGTCGCCGCCACCCCGAACGTGGCGGGCATCGCGGCCGTCGACGTGCGTCCCGGCGACACCGCCCGGGTGGACGTCGGCGGCGAGGACATGCTGGCGGTCGCGGTGCGCTCCGGCGACCGGACCGTCGTGGTGGCGGGCCAGTCCACCGACGACGTCGCCGACGCGACCGGGGTGGTGACCCGGCTGCTCGGCGTCGGCCTGCCGGTCCTGCTCGCCGTCGTCGGGGTCACGACGTGGTGGACGACGGGCCGGGCGCTGGCTCCGGTCGAGGCGGTCCGGGCCGAGGTCGACGCGATCTCCGCCGCCGAGTTGCACCGCCGCGTCCCCGCCGGCCGCGGCGACGACGAGATCGCCCGGCTGGCCCGCACCATGAACCGCATGCTGGACCGCCTCGAGGACGCGCAGACCCGGCAACGCCGGTTCGTCTCCGACGCGTCGCACGAGCTGCGCTCGCCGGTGGCGTCGATCCGGCAGCACGCCGAGGTGGCGCTGGCGCATCCCGGCCGCACCACCGTCCCGGCTCTCGCGGGCACCGTCCTGGCCGAGGACCTGCGCGTGCAGCGGCTGGTCGAGGACCTGCTGGTGCTCGCCCGCGCCGACGAGCACCTGCTGCGGCTCGCCGCGCACCCCGTCGACCTCGACGACCTCGTGCTGGAGGAGGCCGCGCGACTCCGGGCGTCCGGCGCCGTCACCGTCGACACCACCGGGGTCGCCGCGGCCCGGGTGAGCGGCGACGCCGCCGCCCTGCGGCGGGTGCTGCGCAACCTCGGCGACAACGCGGTCCGGCACGCCGCCGGGGTCGTCGCGCTGTCGGTGGCGTCGCGCGACGGCACGGTCCGCCTGGTCGTCGAGGACGACGGTCCCGGCATCCCGCCCGCCGACCGCGAGCGCGTGCTGCACCGCTTCGTCCGACTCGACGAAGCCCGCGACCGCGACGCCGGCGGCGCCGGTCTGGGCCTGGCCATCGTCGACGAGCTGGTCCGGGCCCACGACGGCGCCGTCGAGGTGGGGGAGCGCAACGGCGGCGGCGCCCGGTTCGTCGTCCGCCTGCCCGCTGGATGACCGCCGCGTTCAGCGCCGGTTCAGCACCGCCGATGCACGCTCGTGTCATGACGAACACCAAGGCATGGATCGGAGCCGCCGCGCTGGTGGCGGCCGGAGCGATCGCCACCACGGGCGCGGCGGCGAGCGGAGACGACGACGGCCGCGAGCGGCCCATCACCGGCGACGCGCTGCAGCAGGCGAGCGCGGCCGCCCTCGACCACACCGGCGGCGGCACCGTCACCGGCACCGAGGTCGGCGACGAGGAGGGCTACTACGAGGTCGAGGTCACCCTCGACGACGGCACCCAGGTCGACGTCCACCTCGACCAGGACTTCGCCGTGCTCAGCGACGAGTCCGACGGCGCCGGCGACACCGAGGACTGACGGTGCGCGCGGCGGCGGGGCTCGCGATCGCCGTGGCCGGCGCGCTGCTGGCCGGCTGCGGCGCGAGCCAGGACACCGGCGCCCCTATCCGGCGGGTCGACACCGCGCGGCCGTCGTTCTCGGAACCGACGGTCATCGACAACCCGCTGTTCCCGGTCTCGCCCGGCGGCCAGACCCTCCAACTCGGCACCGAGGAGGGCGAGCCGCTGCGCGTCGAGGTCACCACACTGCCGCGGACGCGCACCATCACCTGGGACGGCCGGCGGATCGACGCCGTCGTGTCGCAGTACGTCGCCTACCGGTCCGGTCGCGTCGTCGAGGTCGCACTCGACTACTACGCGCAGGACGACGACGGCGGTGTCTGGTACCTCGGCGAGGACGTCGACAACTACGAGCGGGGCGTGGTCGCCGACCACGAGGGCAGCTGGCTGGCCGGCCGCGACGGGCCGGGCGGGCTGATCATGCCCGCGCAGCCGCGTCCGGGTGACGTCTTCCGGCCGGAGAACATCCCGGACCTCGTGTTCGAGGAGGTCACGATCCAGGACGCCGCGGTCACCGTCGACGGCCCCCGCGGGCTCGTCGACGGCGCGGTCGCCACCGAGGAGCACCTCATGGACGGCACCGTCGAGCACAAGGTGTTCGCGCCGGGGTACGGGGAGTTCCGCGCCGAGACCTCCGACGAGCTGGTCCAGGTGGCCGTCGCCGTGCCGGCCGACGCCGCGGCCGGTGCGGTCCCGGCGGTGCTGACGCAGCTGGCCGGCGGCGCGGCGCGGGTCTACGACGACGCGGGCGCCGGGCTCGCCGTCGGCGCCTCCGTCGACGCGATGACGTCCGCCTGGCGGGACCGGCCCGACGACACCGCGCCACCCGCGCTGGCCGCCGCGCTCGACGACGCGCTCGGCCGGCTGTCCGGAGCCGGCGACCCCACGGCGGTGCGGCAGGCGGCCGTCGACACCGCGACCGCCGTCCTCGACCTCACCCTGCCCTACCGCCCGCCGGCCGAGGTCGACGGCGCGCGGCTCGACCTCGTCGCCCGTCAGCTGGCCATCGACACCGAGACCGGCGACGTCGCAGGTCAGCGCTCCGACGCGGTGGCCATCGCGGCGCTGCGCGACCGCGGCGCGGCCACGCGCTGAGCGAACGTGCGTCGCCGGACACGAGCGGCAGGACTACGCTCCCGCTCATGTCCGACGCGACACCCGAGGGCAGCGGCTCGGTCATCCCGCAGATCCGGATCATGCGACGGTCCGGGCTCGAGCAGCGGGCGACCTTCTTCGAGCTGTTCTTCGACCTCGTCTACGTCTTCGCCGTCACCCAGCTCTCGCACCACCTGCTGGCCAGCCACCTGACCTGGACCGGCGCCGCCGAGACGGCGTTCATGCTGCTGGCCGTCTACTGGGCGTGGAACTACACGACCTGGATGGCGAACTGGTTCGACCCCGAGACCGCCCCCGTGCGGCTGGTGCTGACGTTCGTCATGCTGGCCAGCCTGCTGATGGCGGTCGCGATCCCGGAGGGCTTCGGCGACCTCGCGCTGCTGTTCGCGTGCAGCTACGCCGCCCTGCAGATCGGCCGCAACCTGTTCGTCGTCATCGTCACGCCACCGGGCACGTTCAACCGGAACTTCCGGCACATCCTCGCCTGGTCGGTCGCGTCCGCGCCGCTCTGGGTGGCCGGCGGCCTCGTCGACGACGCCCGCTGGCCGCTCTGGCTGGTCGCGTTGGCGCTCGACCTCTCCGGACCGCTGGCGCAGTACTGGGTGCCCGGCGACGGCAGCGCGCCGATGAGCCAGTGGGCGATCGACGGGCACCACTTCGCCGAGCGGTTCCAGCTGTTCGTCATCATCGCGCTGGGCGAGAGCATCGTGCTCACCGGCGTCACCGCGTCGGGCACCGAGATGAGCCTGGAGAACGGCCTCGCGCTGGGCGTGTCGTTCCTGGGCTCCGTGGCGCTGTGGTGGCTGTACTTCTCCGGCGCGTCGCCGGTCATCGCGCACCGCCTCGGGCACAGCAGCAGTGAGGACGTCGGCGCGCTCGGCCGCGACATCTACACCTACCTGCACGTCCCGATCGTCGCAGGCATCGTCCTCATGGCCGTCGGGGACGAGCTGGTGGTCGCGCACCCGGGGGACGAGATGGGGACCACCGGCGCGCTGGCCGTGCTGGGCGGGCCGGCGCTGTTCCTGCTCGGCCTGCTGGCTTGCAGTGTGCGGGTCCGGCACCGGGCCGGCTGGCCGGCGGTCGCCGCGGTGGCCGTGCTGCTGGCCGGCGTGCCGGTGATGGCCGGGCGCAGCGGCCTGGCGACGGCGACGTTCTCGCTGGTCGTGCTGGGGGTGCTGGCGGTGCTCGAGTTCCGCCGCGCGGCGTCCGTGAACGGCAGCGAGGTGCCGTCGACCGGTTCGGCCCCCGACACGCCCTGACGTGTTGGCCGGGGTCGGTTGGCCGGGCCCTCGTTGGCTGGGTTCTGACCGTTCGCCTGCCCCCTGCTGCTTTCCATGGTCGGGGGCGCGGTCGGCCGCCTCGAGCGGACCGTTCGGCGCTTCGCGGGACGGGTGACCGCTTGACCCGGCCGCCCGCGCCCCCGTTCAAAGCAGCGTCAGGGGGCGGCCGGAAAATGGGCCCCGGCTTCCAGCTCTGCTGGGCTTCTTCTCCGCTGGCCGGTCACGGGTTTGCTTCGGGTTGGCTACCGGCTCCGCTGTGCTCTTTGTCCGCGGCCGCTCACGGGCCGTGGGTGGCGTCTCGGCAATCGACTCCGCTCGGCTCCTGGGCCACTTGCCTCGTCGCACCGTGGTAGGTCGACCCCTCCCGGCCCGGGTGGGGCCCACCCTACGGGCGGGCACCGACAACGTCGCGCCGCAGAAGGGCACCGACAACGTCGCGCCGCAGAAGGGCACCGACAACGTCGCGCCGCAGAAGGGCACCGACAACCTCGCGCCGCAGAAGGTGCCGCCCGCTTGCCGCTCGTCGCGGGCTCCCGGCTCCGCTCGGCTCGTCGTTCGCCGCCCGGTGCCGGTCCGCACCCTGTGTCGTGGAGCCGAAACGTCGCGTGGAGGCCGTGTCGCCGTCGCGCGGGGTTCACCGGGGGCGCGAAGACTCGACGAGGCCCCGCACGCTCGTCGAGAGGATCAGACATGGCTCCGAGGACGCTGCGCCGGACGGTGGCGGCCGCCGGCGCGTTCGCGCTGCTCACCGGCCTGGCCGCGACACAGGCCGGCGCTGATGAGGAGGATCCGCGGATCGAGCAGTTCCGGCAGGCGCTCGCCCAGCTGCGCCCGCTGACGGACCCGCCGGCCTGCGACCAGACACCCGAGCCGGACCGCTGGGCCGACGCCGGGACACCGGACGCGGGCGCCGAAGACGCCGTCATCTCCGCCCACCGCGGCGCACTGACGCTGGCGCCGGAGAACACGCTGGACTCCTACGCCTACGCGTTCGCCTACGGCGTCGACCTCGTCGAGGTGGACGTCCAGCAGACGAAGGACGGCCGGTTCGTCGCGCTGCACGACTCCACCGTCGACCGCACCACCGACGGCACCGGCAACGTCGCCGACCTCACCTTCGACGAGGTCAGGGCGCTCAACGCGGCCGACTACGCGCCGTGGAAGGGCAGCGCCTACGACCCCGCGCAGGTCGCGTCGCTGGAGGAGGTGCTGGCGCTCGCCCAGCGGGCCGGGAAGGGCGTCGAGCTGGACGTCAAGGGCTCGGTCACCGAGGAGGGCGAGCTGGCCGAGCTGGTCGGCGAGTACGGCCTGATCGAGGAGTCGATCTTCAACTCCGGCGACGCGCGCATCTTCCTGGCCGAGCCGGCCGCCCGGCTCATCTACAACCGGGACCGGTGGGAGCCGAACGTCCTGATCTACGAGATCGCCGGGATCTTCAAGGTGTTCGGGTCGCGGCTGGACGAGTACACGCCGGAGTCCGTCGCGGCCGCCCACGACAACTGTGCGATCGTCATGCCGCACGCCTACGACGCCGGCCCGGAGCAGGAGGTCGCGCAGTTCCTGCAGGCCCGCGCGATGGGCGCCGACGGCGTGCAAACGAACCAGCCGGCGCTGATCGTCGCCGCCGCGGGGGAGGCGGTCGGCTCCGTCATCGAGACCGGCCGCGGCGAGCACGGCCGTATCGACGAGGTCTGCCTGGTCAACGCGGACAACGGGTTCGGCTTCCCGGGCAAGCCGGTGCGGTTCGAGCGCGGCGAGAGGACGGCCGAGGCGACCACCGGCCGCGGCGGCTGCGTCGCGGTGCCGGACGGCCACTGGCTCGGCGCCCGCGTGACGTTCGGCGGCGACGGCGCCGTCACCGCGTCGGCCGCCCGGCTCGTTCCGTAGGGGGACGGGTTCCCTCGCGGCCGCCGCCCGGCCGCGAGGGAACCACCGGTCAGAGCCGGAAGGCCGCCGCGTCGTTGGCCTCGCCGGCCTCGAGCGAGACCAGCAACCAGGCCCCGTCGGGCGCGCCCGACAGCGGGACCGTCACCTCGTGCCGGCCGGCCGCGAGCCGTTGGTCGACCCGGCCGAGCACGGCCGCGCCGTCCCAGACGAAGACCCGGGCCTGCCCGGCCCGCCGCGTCCGCAGCCGGGCCGTGACCGAGCCGCCGGAGGCCGACGCCGCCAGCACCTCGACCGACCCGTCGCCCAGCGCGCGCCAGCCGCCCAGCGGGACGTTGTCGCCGGCCGACTGCAGGATGCTCTGCGGCGAGTCGACGCTCTTCGCGGCGGTGTCGGGCAGCACCGGCTCCTTCGGCGCGGACGGCTGGGCCGCCAGCTCCGGCAGCGTGACGACGGCCCACCGGTACGGGTCGGCCCGCACGCCCTGCCAGGTGGACCAGCCGATGCGGGTCTGCGTGCTCTTGTCCTGGGTGTCGGAGTCGTTGACGAGGATGTTGAAGCCGACGTGCTCCGGGTCGAGCGCGTCGGGCAGCACGTCGAACGGGATCTTCGCCACCACCGTGTACCCGGTGTAGGGGTCGCCGACCCGCGACGCGACCTCCATGCCGGGCGCGGTCTCCGGGCCGGGGCCCTGCCGGTTGTCGCGGTCGCGGTGGAAGCTCGGCGGGTTGCCGTTGGCGGGGTCGTCGGTGATCGGGAAGACGCCGGCGATGAACACCGTCGACGTGTTCGCCGACGTCCCGCGCGGGTCGATGTTGATCTCGACGGAGTCGGTGCGCCGCTGCCGCTTGGTGTCCTCGGGCGGCAGGACGAAGCCGAGCACGTCGTCGGTGACGTTCACGTAGACGTAGAACGCGTCGTCGGTGTACGTGATCCTGGCGTGGCCGGAGATGTCCGACGCCGGCGCCTGCTCGCCCTCCCAGCGGGTGGAGATGTCGATGACGGCGCCGGGGAACTCGCTCTCGTCGACGTCGCCCGACACCCGCGGCGCGGTGGCCGCCTTCTCCAGCGCGAGCGACGGCACCAGCAGGAACGCGGCGTCCTGGGCGGCCGAGCCGCCGTCGTAGGTCGTGACGATCTCGATCGGGTACCGGCCGTCGTTGGGCGCCCGGTTCGACGTCGGCAGCGACGGGTCGGTGTTGGTGACGGTGAACGTGACGGCACCGGCGGCGCCGGGCGCGAGGTCCTGGTACGACCGGCTGGCGGGGGAGACCTCGAAGCCGGCCGGCACCGAGAGCGTGACGGCGCCCGACTGCGGCCGGTCGCTGGTGTTGGTGAGGTCGACGCGGACCTCACGGGCACGGCCGCTGCCGATCGCGAGCAGCGGCAGGATCAGGCTGTCGAGGTGCTCGACACCGTTGGCGGCGGTCCAGGCGCGGAACTGCGCGATCTCCGGCAACGGCTCGAGGGTGCCGCGCACCGGCGCGCCGATCTCGACCACCTCGCCGAGGGTGCCGGCGCCGTGCCGCGGCGTGCTCAGCGTCCCGCGCAGGACGAACCGCTCGCCCGCCACGAGATCTGCCGGGACCGTGACGGTGAACGTCGCGCTCGCCGCGCGGCCGGGTGCCAGCGTCCCGAGCCGGCCGTCGCCGCTCACCGTCCAGCCCTCCGGCACCTCGACCGCGACGGACGCGTTCGGCACGGGCCGCCGGGCGGCCGCGCGGGCATGCGCCACGACCTCGAAGGACGTGCCGGCCAGCACGTGGAAGCCGGGCGTCTCGAGGTAGAACTCGGTGCCCAGCGGCAGGCCGCCGGGGGCCTGCAGGGCCGCGCCCTCGATGGCCGCCAGGCCGCCGCTGCGCGGGTCGGGGTACGGCGTGCGGGTGTCGATGAGCGTGAACCACTGGCTGGAGATGCGCGCGGGGTCCGATGGCGGGAACGCGCGGGTGGACCAGCCCTGGGTGACGTACTCGCGCGCGGCCCACGTCTTGACGACGCTCCACCGCTCGCCGCCGTGGCGCTGCGAGACGGTGCCGTCCCAGGTGCCGAAGACGACGTCGGACGCGACGCGCGGGGTGTAGCCGGTCGCCGGGCCGTCGGGGCCGAGCGGGCCGCTGCCGACGGCGCCGCTCTGCAGGATCCGGCCGACCCGCCACGGGCCGAAGCCCTCGTCGGCGTGCTCGGGGAACCGCCGCGGATCGGCGGCGGCGTAGTAGGCCTCGACGGCGAGCTTGGCCGCCTGCTGGTGGTTGCCGTGGTTGCCGTCGGTGGCCGACGGGTTCATGGTGACGATGACGCTGGGCCGGGTGGCCCGGACGACGCGGACGATGCGCCCCAGCGTGCTCTCGTGGCCCCAGATCTGCTCGCTCAGCGGCGCGCTGGCGGTGTAGTAGAAGTCGAGGCCGTCGAGGTTGTAGATGTGCTCGATGCCGGCGTAGGCGACCGCGCGGCGCTCCTCGGCCTCGCGCAGCAGGCCCAGTGGCGGGCCCTCCTCCAGGCCGACGGCGTTGCCGCCGCCCTCGCCGCGGGTGATCGTGATGACGCCGGCGCGCACGCCGTGGTCCTCGTTCCACTGACCCAGGGCGCCGAGCGTGCCGGCCTCGTCGTCGGGATGGGCGCCGATGTACAGGATGTCCAGGTCGACCGCACCTCCCGGCTCGGCGAGTGCCCGTTCCGCGGGGGTCAGCAGCCGCAACCCGGCGGCCGCGCCGACGGCCGCGGCGGTGACGGCGCCGGTGCCACGCAGGAAGCTGCGGCGGTTCAGGTTCACGTCCATGTAAGCCCTCTCTACGACGCGCGATGACGGCGCGATGCTCATGAGGTCATGCACGACCGGCGGCGACGGCACGCCGACGGACTCCCCGCGCCGCGGGTCCGGCAGGGACCTCGGCGCGGGGAGGGGTCATGAGCTGTGCATGACCGGACTTCAGCGGTGACAGTGCGGGTGCGGACGCCGGCCGAGCGCCCTCGGAAGGCCTTCGAAGGGCGACCCTAGGGACGTCTCCGGCCCGTTGGCAAGGGTTCGTGAGCTTTTTCCTTCGGAGAACGAAAAATAACGGGACGAGACCTGCCGTGTCCGAACCGTGTCTTGACCGCGGTACTTCCTTCGCCGTAGAAAGCAACCGTGAAGTCGCAATCAGAGGTCCCCGCGAGCCCCGTCCGGCGGGAGCGTTCCCGGGAGATCAAGCGGTCCGCGGTCATCTCCGCGGCCCGTCAGGCCCGGCTGCTCTCGCGATCACAACTGACCGAGCTGACCGGGCTGAGCCCTGCGACCCTCACACCGCTGGTCCGCGAGCTGATCGCCGAGGGCTACCTGATCGCCCGGGGCGCCGACTCCTCGCGGGCCGGTCGCCCCCGGGAGCGCCTGGAGTTCAACCCGCGGGCCGAGCTCGTCGCGGCGGTGGCGCTGCGGCCGCACCAGGCCAGCTGCGAGATCGCGGACAGCGACGGCACCGTCATCGCCCACGACGACGTCCCGCTCGGCCCGGACATCGTGGCCACCATCTGCGACGTCGTGCCGCGACTGGCCGGCGCCGGCCGTCCGGAGCTGCGTGGCGTCGCGGTCGCCGTGCCCGGTGTCACCGCCGACGGTGAGGTGCGGCTGGCGCCGTCGGTCGGCGTCGTCGAGACGCGCTCGATAGGCGACGGGATCCGCGCCCGCCTCGGGGTGTCCGTCGTCGTCGACAACGACGTCAACCTCATGGTCGCCGGCGAGCACGCGGCCGGCGCCGGCAGCGACGTCAGCGACCTCATGCTGCTGCACGTCACCGACGGCGTGGGCGCCGGTCTCATGCTCGACGGCCGGGTCCGCCGGGGCGCCTCCAGCGCGGCCGGCGAGGTCGGCTTCATGACGCTGGACCGCGACGCGCACACCCGCGACGGCGTCGGCGCGTTCGAGGCGCGCTGGTCCGAGACCGCCGTCGCCCGCCGGCTCGACGACGCGGGCATCGAGCGCGACGGCGTCCGTCCGGTCACCGCGCTCGTCACCGCCGCGGCCGGCGACGGGCCGGGCGCCGCCACCGCGCGCGAGTACCTCGACGAGGTGCTGGTGGCGTGGTCGCGGCTGATCATCTCGTGCGCGTGCGTCGTCGACCCCGGACGGGTGCTGCTCAGCGGCGCGGCCGCCGAGCTCGACGACGCCGCGACCGCGCGGCTGCAGGAGCTGGTCGACGCCGACGTGCCCGCACCGGTGGAGATCCGGCGCGGCGCGCTCGGCGACCGCGCCGCCCTGCACGGGGCCATCAGCTCCGCACTCACCGCGGCCGGACTGATGGCGGTACCGGCCATCTGACCTCACAGCGCGGCTCGGCCCGGCTCGGCGAGCGCGCCTGACTGCCCAGAACGTCACACACACCCAACGGAGGGACACCCATGCGACGCCCCATCATCATGCTCGGCGCGACCGTCGCGCTCGGCATGGTCCTCACCGCCTGCGGCGGCGACGACGGCGACACCACGTCCGACGGCGGCGGCTCGGAGTCGCGCAGCCTCACCATCTACAGCGCCCGCGACTCCAACATCACCGACTTCGTGATCGAGCGGTTCGAGGAGGAGTACCCCGAGTACGCGGGCAACGTCGAGGTGCTGAACCTCGGCGCCCAGGAGGTGCTCGAGCGGGTCCGGGCCGAGGCGTCCAACGCCCAGGCCGACGTGTGGTGGGGCGGCACCCAGCAGGGGCTGGACGCCGCCGCGGCCGAGGACCTGCTGGAGCCGATCGAGCCCGCCTTCGCCGCGGACATCGAGGACGGGCACAAGGACCCCGAGGGCCGCTGGTTCGGCGAGATCCTGCTGCCCGAGGTCATCATGTACAACAACGCCGCCCTCACCGAGGACGAGGCGCCGAAGGACTGGGACGACCTGCTCGACCCGAAGTGGAAGGACCAGATCCTCATCCGCGACGTCGCCGCGTCGGGCACCATGCGCTCGATCTACGCCGCGATGATCCTCAAGGAGTCTCCTGACGGGCAGGACCCGCAGCCGGGCTACGAGTGGCTGAAGCAGCTGGACGCGAACACCGCCGAGTACGCGGCCAACCCGGCCGACCTCTACCTGAAGATGTCGCGCGAGCAGGGCGTCCTCAGCGCCTGGAACCTGCAGGACATCCTGATCCAGGCCGAGCAGCAGAACATGCCCTTCGGCTACGTCATGCCCGCGTCCGGCGCGCCGGTGCTGGTCGACGGCGTCGCGGCGGTGGCCGGCGGCGACAGCGAGGCGGCCACGCAGTTCCTGGAGTTCCTGTTCGACGACGGCCTGCGCGGCGAGCTCGCCGCCGACTACTACCAGATCCCGACCGTCGAGATCTCCGAGCAGCCGGAGTGGCTGGCGAACCTCGGCCTGCAGCCGATGGACGTCGACTGGGCCACCATCGGCCAGAACGAGACGGACTGGATCAACTACTGGAACGAGAACATCAAGAACAAGGGCTGACCCGGCCCGGCGCACCGGTGGGCGTGCTCACGGCACGCCCACCGGTCGCCCGACGAAAGGTGAGACATGGTCGAGGTCCGGCTCGATGCGGTGAGCAAGGTGTTCGCCCGCTCCGGCGATCCCGCGGTCGACAAGGTCGACCTGGTCATCCGGGACGGTGAGTTCTTCACGCTGCTGGGGCCCAGTGGCTGCGGGAAGACGACGACGCTGCGGATGGTCGCGGGGTTCTACTTCCCCTCGTCGGGACGGATCTACTTCGGCTCCGACGACGTCACCCGGGCCGCGCCGAACAAGCGCGACACCGGCATGGTGTTCCAGAACTACGCCCTGTTCCCGCACCTCAGCGTGGCCCAGAACGTCGGGTACGGGCTGAAGACGCGCAAGGTGCGCGGCACCGAGGCGAAGCGGCGCATCGACGAGGCGCTCGAGCAGGTGCACCTGGCCGGCTACGGGTCGCGACGCATCGACCAGCTCTCCGGCGGGCAGCAGCAGCGGGTCGCGCTGGCGCGGGCGCTGGTGATCCGGCCGCGCACGCTGCTGCTGGACGAGCCGCTGTCCAACCTCGACGCCAAGCTGCGCGAGGAGACCAGGCTGGAGATCCGCCGCATCCAGCGCGAGGCCAACACGACCTCGCTCTACGTCACCCACGACCAGGCCGAGGCGATGGCCATGTCCGACCGCATCGCCGTCATGAACGGCGGCACGGTGCAGCAGGTCGGCACGCCGGAGGAGATCTACCGCCGCCCGGCCAACCGGTTCGTGGCCACGTTCATCGGCCGCAGCAACGTCTTGTCGCTGCCGGTCCTCGGCGCCGGGCCGGAGCACGTGGAGGTCGCGGGCCCCGACGGCGTCACCCTCCGGGCCGCAGCGCCGGAGGGTCACGGCCTGACCGAGACCGACCTGGCGCTGGTGTCGGTGCGTCCCGAGCACGTCCGCCTCACCGGCCCCGACGCTCCCGGCGCGCTGCACGCCACCGTCCTCGAGACGGAGTTCACCGGCATGTCGACGCACGTGTCGGCCGACCTCGGCGGCACGCCGCTGCACGTCGCCGCCGTCCAGCTCCCCGACGGCCTGGCGATCGGCGACACCGTCGGCGTCGTGCTGCCGCCGGAGCATCTGTGGGTGGTGCGGCCGTGAGTGTGCGGACCGAGCCGGACACCGTCACCGCGGACGAACCACCCGCGGCCGCGACGGCGAAGCGGCTGCGCAGCGGCGCCGTCACCGGATCGCGGTGGTTCCCGTACATCCTGGTGCTGCCGCTGGCGCTGGTGCTGTGGGGCTACATCGTCCAGCCGATGCTGGCGACGTTCTCCGAGAGTGTCGCCGAGAACGCCGGCGACAACTACTCGGGCTTCTTCAGCGCCGGCGGCGTCGCGCGCCAGTCGCTGATCAACTCCGTCCTCATCTCGGTGGCCAGCGTCGTGCTGTGCGGCGTGGTCGGGGTGGCGATGGCGTTCCTGCTGCGCCGCTTCCAGTTCCCCGGCCGCGGGCTGATCGAGGCGATCATCCTGGTGCCCGCCGCGCTGCCGCCGCTGATCGGCGCCATCTCCTTCCAGCTGCTGTACAGCGAGACCGGCATCCTGCCGCGGGCCCTGCAGCAGCTGTTCGGAACCGAGGAGCCGGTGCTGGCGGTCAGCGGGATCGCCGGCGTGCTGGTGGTCCACACGTTCACGATGTACCCGTTCTTCTACCTCGCCGCGTCGGCCGCCCTGCGCGGGCTGGACCCGTCCGTCGAGGAGGCCGCCTACAACCTGGGCGCGTCGCGGCTGCGGGTCTGGCGCACGGTGCTGCTGCCGATGCTGACGCCGGCCATGGTGTCCGGCGCGCTGCTGGTGTTCATGACGTCGCTGGCGTCGTACACCGCGCCGCTGCTGTTCGGCGTCGACCAGACGATGACGATGCAGATCTACATCAACCGCACCAACGGCGACATGCCGCTGGCGTCGACGTACGCGTCGGTGCTGGGTGTGGTGTCGATCCTGTTCCTGCTGGCCATGCGGTGGTACGAGGGCCGGCGCAGCTACCGGTCGCAGTCCAAGGGCGTCGCCAGCCACCGGCGTGAGGTCACCAACCCGGTCGGCCGCTGGCTGGCCATGGTCGGTTCGCTGGCCGGTGTCGCGGTGCTGCTCGCGCCCGTCGCGACCATCGCGCTCGTGGCGTTCTCGCGCGACGGCTCGTGGACGACGCAGGTCATCCCGTCGGAGTACACGACGGAGAACTTCAGCACGATCTTCAACGACCCCCGCGCCTTCGAGCCGATCCGGAACTCGGTGACGATCAGCGCCGTGGCGACGGCCGGCATCATCGTCGTCGGCGTGCTGATCGCGTACGCGGTGCGCCGGCTGCGCTTCGTCGGCCGGTCGCTGCTCGACATCGCCGTCATGCTCGCCTGGGCGCTGCCGGGCACCGTCGTCGCCATCAACCTGATCGCGGCGTTCAGCACCGGCAACGCGTTCAGCTTCGGGCAGGTGCTGGTGGCGACGTTCTGGATCATGCCGCTGGCCTACTTCGTGCGGTTCCTGCCGATGGTCTTCCGGTCGACGTCGGCCGCCCTCGCGCAGACCGACCCGGCCCTGGAGGAGGCGGCCCGCAACCTGGGCGCGTCGTGGCCGCGGGCGTTCCTGACGGTGACCGTGCGGCTGGTGCTGCCGGGCGTGGTGGCCGGCGCGCTGCTGGCGTTCGTGCACGGCGTGGGGGAGTTCGTGGCGTCGGTGCTGATCTACACGTCGCGCACCGAGCCGATCTCCGTCGCCATCAACAACAGCATGTACCGCTTCGAGATGGGCACGGCGGCCGCGTACGGCATGCTGCAGGTCGTGCTCATCTTCGTCGTCATGCTGGTCAGCGGGCGGCTCGAGAACGGCCGGACGTCGCGCTCGGCCAAGGAGGCGACGCAGTGGGCGGCCTGATCGACGCGACCCGGGTCACCGGCGCCGCCTGGCCGGACGTCGTCGCCGGCGCCGACCTCGCCGTCCTGCCGGTCGGTGCGTTCGAGTGGCACGGCCCGCACCTGCCGCTGGGCGCCGACCTGCTGCTCGCCGACGGGTTCGCGCGGGAGTGGGCCGAGGCGCCCGGCGCGCCGGGCGGCGTGCTCTACCCGTCCGTCGCGTACACGGCGGTGCCCGGGCAGACGCGACCGTGGCCCGGCACCATCGGCGTCCGGCCGGAGGTCGCGCTCTCCTACCTGAGCGACGTCCTCGAGGGCATCGTGGCGGCTGGGTTCCGCCGCGTGCTCGTCGTCAACGGGCACGACGCCAACATGTCGATCGTCCGGGCGGCGATGGAGTGGGTGTCGGGACGGCGCCGGTGCAGCCTGCTGCTGGCGAACTGGTTCCAGCTGATCACGCCGGAGGAGACCACCGAGCTGTTCGGACCGCTGACCTCGCGCGGCCACGGCGGCGCCTACGAGACCAGCGGCGTCCTCGGCTTCGCGCCGGACGCCGTCGACCTGGCGGCGGCCCGCGACCTGCCGCCACGGCCGAAGCTGCCCACCCCGAGCCCGTACGTGCTCATCGAGTCCCGGCCCACGCCGTGGGAGGGCTGGTCCGGGCACGTGTCGCTGGTGCGCGACGACTCCGGCCCGCGGGTCCGCGAGCTGGCCGCGCGGCGGCTGCGCGAGCTCGTCGACGCCTGGCTCGCCGCCCCGCTGCCCGACGCACCCACGTCCGACCCGCTACCCGAACCACGCACGACAGGAGAGGCCGATGGCTGACCAGGCCCTGACCGTCTACCAGGAGAACCACCTGAGCGTGGTGTTCGACCACCACGTGACCAGGCTCTACGGCCCGATGGTGGAGGCCAGCCGGGCCCACGTCGTCATGCTGGCCGACCAGGGCCTCATCCCGGCCGGGCGCGCCGCCACGCTGCTGCGCGGCCTCGAGGCGATGCGCGCCGACGACCCGGCCACGCTCACCTACGACGGATCGGTCGAGGACGTCTACTTCACCGTCGAGAAGCGGCTGGCCGCCGCGGCCGGCATCGACACCTCGGAGCTGGACGTCCAGCTGGCCCGCAGCCGCAACGACCTCGACCAGGGCGTGTTCCGGATGATCCTGCGCGAGCAGGTGGCCGCGGTGCAGGACGAGGTGCTGGCGACCGCGGGCGCGCTGCTCGACGCGGCGGACCGGTACGCCGACGTCGTCATCGTCGGGTACACGCACCGGAGACCGGCGCAGCCGACCACCGTCGGGCACGCGCTGGCCGGCTACGGCGAGGCGCTCACCGGGCACGCCCGCGCCTACGCGGAGCTGCTCGACGAGATCAACGTGTCGCCGCTCGGGTCGTGCGCCTTCGCCGGCACCGACCTCGACATCGACCCGGCGCGGGTCGCGGAGCTGCTCGGCTTCGACGGGCTGATCGTGAACTCCTACGAGGCCGTGGCCGGCGCCGACTACCTGATGCGCGTGGCCACGCTCAACGCCCAGGTGCTGGCCACCGGCGCCCGGTTCGTGCGCACGCTGATGGACTGGCTGAGCTGGCAGTGGATCACCACGCCGCCGGAGTTCACGCAGGGCAGCAGCATCATGCCGCAGAAGCGCAACCCGGTGGTCGTCGAGCACCTGGTCTCGATGGCCGGCGCGACCGCGGCCGACGCCGCCTCGGTGCTCAACAACGTCGGCGCGGCCTGGTGGGAGGACTCCAACAACGCGACCACCGACGTCCAGACCCGGCTGTGGGACAGCAACGACCGCGCGCGGCGGTTCTTCCGCCTGCTCGGCGGCCTGATCGCGCGGGTGGAGCCGCTGTCGACGCCGGACGCGGCGCAGATCGTCGCCACCGGCGCCACCACCACGGCGGCCAGCGACGCGCTGACGGCGTCCGGCGTCCCGTTCCGCGCCGCCCACTCGGTCGTGGGCCGGCTGGTGCGCGAGTCGCCGCCCGACCGGTGGACGACGGCGACGGTGCTCGAGGTGGCCGCGGAGCTCGGGCTGAGCGGCGTCACCGAGGACGCGGCCACGGAGCTCATCGCCGCCGCCAACGACCCCGCCCGGGTGCTGCGCCGCGAGCAGGCCGACGGCCCCGGCTCGGCGCAGGTCCGGCGGCAGGTAGCGCTGCTGCGGGCCCGCGTGGACGAGTCCGCCGCACACCTGACGGCGCTGCGGTCCCGGCTGGACGCCGCCGCGCGGACGCTCGACGACGTGGTGCGGGAGCGGACCGCCGCGTGAGCACTCTCTCGACCGGACAGATCCTGGGCATCGACTTCGGCGGCACCAAGATGGCGCTGGCGCTGGCCGAGCCCGACGGCACCATCGTGGAGCGGGTCCGGCTGCCCACCCACGCCGGAGACGGCGCCGAACGCGCGCTGGCCAGAGCGCTGGACGCGGCGGAGAAGCTGGTCTCGGAGTCCGGCCGCCCGCTCCTGGCGGCCGGGGTCGCCACCCCGGGCGTCGTCCGTCCCGACGGCATCGACCTCGCCCCGAACGTGCCGGGCTGGGGTGAGCTGCGGCTGGCCGACGCGCTGCGGGCGCGGCTCGGCGAGATGCCGGTGCCCGTGTGGAATGACGTGAACGCGGCCGCGCTGGCCGAGGCGCGGCACGGCCGGTTGGCCGACGCCGATCCGGGCCTGGTCCTCGGCCTGGGCACCGGGGTGGCGGCGGCGCTCGTCGTCGGTGGCCGGGTCCTGCCGGGCCACCACGGCGCGGCGGGGGAGATCGGCTACACCCTGGTCGGCTCCGGACCGCTGCACCCGGACGAGGAGCACCTGGAGGCATTCTTCGGCGGGCGGGTCCTGGACGACCTCGCGGCGGCGCACGGTCTGGACGGCGGGGCGGCCGAGCTCGTCGCCGACGCTCGCCCGGAGCTGAGCGACCTCGTCGACCGCCGCATCGACGCGCTGGCGCGGGCCGTCGTCGCGATGTCGTTGCTGCTCGACCCGGAGCGGGTGGTGCTGTTCGGCGGCCTGACCGCCAGCGCGCGGATCGTGTCACGACTGACCCAGCAGCTGCGCACCCACCTGGTGTTCGGGCCCGACGTCGTCGTGTCGCGCTTCGCCCAGGACGCGCCGCTGGTCGGCGCCGTCACCCTGGCCGGTGACGCCGTGGCGGCCGCCGTCAGCCCTTGACGGCGCCGCCCAGCCCGGCGCCGCGCAGGAACAGCCGCTGGAACACCAGGAAGATCGCGATCGGCAGCGCCATCGAGATCAGCAGCGCGGCCAGGAACACGTCCAGCTCGACGGTGTCGCGGATCAGCGGCAGCCGCACCGACAGCGGCTGCAGCGTCGGCTCCGGCAGCACGATCTGCGGCCAGAGGAAGTCCTTCCACGCGTTGAGGAAGGCGAAGATCGAGACGACGCCGAGGATCGGCCGCGACATCGGCAGCACCACCGACCACAGCATCCGCAGCGGGCCGGCGCCGTCCATTCGGGCCGCCTCGTAGACGTCGCGCGGCAGCCCGTCCATGAACCGCTTGACCAGCAGCACGTTGAACGCGTTGGCGCCGGCCGGCAGCCACACCGCCCAGTACGTGTTGAGCAGCGACGCGTTCACCACCGGCAGGTCGAGGACGGTCAGGAACAGCGGCACCAGCACCACGACGCCGGGGATGAACAGCGTGGCCAGCACAGCGGCGGACACCACCGGCGCGTACCGCGGGCGCAGCACCGCGAGCACGTAGCCGCCGGTCGTCGCGACCAGCAGCTGCACGAACCAGGAGCCCAGCGCCACCCACACGGTGTTGGCGAAGTAGTGGCTGATCTGCGCCTGGTTCCAGGCCGTCGACAGGTTCGCCCAGTCGATGCCGCTGGGCCAGAACGCCATCGGCGTGCGCAGCGTGTCCTGCGTGGTGCTCACCGACGCCCGGGCCAGCCAGAGGATCGGGCCGAGACTGGCCACGACCAGCAGCACCAGCACCAGCCCCTGGGCGACGCGCAGGCCCCAGCGGGTGCCCGTGCGGCCACGGTCGTAGCCGGAGAGGATGCCGCGCTCGCCGGTGTCGGCCGCGCCTCGCCGCGGGCGACGGGCGGTCCGCGCCGCCGGGGCGGCCGGGGCCGGCGCCGCGACCCGGACCTCGTCCTCGACGGTCTCGCTCATGTGGTGCTCCAGGACCGGGTGAGCCGGAAGTAGACGGCGGACAGCACCGCCAGGAACAGCGCCAGCAGCACCGACAGTGCCGTCGCGGCGCCGTAGTCACCGAACCGGAACGCGTAGTTGTAGATCTGCAGCAGCACGGTGACGGTGGCGTTCTGCGGGCCGCCGTTCGTCATCAGGTACGGCTCGGTGAACACCTGGAACGTGGCGATGACCTGCAGGATCAACGTGATCAGCAGCACGCCGCGCAGCTGCGGCAGCGTGACGTGCCAGATCTTGCGCCACAGCCCCGCGCCGTCGACCTCGGCCGCGTCGTACAGGTCGCCGCGGACTCCCGTCAGCGCGGCCAGGTAGATGAGCACCGTCGCCCCGGCGTTGGCCCACGTCGCCTGCAGCACCAGCGACGGCATCGCCGTCGACGCGTCCTGGATCCAGGCGAACGGACCCAGGCCGACCCAGCCCAGCATGGTGTTGAAGACGCCGGTCTGACTGGCGTCGTAGAAGAACCGCCAGAGCAGCACCGCCACCACGGGCGGCACCACGACCGGCAGGTACGCCAGCGCGCTGTAGACGCCCCGGCCGCGGCGCAGCTCGCTCATGACGACCGCCAGCAGCAGCGGCACCGGGTAGCCGAACAGCAGCGCCAGCCCGGTGAAGACGAAGGTGTTGCGCACCGACGTCCAGAACAGCGGGTCGTCGAGGACGTGCCGGAAGTTGTCCAGGCCCACCCACGCCGGGTCGGCGACCAGGTTGGTCTCCTGGAAGCTCATCACCACGGCGCGGCCGATGGGGAACCAGGCGAAGTAGCCGAACACCAGCAGCAACGGCAGCAGGAGCAGCAGCGTGCTCAGCCCGCCGCCGCGGACCCAGCGGACGGTCGCGCTCACCTCGGTCCTCCCATCGGCCGTGCCGTGCCTCAGCCGGCCTCGACCAGCGCGGCGACGTTGCCGTTCGCGGTCTCGAGCAGGGCGTCGATGTCGGCGTTCTCGTCGGTCAGCACGGCCTGCACGACGGCGTCCAGCTCGGCGTACAGGTCCTGGGCGCGCACCGGCGGCTCCGGCACCAGCGGCTGGTCCAGGATGTTCTCCTTGAACGGCATCATCTGCGCCAGCGGCACGTTCACGAGGTCGGCCACCCAGGCGTCGGACTCGGCCAGCTGCTCGGCCCCGAAGATCGGCAGGGCCGGCGTGCCCAGCGGCGCGTCGGTCGCGACCAGCGCCTCGGCGTCGGCCAGTGCGGCGTCCTGCTGGGTCAGCTTGCTCATGTAGAAGAAGTCGATCCACTTCACCGCGGCGGCGCGCTCGGCCTCGCTGGCGTCCGGCCGCACGCCGACGATCGTCCCGCCGCCCAGAACGCCGGCGTCGCCGCCCTCCAGCGGCAGCACCGTCAGCCCGTAGCCGGCCGGGTCGATGCCGTTCTCCGTCACCAGGCTGTTGTAGACGTCCGACCCGCCGATGTACATGCCCACCTGGCCGGCGGCGAACGCCTGGTTGATGGTGCCCCAGTCGAACAGGAAGTTGTCGCCCATGGCGTCGTCCTCCCAGCGCATCTGACGCAGCAGCTCCAGCGCCGCCTTGGTGCCGTCGTTGTCCAGCGTGGCGGTGACGTCGTCGCCGGAGCCGTCCTCCATGCGGCCGCCCAGCGCGTACGTGAGCGTCGTCAGGATCCAGCCGCCGGTGTTGTTCTGGCTCATCTGCGCGAACCCGGCCTGGCCGGTGGCCTCGGCGATGGCGTCGGCGTACTCCCGGACCTCGGCCCAGCTCGTCGGCGGCTGGTCCGGATCCAGGCCGGCCTGCTCGAACATGGCCCGGTTGTAGTGCAGGCCCATGCCGTACGCGGCGGTCGGGACGGCGAAGATGTTGCCGCTGTCGTCCTGGGCGACCTCGAGGACGCTGGGGTTGAACTCCGCGGCGTAGGGGAGCGCCTCCACCTCGGCGGTGATGTCGGCCAGCTGGCCGCGCTCGATCATCGCCTGGCCGTCGGTGAACGGGAACTCGAACGTCGTCGGGAGCGTGCCGCCCGCGAGCTGGGCCGCGAACGTCGTCACGTCCCACTCGTACTCGCTCGGCTCGATGGTGATGTCCGGGTTGGCCGCTTCGAACTCCTCGACGCGGGCGAGGAACGCCTCGCGGGTGGCCGACTCCGTCGCCGGCGGCAGGTTGCTCACGCTGATGGTGACCTGCTCGCCGCCGCCGTCGCCGCCCGGGCTGCCGCCGTCGGCCGCGGGCTCGTCGTCGGATCCGCAGGCCGCCACCAGGCTCAACGCCATCACGGCCGCGGCCGCGGCGCCCAGGTGTCTGCGTGTGCTGCTCATCTCGTGCTCCATCCGTTGTCGGTGGTCGTCAGGCGTAGCCAGACGGCGGCGTCGGAGCCGAGCCGGCCGTCGTCGAGGTCCGCGCTGGCGAGCAGGACCTCCTCGTGCTGGGGCAGGGCGACGGGGCCCGCCGACAGGTTGACGACGCACGCGACGTCCTCGCCGCGCCGGAACGCGAGCACGTCGGGCGGGGCGTCCAGCCAGGTCAGCGCGCCGTCGCCGAACGCGGGCTCGCCCTTGCGGATCCGCAGCGCGGCGCGGTACAAGCGCAGGGTCGAGGCGGGGTCGCGCTGCTGCGCCTCGACCGTCAGGTCCGCCCAGGTCGTGGGCTGCGGCAGCCAGGTGTCGCCGGTCGCGCCGAACCCGTACGGTGGCGCCGCACCGCTCCACGGGATCGGCACCCGGGAGCCGTCGCGGCCGGGGTCGACGCCGCCGGAGCGGAAGTGCATGGGGTCCTGGATGCGGTCGGGCGCGATGTCCTCGACCTCCGGCAGGCCCAGCTCCTCGCCCTGGTAGACATAGGCCGAGCCGGGCAGCGCGAGCATCAGCAGCGCCGCCGCCCGCGCCCGTCGCAGGCCCAGCGTCAGGTCCGACGCGGTGCCCGCGCGCTTCGTCTCGAACGCGAACGACGTGTCGGCCCGGCCGTAGCGCGTCACCGGGCGGGTGACGTCGTGGTTCGACAGCACCCAGGTGGCGGGCGCGTCCACCTGGTCGTGGAAGTGCAGGCTCCGCTCGATGCTGGCGCGCAGCCGGTCCGGCTCCCACGGGCAGACCAGGAAGTCGAAGTTGAAGACGGTGTGCAGCTCGCCCGGGCGCAGGTAGCGGGCCAGCCGCTCGAGGTCGGGCAGCCAGATCTCGCCGATCAGGGCCCGCGGCTCCGGATAGCCGTCGGCCAGCCGCCGCCAGCTGCGGTAGATGTCGTGCACCTCGTCGCGGTCGGTGTGCACGTGCTGGCCGGGCGCGTGGGCGGGGTCGACGTCGGGAAGGTCGGCGTGCTTGGCCAGCAGCCCGGCGGAGTCGATGCGCACGCCCGCGGCGCCGCGGTCGAACCAGAACCGCAGGACTTGCTCGTGCTCGTGCCAGACCAGCGGGTGCGTCCAGTTGAGGTCGGGCTGCTCCGGCGCGAACAGGTGCAGGTACCACTCGCCGGGCGTGCCGTCGGCGTTCTTCGTCCGGGTCCAGGCCGGGCCGCCGAAGATCGAGCTCCAGTCGTTCGGCGGCTCCGCTCCGCCCGGGCCACGTCCGGGCCGGAACCAGAACCGCTGCCGGGCCGGCGACCCGGGCGGGGCGTCGAGCGCGGCCTGGAACCAGGCGTGCTGGTCGGACACGTGGTTCGGGACGATGTCGACGATGGTGCGCAGGCCGACGTCCCTCGCCTCGGCGATGAGCCGCTCGGCCTGCTCGAGCGTCCCGTACGCCGGGTCGATGTCGCGGTAGTCGGCCACGTCGTAGCCGCCGTCCGCCATCGGCGACGGATACCACGGGCTGAACCACAGCGCGTCGACGCCGAGGTCGGCGAGGTAGCGCAGCCTCGCCCGGACGCCGGCGAGGTCGCCGGTGCCGTCACCGTTCCCGTCGGCGAAGCTGCGCACGTACACCTGATAGATGACGGCGCTGCGCCACCACGCGATTTCCATGGCGGTCACGGTAACGAGCGCGACATCGCCGCGCAATAGTTAGACAGAAAGTTGCAATAACTAGATCTGCGTCTGGTTGCGTGCCGGCGGTGGCGCCGTCGAGCCCCTGACCACCAGCTCCGGCTCGAAGAGCAGCTCGTCGGACTCGACCCGGTGCCCGCTGATCAGCCCGACCAGGAGGTCGACGGCGGCCTTGCCCATGGCCTCGATCGGCTGACGGACCGTCGTCAGCGGGGGTTCGGTGCAGTTCATCAGCGCGGAGTCGTCGTAGCCGACGACGGAGAGGTCGTGCGGGACGCGCAGACCGGCGCGCTTGGCGGCGCGGATGGCGCCGAGGGCCATGGGGTCGCTGGCGCAGATGAGGGCGGTGACGCCGCGGCGGAGCAGGCGGGCGGCGGCGGCCTGGCCGCCCTCCAGGGAGTGCATGGCGTTCTCGACGTGGTCGTCCGGGAGGCCGACGCCCGCCGCCGCCAGCCTGGTGTGCGCCGCGGCCAGCTTCCGCTGCGACGGCACGTGGTCCGGAGGCCCCAGGATCAGCCCGATCCGGGTGTGCCCCAGCGACAGCAGATGGCCCGCCGCCTGTTCCGTCGCCACCGCGTCGTCGCAGCTCACCCGCGGGAACGGCAGCTCGTCGATGCCCGCGTTGACCATCACGGTCGGGAGCTTGCGCTCGATCAGGCGGGCGTAGTGGTCGTGCGCGCCGTTGCGGCCGCTGTACAGCCCCCCGGCGAACAGCACGCCCGCCACCTGCTGCTGGAAGAGCAGTTCGATGTAGTCGGCCTCCGACACCCCGCCCACCGTCTGCGTGCACAGCACCGGCGTCAGGCCCTGCTGCGCCAGCGACCCGCCCACGACGTCGGCGAACGCGGGGAAGATGGGGTTCTGCAGCTCCGGCAGCACCAGCCCCACCAGCCGCGCCCGTTCGCCCCGCAGCTTCGTCGGCCGCTCGTACCCCAGCACGTCCAGCGCCGTCAGGACCGCCTCGCGGGTCGCCTCGGACACCCCCGGGCGCCCGTTCAGCACCCGGCTCACGGTCGCCTCGCTCACGCCGACCTTCGCGGCCACCTCAGTCAGTCGTCCAGCCATGGGCGAAAGCATACGACAGAATTGCGCAAGATCCTTGCAGCGGTTACCCGGCCGGCTCCCGCAGGTCCGGTGCGGGCACCCGCGCGGGCAGGCGCCAGGCCACGACCGCACCGGCCACGAGCCCGGCGGCGGCCAGCAGGGTGGCGACCAGGAACGGGTCGCGGGAGTGCAGGGCCGGCGCGAACCCGATCCCGACACAGATCGCGACCCCGGTCGCACCGCCCAGCTGGTCGGCCGCCCGCTGGATGCCCGAGGCGATCCCGGCGTCGTCCTCGGTGACGCCGCTGACCGCGACGTACTGCAGTCCCACGATGCCGAACCCCATCCCGGCCGCGATCAGGAGCATGGCCGGGATCATCGCCGTCCCTCCCGCTTCCAGGGCCGAGACGAGCGCGATCGCGGCCATCGCGGCCGCGGTGAAGCCGATGCCGGCCAGCACGCAGGCGCGTGCTCCCCAGCGGCCCAGCAGGCGGGGCACGAGGACGGAGAACGCGATCAGCGAGACGGCCAGCGGCAGCATCGTCAGACCCGCGACCAGTGGGCCGATGCCCAGCCGGTCCTGCAGATAGAAGGTGAACAGCAGGAACGACGTCGACAACCCCCCGCTCAGCAGCATCGTGGTCAGGTTGGCCGCCACCCGCGTGCGGTGGGCGAAGAAGCGCAGCGGCAGCAGCGGATCGCGTGAGCGTGCCTCGACCCGCACGAACCCGGCCCCTGCGGCCACCGCCCCGGTCAGCGCCCCCGCGATCACCCAGACGGATCCGGACCCACCGGCCTCGACCACGCCGAAGGTGAACAGCAGCGGGCACGCGGTCAGCAGCAGCGCGCCCGGCAGGTCCAGCGGCGCGGCGTCCCCGGCCACCGGCCGGTCACGGTCGACCAGGAAGACGGCCGCCAGCAGCACGACCACGATGAACGGGACCGCGATCAGGAAGATCCACCGCCACCCCAGGTGGGCGGTGATGATCCCGGACAGGACGAACCCGAGCACGAGACCGCAGCTGGCCACCGCCGCCCACACGCTCAGGGCCCGCGACCGCCGGGGACCCTCGGGGAACATCAGGACGATGGTGGCCATCGCGGCCGGCAGTGCGATGGCCTCGCCGGCGCCCTGCAGCAGCCGCGCGACCACCAGCAGGCCGAACGTCGGGGCCAGGCCAGCCAGCAGCGACGCGGCGCCGAACAGCCCGGTGCCGAGCAGCAGCATGCGCCGCCGTCCGAGCAGGTCGGCCAGCCGGCCGCCGAGCAGCAGCAGCCCGCCCCCGGTGACCGTGTACCCCACCACCACCCAGGTCAGGGCGTGACCGTCGACGCCGAAGCCGGCGCCGATGGCGGGCAGGGCGATGTTGACCACGGTCACGTCGACCGCGATGAAGAACTGCAGCATGGCCATCGCACACAGCACCAGCCATGCGCGTGCGGAGTCGATCCTTGGAAACATCAGCTGCTCCGTCGCTCAGAAAGGGCTCCGAGCAGCACAAACGTGCCGCTCCGGTCAGATCGCGAAGCGGCTGGACGTCCAGGAAGAGGTGTGAGCCGAACGCCCGCCGCTAGCGGGGCGCCCTGGTCACTGCGGCGCAAGCGGCCGCGGACGAAGCAGACATGCGGTGAACGGTAGCAGGGGACGGCCGGACGGACCGGGCGCCGGCCACCGCTGACGCCCGCGACCGCGGCGACCGGCCACCGTCACCGCACGGGGCGGGGCGTCTCCGTCACGTCAGCCGGTTCCCGCGCCACCAGCGCCGCCGGCGGCTCGGAGCGCCGGTAAAGGTCGCTGGGCCACCACATGAACCGCCCGATGTCGAGGTTGAGCGCCGTCACCAGGATCGACCGCACGATCAGCGTGTCCAGCAGCACGCCCAGCGCCACCGTGATCCCGATCTCCGCGAACGCCACCACCGGCAGCGTCGCCAGCACCGCGAACGTGCCCGCCAGCACCAGGCCGGCCGACGTGATCACGCCGCCAGTGGCGGCGAGGCCGATGAGGGCGCCGCGCCGGGTGCCGTGCTGGCGCGCCTCCTCGTGGACGCGGGTCATGAGGAAGATGTTGTAGTCGATCCCGAGCGCGACCAGGAAGACGAAGACGAACAGCGGGAAGGCGGTGTCGGCGCCGGCGAACCCCAGCACGTGCTCGAAGATCAGCGAGCTCAGCCCGAGCGCCGCCGCGAACGACAACACGACCGTCGCGATCAGGACCAGCGGGGCGACGAACGCGCGCAGCAGGATCATGAGGATGACGAGCACCGCGGCCAGCACCAGCGGCATGATCACGGCGCTGTCGCGGCTGGCCGCCTCCTGCGCGTCCAGGGCGATCGCGGTATTGCCGCCGACCAGTGCGTTCGCGTCGGGGACGGCGTGCACGCTGTCGCGGACCGCCTCGACGGTGTCCTGGGCGGCTGGGCTGTCCGGCGCCGCCTCGAGGGTGCCCTCCATGTAGGCGAGGTCGCCGAGCGGTACCGGCTCGGCCACCTCGGCGATGCCGTCGGTGTCCTCGAAGGCCTGACGCACGTCGTCGGCCGCCGGGGCGTCGGCGACCACGATCACCGGGCTGCCGGTGCCGGCGGGGAAGTGCCGGGCCAGCGCCTCCTCACCGGTGATGGACGCGGGCCGGTCGACGAACGCGTCCTTGTTCTCGATGACGCCGGTGTTGAGGCCGAGCAGCCCGAGTGCCAGCGCGCCGAGGGCCAGCGAGGTGCCGATCCACACAATGCGCGGCCGGCGCGCGATACCGCGCCCCATCTTCGCCCAGAACCCGCGCTCCGTCGGCTCGGCCGACCCGAACCGCGGCTTCAGGGGCCAGAACACCCACCGCCCGGTGATGACGAGCAGCGCCGGTAGCAGCGTCAGCATGGCCGCCAGCCCGATGATGACGCCGATCGCCAGTACGGGGCCCATGCCGCGGGTCGAGTTCATCTCCGCGGCCAGCAGGCACAGCATGCCGACGGCGACGGTGGCGGCGCTCGCGACGATGGCGGGACCGGCCCGGTGCAGCGCGAACGCCATGGCCGCGTGCCGGTCCTCGTGCCGGCGCAGCTCTTCGCGGTAGCGCGCGATGAGCAGCAGCGCGTAGTCGGTGCTGGCGCCGAACACCAGCACCAGCAGGATGCCGGCGGTCTGCCCGTTGACGGTGACGTCGGCGTACTCGGCCAGCAGGTAGACGACGGCCTGGGCCGCGGTCAGCGCGGTGAACGCCGAGAAGACCGGGATGAACCAGAGCACCGGGCTGCGGTACGAGAACAGCAGGATGACGATGACGACACCCATCGCCGCGTAGAGCAGCGTGCTGTCGATGCCCTCGAACGCGTCGGCGAAGTCGGCGGAGACGCCGGCCGGGCCGGCGACGTACGCGTTCAGTCCGTCGGGTGCGTCGCCGACGATGCCGTTCATCTCGTCGACGGCGTCGCCGAGCGCGAACCAGCCGCCGTCGCCGGGATCGATGGGGACGACGACCTGCAACGCCTCGCCGTCCTCGGACGGGATGGGCCCGACGATGTCGCCGCTGACGTGCTCGACGTCCGCGAACGCCTGGACGTCGGCGGCCGCCGTCGCCTGGTCGTCGGGCGTGATGCCGCCCGGCCGCTCGTAGACCACGATGGCGGGCAGTTCCTCGCCGGACTGGAAGGCGTCCTGCTGCACCTCGAACACCTGGGTCGACTCCGCCGAGCCGGGCAGCCACGACGCGGTGTCGTTCTCCTGCGCGCCGGTGAGCTTCGCCGACAGCGGGAACCCGACGCCCAGCACGATGAGCCAGAACACCAGGACGACCCACTTGGTACGGCGACCGCTGACCAGCGGTCCGAGCCGGCGTTGCGTCATGGCCATGGCCATCACTCCTCAGCCGGCGCGGCCGGCCCCCCATCGGAGTTCCAGACCCGCACGAGTCTAGGCGGGTATCGTCCGGCCAGACCCGTTGCGAACCGGATATTTTCGGGACGCATGATCGTATGGCTGAACGGGACGTTCGGGGCGGGCAAGACGACGACGGCGAAGGAGTTGACGGCGCTGCTCCCCGACGCCCGCATCCTCGACTCCGAGTACGTGGGCTACATGCTGCGCCACGTGCTCGGCTCCGTGCCCGTCGACGACTTCCAGGAATGGCCACCATGGCGCGGGCTGGTCGTCGAGACCGCCGCGCAGGTGCACGCCTACGTCGGGGGCACGCTGGTGGTGCCGCAGACGGTGCTGGTCGAGGCGTACTGGCAGGAGCTGCGGACGGGGCTGGAGAAGGCCGGCCTCCCGGTGCACCTCGTGCTCCTGCACGCCGACGACGACACGCTGCGGCGGCGCATCGACGGCGACACCGTCGAGGCCGGCGCCCGCCAGTGGCGGCTGGACCACCTGGCGCCGTATGCGGCGGCGCTGCCGTGGCTGCGGCCGGCCGCCGACACCGTCGTCGACACGGCCGGAGCCGAGCCGCACGCCGTGGCCGAGCGCGTCGCCGCCGCCGTCAGGGGGTGAGCTGCCAGCAGCCCTCGTAGCCGATGGGCGCGAACCCGACCGCCTCGTTGACGTCGAGCATGTGCCGGTTCTCTTCGGCGTTGAACGTGGTGACCAGCGTCGAGGACGGGCTCAGCTCGGCCAGCCGCTGCAGGTTGGCCACCTTGAGCAGCATGCCGAGCCGGCGGCCGCGATGCTCGGACAGGACCAGGGTGTCCTCCTGGGTGACCGGGCGGGAGCGGTCGGCCGGCAGGTAGAGCTCGTTGTAGCCGGCCAGCCGGCCGGTGGGCACGTGCTCGGCGGCGACGGTGAGTCGCTCGCGGCCGCTGCCGGCCAGCTGGCCGTCCCACCGCGCGAGGCGGGCGGCGTCCCACTGCTCGTCGGTGGTCTCGAGGCCGGCGCTGGGGATGTCGGTGCTCATGCGCGTCTTCAGCGTGACGAGGTCGTCGACGCGCTCGGGCGGGGTGGTGCCGGTCCAGGCGACGACGCGGTAGTCGTCGCCCGCGGCGGCCTGGGCGGCGCCCCGCTGTGCCGCGAGGACCGCGGGGTCGACCGGCAGCGGCAGTGCGCTGATGCGGGCCACCTGCTCGAGCCGGTAGCCGTGGCGCAGCAGGAACCGCACGCCGGGGTCGTCCGCCGACACCCAGCCGAAGCCGGTCGGCGAGTCGACGCGCTCGCCGGTCGCCGGCCGGGTGTGGATGGCCTCGGCCTGCAGTGTCGGGCGGGCGGAGGCCAGCGCGAGGGTGGTCAGGTGGTCGAGCAGAGCGGTGCCGATGCCGCGCCGGCGGTATTCCGGCAGCACCTCGACCGAGACCCACGACGCGCTCGCGCCCTCCTCGGTCTGCCACGACAGGATGGCCCGCCCGACGATGCGGCCGTCGACGCGGGCGACGAACAGCCGGTTCGGCTCGTCCTCCTGGACCAGGTAGACGGGCAGCAGCTCGCGAGCGGAGTAGTTCAGCACGTCGGTACCCATGATCTGGGTCTCGATCGCGTTGCGGACCTCGACCATCTCGGCGAAGTCGGCCGCGCCGGGCTCGTCCATCGAGGCCGGGATCTCCAGCTCGTCGATGACGACCGTGGTGTCGGTGCTCATGATCGGACGCTAGTCCGCCGAGGCCGGCCGGCGCACCGGGTTTTTCACCGAGCGAGGATCTGCGCGTACTCGCTGACCAGCAGGTAGCGCGCCGTGGCGTCCTCGGTGACGGACGGGTAGCGCGGCGACGGATCGAGGAACACGTTGTCGTCGACGTCGTCGTTCACGGCCGACACCTCGCCGGCCAGCAGGACGCCGCCGTCGGCCCAGAAGCGGTGGTAGACACCGGCCGGCACCTGCACGCTCTGCCCGGGCTCCAGCCGCAGCGGCGACCCGCCGCGCACCGCCCGCTCCAGCCCGTCGACCAGCGTGACGACCTCGCCGTCGCCGGACTCGGGGCGCAGCTCGACGACCAGCTCGGCGCCGCCGCGGTTGATGATGTCCTCGGTCTTGCGCCGGTGCAGGTGCATCGGCGTCTCCTGCCCGTCGCGCGCGACGAGGAACTTCTCCGCGTACGTCTGCCCGGCCCCGGCGTCGCGCTCGGCCAGGGTGCCGTTGCGCAGCGTGCACAGCACCAGGCCCACGCGGTCGAAGTCGCCGCGGCCGAAGTCGGTGACGTCCCAGCCCAGGCCGCGTTCCAGTGCGGGCCGCGCGCCCGGCGTCGGTGCGGCGGCGAGCCAGTCGGCCCGCGTCCAGGACGCGAAGGCGGGCAACGCGATGCCGGCCTCGGCCGCCCGCGTACGGGCGTCGTCGATGGCGGCGTCGATCCGGGACCTCTGCATGCGCGGCAGTCTAGGGACGCGGTCAGAGCCAGCCGCGGCGGGCCGCCGCCAGTCCGGCCTGGAACCGCGTCTCCGCGCCCAGCTCCTCCAGCAGCGCCGCGATCCGCCGCCGGGTCGTGCGGTAGCTCCAGTCGAGGTGGTTGGCGATCGCCTGGTCCTTCATCCCGCTGGCCAGCAGCGCGAGCAGCCGCCGGTCGTCCGGCCCAGGGGCCACGGCGTCCGGCTCGGCCGGCGCGGTGAGCGGGGTCGCGCGCTCCCACAACTCGTCGAACACGTACAGCAGGACGTCCAGCAGCGAACACGGGTGCACGACGATGGCGCCGGAGACGTCGCGCTGGTTCAGCGACTGCGGGACGAACGCCAGCTTGCGGTCGAACGTGGCCAGTTTCAGCGGGAGTCGCGAGGTGACCCGCGCCTGCTCACCCGCCTCGACATAGCCGAGGATCGCGTCGGTCGCGAGCGGCGAGCGCTCCAGCGCCGCGCGGTCGTAGATCGCCTTGCAGGTGACGCCGCGGGCCAGGATCTCGAACTCCAGGTCGTTGGAGCGGGGACCGCGCGGACCGGAGTACGGCGGGGTGTCGAGCACCTGGATCTCGCTGGTGGCCGACCGTTGCAGCTGGTCGAACCGGCGCAGCACGGCCTCGGAGCCGGTGACGATCTCGCAGAGCTCGTTGCGCTCCGCCTCGAGCCCGTCGCGGTAGTCGTCCATGAGCAGCGCCCCGAGCGTCCGGATGCGGCCCAGTTCCGCCTCCTTGTCGCGGACCAGCGCCTCCAGCCCGACGTCGGGAGCCGCCGGCAGGAACCGGGCGACGGACCCGGTGGAGCGGCTGACCAGGCCGGCGTGTTCCAGGACGGCCAGGGCCCGGCGCGCACGCGGCCGGGGGAGCTCGAGGGTCTCGGCCAGCTCGGTCGTCGTCGACCCGGGCAGCCGCAGCAGCGTCCGGTACACGCGCTCCTCGACCGAGCCGATGCCGAGCACGCCGAGCGCCACGGAGTCTGCATCGGCATCGGCATCGACCGGGAGGCCAGTTCTGTCCATGGCCATAGCTGGCCAGCCTACTGCCTGGACAGCTGGATCCGGCATCGCGGACCATACCGGCAATTCACGCAAGCGTCGGAAGGCCGAGCATGCCCGTGCGCACCCGCGTCGCCGCCCTCACGTCCGCCGTCGTCGTCCTCGGTTCTCTGATGCTCGCCGGCCCGGCGGTGTCGGCCGGCGGCGTCGCCACCGCAGTGGGCGACGCCGCGGACGCCTGGACCGCGAAGGTCGAGGACGACGTCGTGTCGGCGCTCGCCGCCGGCGAGACCACCGACGTGATGATCGCGTTCGAGGAGCGCGCGGACCTGGCCGCCGCCGCGCGGATCGACGACTGGGACGAGCGCGGCGCCGCCGTGGTCGCCGCTCTGCAGGAGACCGCGGCGGACAGCCAGCGCGCCACCCGCGCGGAGCTGGACGCGGCCGGGGCCGACTACGAGGCGTACTGGATCGCCAACGCGATCCTGGTCCGCGACGCGACGGAGGCGATCGCCCGGCGGGTCGCCGCGCAGCCGGGCGTGGACCAGGTACTCGAGGTCGCCGAGTACGACGTGCCGGAGCTGTTGCCGGCCGATCCCGCGGCCACGACGGCGGCGCAGGAGGCGGCCGCCGCGGCCGCCGCCGAATGGGGGGTCGGCGCCGTCAACGCCGACCGCGTCTGGTCCGAGCTCGACGTGCGTGGCGAAGGGCTGGTCATCGCCAACATCGACACCGGCGTGCAGTTCGACCATCCGGCCCTGGCGGCGCGCTACCGCGGCGCGAACGCCGACGGCACCGTCAGCCACGACTACCACTGGTACGACCCCGCCCACGTCTGCCCGAGCGCCGCGCCGTGCGACAACCAGGGCCACGGCACGCACACGATGGGCACGATGGCCGGCGGCGACGAGGGCGGCACCGCGATCGGTGTCGCGCCCGGCGCCCGCTGGATCGCCGCGAAGGGCTGCGAGGCCACAGCCCAGGCGGCCTGCACGATCACGTCGTTGGTCGCGTCCGGCCAGTGGACCCTCGCCCCGACCGACACCAACGGCCAGAACCCGCGCATCGACCTGCGCCCGCATGTCGTCAACAACTCGTGGGGCGCCGACACGCTCGGGTTCGCCGACCCGTTCTACGACCAGATCGTCGACGCCTGGAACGCCGCCGGCGTCTTCGCGGTGTTCTCCAGCGGCAACGACGGCGCCAACGGCTGCACCACCGTCGGGTCGCCGGCCGACTCGCCAGGCGCCTACGCCGTCGGTGCGCACGACGCCGCGAACCACATCGCGCCGTTCTCCAGCCGCGGCCCCGGCCCGAACGCGCGGATCCGGCCCGACGTTTCCGCTCCCGGTGTGGCGGTCCGCTCCAGCGTGCCCGGCAGCGCTTACGGGACCGCCAACGGCACGTCCATGGCGGCGCCGCACGTGACGGCGACCGTGGCGCTCATGTGGGCGGCCGCGCCGTCGCTGATCGGCGACATCGACGGCACCCGCGAGCTGCTCGGCACGACCGCCGTCGACACCCCGAACGCCGAGTGCGGCGGCACCGAGCAGCGCAACAACGCGTTCGGCGAGGGCCGCCTCGACGCGTTCGCCGCGGTCACGGCGTCGCCGATCGGTGCGACCGGGCTGCTCTCGGGCGTCGTCACCGACGGCGGCACCGGCGAGCCGGTGCCGGGGGTCCAGCTCCGTGCCACCAGCGACGGCTACCAGCGCACGACGGTGACCGGCCCGGACGGCCGCTACGAGATGACGCTGGTCGCCGGCGCCTACGAGTTGACGGTGACGGCGTACGGCTTCGCGCCCGGCGGCGCGAGCGGGGTGGTCGTCGCCGAGGACGCCACCACGACCCGGGACCTCGGCCTCACCGCGCTCCCGTCGGTGACCGTCAGCGGGACCGTCACGGACGGCTCCGGCCAGGGCTGGCCGCTGTACGCGGGCGTCAGCATCGCCGGCTACCCGCACGGCACCGTGTGGACCGACCCCGAGACCGGCCGCTACGAGGTGGAGTTGCCGGCGTCGACCGCGTACACGCTCACCGTGCGGCCGCACGCCGACGGCTACGCGACGTCCAGCCGCACGGTCGAGGTCGGCGACGGCGACCTGACGGCCGACTTCGCCGCCTCCGTCGTCACCGACGAGTGCCTGGCGCCCGGCTACCTGCCCGGCCACCGAGGAGGGTTCGCGTCCTTCGACGAGCCGGCCGGCCTGCCGGACGGCTGGACCACCGAGGCCGTCCTCGGCGACGGCTGGGAGACCGGTGACCCCGGGCAGCGCGGCAACCTGACCGGCGGCGACGGCGGGTTCACCAGTATCGACAGTGCCGCCGGACAGCGGCTCGAGGACGCCGTGCTGGTGTCGCCGCCGGTCGACCTCACCGGCGTGCCGGCGCCGGTGCTGTCGTTCCGGGCCGACCTGCTGCTCTCGCGGGGCGTCGCCGAAGCGGACGTCTCGGTCGACGGCGGCGCGACGTGGCAGAACGTCTGGAGGCGGACGGCGCACCAGCGCGGCCCGCGGCAGGAGCGGGTGCCGCTCGCGGCGGCCGGTGGCGTCGACGGCGTGCTGGTGCGGTTCCACTACCGCAACGACACCGCGAGCAACGGCTGGTGGCAGCTCGACGACGTGCTCGTCGGCGAGCGGAGCTGTGAGCCGGTCGACGGCGGCATCGTGCTCGGCCAGGTGCGCGACGACCGCACCGGGGCGCCGCTCGACGGCGCCACCCTGCGCAGTGCCGACGGCGCGGTCGACGTCACCGCGACGGCCACGCCGGGCGACCCGGGCCTCGGCGGCGGCTTCTACGCGGCGTTCGTCGCGGGCGCCGGGGACCACGAGCTGACCGCCGCGCACGACCTCGGCCAGCATGGGACGCGGACCCAGAGCGTGACCGTCGACTCCGGCAGCGTCACCCGGGCCGACTTCGAGCTGGGCACCGGGGAACTCGAGGTGAGCGCCCCGGTCGTCGAGGAGCGGGTCGAGATCGGCGCCACCCGGACCGCCACCGTCACGGTCACCAACACGGGCACCGCGCCCGCCACCTTCGAGCTGGCCGAGCGGAACGCCGGCTTCGACCAGCAGCGGGAGACGCTCGCGGCCCTGCCGAGTGCCCCGCTGCGGCGCGAGATCGTGCCCGACGACGGCGGCCCGCTCGCCCCCGTCGCCGGTGCGGCGCCCGAGGCCCCCGACCCCGGCGACGCCGCCTGGGTGCGGCTGCACGACAAGCCCGACGCCCGCACCGACGGCCTGGCCGCCGTCCACGACGGCAAGCTGTACTACGTCGGCGGCAGCACGTCGGGCACGTCGCAGCGGAACATGGTGTACGACATCGCGCTGGACCGCTGGGAGTTCACCGGCTCGTTCCAGCAGCCGCGCGGCAAGCCCGTGGGCGGGTTCATCGGCGACCGCCTGTACATGGTGGGCGGCTGGGGACCCGCGGGCGCCGGAGAGACGAACACCGTCCTCATCTACGACCCCGCCACCGACACCTGGTCGACCGGCGCCCCCGCGCCGGTGCGCTTCGCGGCGGCCGGGTCGGCCATTCTCGACGGGAAGCTCTACGTCATCGGCGGGCGGACGGCGGACCAGCCCGATCGCGGCAGCAGCGACGTCTACGTCTACGACGCCGCCGCCGACTCGTGGTCTCAGGTCGCCGACTATCCGGAACCGGCGTCGTGGCAGGCCTGCGGTCCCATCGACGGCCTCGTCCACTGCGCCGGTGGCCAGGCTCCCCACGTCGAGCACAGCACCCGCGGCTACGTCTACAACCCGGCCACCGATGCCTGGTACCGCATCGCGGACCTGCCGAAGACGGTGACCTTCACCGCGCACACGGCCGCGAACGGGCTGCTGCTGACGTCGGGCGGGCAGGTCGGCGGCTACCGCAGCAACGAGGGCTTCTTCTACGACCCGGCCGCGGGGGAGTGGGCCTCGCTGCCCAACTCGATCTTCGACGTCTACCGGCTGGCCGGCACCTGCGGGTTCTACAAGCTCGGCGGCACCCAGGGCCAGCCCGGCACGTTCCCCTGGGTGGAGCGACTGCCAGGCTTCGACGACTGCCAGACCACCACCGAGGACCCGGTGCCGTGGCTGTCGGCCGACGAGGGCCCGCGCACCCTCGCGCCGGGCGACTCCGTCGAGGTCACCGTCACGCTGGACGCGAGCGGCCCGGCCGCGGGACAGCCCGGCGACTACCTGGCCCGGCTGCTGCTGCTCGAGGACACCCCGTCTGCGATCCCGGCCCTGACCGTCGCGATGGACGCCACCGCGCCGGACTCGTGGGGGCTGGTCACCGGCACCGTCACCGGCCTGGACCGGTGCGACGGCCCGGAGCGGCCGCTGCCCGGCGCAACGGTCCGGCTGCGAGGCGCGGTCTCCGACGTCGAGGTCACGACCGACGACGAGGGCGTCTACCGGCACTGGATGGACCGCTCCGACCGGCGTGTCACGGTGACGGCGGCGGCGGACGGCTGGCAGGCGCGCGACGGCGTGGTCACCGTCCAGGCCGGGGCGATGGCGACGAAGGACCTGCGGCTGCGCCGGGACGAGCCGTGCGCCGTCGCAGTACCGTCCGCGGGCCTGGAGATCGACGTGCGCAGCCGCGGACACGCCGTGGAGCGGCTCGAGCTCGGCAACGACGGCGCCGCCGCGTTCGACTACGCGGTGACGGAGACGGCCGAGGTGCTGCGGCCGCTCGCGGCGGCGACCGCGGCCACCGGCTGGACGGACGGCGCCCCGGTGCCGGGCGGGCGGATGCTCTTCGCGGCCGCCCAGTGCCCGGGCCGGCCCGACCACGGGTACCTCGTCGGCGGCCTCGACGAGCGGATCGAGGTCACGGGCCGGACCTGGCGGTACGACGCCGCCGACGACGCCTGGACCGAGCTGGCGCCGATCCCCGAGGCCGGGCGCAGCGCGGTCGCCGCCTGCGAGGCCGGCCGGATCCACGTGCTCGGCGGCGACGACACCGACCGGCACTACGTCTACGACGTCGCCCGCGACACCTGGTCCGAGGGGACGCCGCTGCCCGCCGGTACGTCGAGTGCCGCGGCCGCGGCCTGGGACGGCCGGGTCTGGATGGCGGGCGGCGCGACCGGCGGGTCCGGCGGCGGCTCGGACGGCACGGTCACCGGGGAGGTCCACGTCCACGACGTCGCGGCCGGCACCTGGAGCCCGCAGGAGCCGATGCCGCACCCCGTCCGGGACCCCGCGTTCACGCAGGCCGGGCCGTACCTCTACCTGGCCGGCGGGCTGACGGCCGACGGCGTCGTCAGCGACGTCGTCCAGCGGCTCGACCTGCGCACCGGTGTGTGGACGACCGGGCCGGCCCTGGCCGAGCCGCGGGCCGGCGCCGCGCTCATCGCCACGGACAAAGCGCTCTACGTCGTCGGCGGCGAGCGGGAGGACCCGCCGTACGGCCGCCTGCCGACGGCCACGGTGCAGCGACTCGATCTGAGCGGCTGGTCCGGCGGCGCCTGGGGCATCGACCCCGCCGCGGACCTGCCGTCGCCCGTCAACGCCGCACCCGCCGGGTTCTGCACGCAGGCGCACTCCGGCGGCGAGATCTGGTCGCTCGGCGGCATGGGCGGCGGGCTGGACCGCGCCCGCTTCCTGCCGGTGCCCGGCGAACGGTGCGCCGGCATCGCGACCGACGTGCCCTGGCTGGACGTGCGAGCGGCGAGCGGTTCGGTGGCGGCCGGCGGGCGGCTCCGGCTGGCGGTGAACGTCGATGCCGGCGACCTGGCGGCGGGATCGACGCACCACGCGACGCTGCTGGTGGCGACGTCCGATCCGGGCGCACCCGAGCTGCGGGTCCCCGTCACCGTCCGCGTGCGCTGACGGGGTGTGGCGGCCGCGGGCGGCGCCGGCGTGCGCCCGTCAGAGGGCGAGTTTCATGCCCTCGTGGCTGGCAACGAAGCCGAGCCGCTCGTAGAAGCGGTGCGCGTCGGCGCGGGACTTGTCGGTGGTCAGCTGGACCACGGCGCAGCCGCGCTCGCGGGCGCGGTCGACGACCCAGGCCATCAGCCGTCCGCCCACGCCGTCGCCGCGCCGGTCGGACCGGACCCGGACCGCCTCGACCTGGCAGCGCTCGGCCCCGTGCCGGCCCAGCCCTGGGATGAAGGTCAGCTGCAGGCACGCCACCACCTCGCCGCCGTCGTCGCCGACGACCAGCTCGTTGCGTGGGTCGGCGTCGATGGCGGCGAAGGCGCGCTCGTACCGTTCGTCGACGGTGGCGGCGTCGCGCGCCTTCCCCAGCACGTCGTCGGCGAGCAGTGCGACGACGGCGTCGAGGTCGGCGCGGGTGGCGGATCGAAATTCCACGGCCGTCAGCCTAGGCGCCGCTCAGCTCCCGACGGCGACGGCATCGATCTCGAGCAGCCAGTCCTCGGCGTAGATGTCGGTGATGATGATGGTCAGCGCCGGCATGTGGTCGCCGAGCACCTCCTGGCGGATGCGGCTGTTCGCCTCACGGTAGCGGCGGTCGGCCAGGTAGGTGGTGACCTTGGCGAGGTGCTCGACGCCCATGCCGGCCTCTGCCAGCACGGCGAGCACGTTGTGCCACGTCAGCCGGCACTGGTCGTCGAACTCCGGCGGCACCCGGCCGTCGTCGCCGGCCCAGGGGACCTGGCCGCTGACGTAGACCGTGCGGCGGGCGCCGGTGACCAGCGTGCCGTGGGTGTAGTTACCGGTCGCCGCGGGCAGGACGGCGGGGTCGAGCCGTTCGATGGTCATGCGGGCTCCTTCGCGACGTGCATGGCGGTGTAGTAGACGCACTCGGTGGCGCCGGGATTGGCGAACTCGTGCACCGCGTCGCCCGCGTAGTACAGCGCGTCGCCGGCGCTCAGCCGGTGCCCGACGCCGTCGACGGTGACGGTGAGCTCCCCGCTCTCGACGGCGACGTACTCGCGCGAGCCGGGCGCGTGCGCGGCGAACGAGCCAAGTGTGACCCCGGCCGGGACGGTGGTGCGGATGAACTCGAACTCGACGCCGGGCAGCGTGGGGGAGAGGATGCGCCGCTGCCAGCCGTCGGCGTCGGTGATGGCCCGCTGCTCGGCCCGGTGGCGGACGACCACCCGCTCGGGCCGGTCCTCGCCGAGCAGCCGCGCGACCGTGACGCCCAGCGCCGTCGCCAGCCTGGCCAGCACGATGACGGTGGGGATCTTGGCACCGCGCTCGATGTCGGAGATCATGCTGCGGCTCACCCCGCTGGCGGCGGCGAGCGCCTCGAGGCTCAGCTCGCGCCGGTGCCGCTGCGCCCGGAGCCGGATGCGCAGCCGCTCCGGCAGATCGTCGTCCATGGCGGAAGTCTATCCGCTATCGCGGCGTTCCGAGTTGACATGGAACGGCGTGCCACATGAGGGTGGCGAGGTCAGTCCACCCAGCGAGGAGCGCCCGCGTGATCGAGCACATCGAGCCCGACCCCGACAACCCGCCGCCCATCCCGTTGTCGTCGGCCGTGCGGGTGGGGCGGCTGCTGTTCGTGTCCGGCCAGGTGTCGACGGAGCCGGGCGTGGGGATCGTGGCCGACACGTTCGACGGCGAGTTCCACCGCACCATCCGCAACGTGGAGCAGATCCTCGCCGCCGCGGGCGCGACCCTGCGCGACGTCGTGCAGGTGCGGGCGTTCCTGCGCGACGAGGAGGCGCGGCCGCGTTTCAACGAGCTGTACGCGCAGACGTTCCAGCCTCCGTACCCGGCGCGCACCACCGTCGGGAACCACTTCTCGTTCATCCAGGTCGAGATCGACTGCGTGGCCGTGCTGCCCGACGGGGCCGATCCGACGGTGTGACGCGGGCGTCGTAGGTGCGGAACGCCCTGAATCCACCGCCGTTGTGAGATCGATGCTGAAATGATCTTGCGTTCGGGCGGCCGGTCCGACAGGGTCGTTCGTGACAATCCGGTTGTCGCAGGGCAAGGAGGAACTGCCGGATGAAACGCGCCATCTCTGCACTTGCCTTCGTTCTGTTCCTGCTCCTCGGTCTCTCCGTCCCCGCGGCCGCCGGCGGAGAGTCCGACCCCACCGTCGGCGGCGACGGACGAGTGAGCGTCATGGCGGGTCCATGCGGCTCGTCGTACCGCCACATCGGCCACTACCCGATCGGCTCGTCCCCGGTGCTCGGCTACATGGACGTCTACTGGTCCAGCACGGCGAAGCGCAACTGCATGGTCGTCAACCACTCCAGCGCCACCTACGGGGAGCGGCTGTACACCGAGGCGAGCATCTGGCCGTACGGCTACTCCGCGCCGTCCTGCCCCAGCAGCGTCGGCTGCGACGGCGGCATGTACGGCTACTACGCCGGCCCGGTCTACACCCCGGCGGGCGTGGACATGTCGAACCGCTGCGTCAACATCAAGGGCGTGGTCGACTGGACGACGGCCACCCGCACCCGCATCCACTGCGGCTGACGCCGCGGGAACGCCGGGCCTCAGCGGCCGGTGCGAGCGCGCAGTTCGGTGAGCCGGCGTGCGGCGTACTCCGGCTCGGCGGCCCAGCAGGTGGCCACCTCCCAAGCGACGCCGGCGGTGGCGAGGTCCGCACGGTCCATCGGCACCGGTACGTCGATCTCGCCGGGGAGGTGGGCGAAGTCGAGCCACGGGAGGTCGGCCCGCGACTCGTCCCAGTCGATCAGCGTCACCCGGTCGCCGTCGACCAGGACGTTCCCGCCGCCCAGGTCGCCGTGCACGGCCACCGGCGGCGCGGGCGGCAGCCGGCGCCAGCAGTCCCTGATCAGCTCGGCGGCGTCGTCCGGCAGCGCCGCCAGGTCGACGTCGCCGCCGCGTGTCGCCGTCAGCAGCGCCACGCTGCTCGCGAACCCGGGTCGCTGCGGCCAGCCGGGCGTGCACGCGTGGACGACGCCGGCGGCCGCGACGACCCGCCGCCAGTCGTCCGCCGTCGACGGCGGGCGCCCGGTGACGAACGGGTGCACCAGCACGCCGCCGTGGTCGCGCCGTCCGTCGTCCGCGGGAACGAACCCCGCGACGCCGACGCCATGCGCCGTCAGGTGCTCCAGGAGATCGAGCTCCCAGGCCAGGGACTCCGCCGGGCGGCCGGACACCCGCACGACGAACCGTTCCGACCCGCGGCGGGCCAGGAACACCGGGTTCCGGGCGCCGCCGGGCATCGGCTCGACGAGCTCCAGGCCGCGCCAGGCGCTGACGTCGGGGATCATCCGAACGTTCTACCAGGAACGCCGCCCCGTTAGGCTCCGGTCATGATCCGGCACACGGTGGCCTTCCGCCTGCGTCATCCCGCCGGCTCGCAGGAGGAACGCGACTTCCTGCGGGCCGCGCTCGCCCTGGCCGGCATCCCCGGCGTCCAGCGGTTCGAGCAGCTGCGGCAGACCAGCCCGAAGAACGACTTCGCCTTCGGCTTCTCCATGGAGTTCGCCGACCAGGCGGCCTACGACGCCTACAACGAGCACCCGGTGCACGTCGCGTTCGTCGCCGACCGGTGGGCCGCGGAGGTCGAGGACTTCCTCGAGCTCGACTACGAGCCGATCGGCTGAGCCGGGCCCGGCGCGGCGACGGTGACGCCGGTCGCGCCCGTGCGTGCGGCGGCGGCCAGGAATTCGGCGGGGTCCAGCCCGGGCCAGAGGTGGGTCAGCACGATGCGCCGGGCGCCGGCGGCCGCGCCCTGCTCGGCGGCCTGGACGGCGCTGCACAGCAGCCCGGCGTCCTCGTCGGGGACGGCGTCGGGATAGGTCGCCTCGACGAGCAGCAGGTCGGCGTCGCGGGCCAGCTCGACGAGGGCCCGGTCCGGCCCGGCGTCGCCGCTGTACGCCAGCGTCCCGGCGTCGTCGCTGATGCGCAGCCCGAGGTTGGGCACGTGGTGCGGCAGCGACGCGGCCGCGACGTCGAACGGGCCGATGCGCACGCGATCGCCGTCGGCGAGCGGCACCTGCTCGACGGCCCGGCTGGTCGCCCGCATGGAGTCCAGCGCCAGCACGGCGTCGACGGCGCCCCGAGGGGCGAACACCGGCAACGGCGCCGGCGGGTCGTCGGCCAGCGCCCGGGCGCGCAGCAGCGGATTGAGGTCGGCGCAGTGGTCGGGATGCCCGTGCGACACGACGACGGCGTCGACCGCGGCGGCGTCGATGGCCGCCAGCAGCCGCGGGAGCACGGCGTAGCCGGGGTCCACCAGCAACCGGAAGCCGTCGCGCTCGAGCAGGTAGCCGCCGCAGGCCTGGCCGGCGGCCGGCCAGGCGCCGCAGCCGCCGAAGACGGTGAGTCGCACCCGGCGATTGTCGCCGAAGCCGGCGGCTCAGTGGTCGTGGGTCATCAGGTCGAGCGCAACGGTGGCCGCCAGCACGGGCACCGGGTCCTGGCCGGGCGCGACCTCGACGCCGTAGGTGTCGGCGATCCGGAACCACTTCTTCGAGACCGTCGCGACCGGCGTGCGGCCGTCGGTGAACGTGTACTCGTGGTCGACGACGTTGCCCTGGACGTCGAGGTCGGACCCGCCACTGATCTCGACGCTCCACCGATCGCGCAGCGGGCTGACCAGGGCCTTCTTGATCAACGCGATCCGGTGGCCGTCGGCGTCCTCGACCTCCATCGAGTCCTTCACCCGCATGACGCGTTCCTGGATCTTCGCCACCTCGTGACCCTGGGCGTCCTCGAGGATCAGCGTCTTGCGCAGCCGCAGCGCCTTCCCGTCCACCTTGTACGCGCGCTGCCCGTCGTCGGTCTCGATCCAGAAGTCGTCCCCGATGGACACCAGTCGTTGCCGCATTCGATAGTGGACGCCTGCGCCCCCGTGCCGCTCCTCGCGGCGTTCCTCCCGGCGTTCGCGTCGTCGTCCCAGTGCCATGCCGATCACGTCCTTCCGTCCGGCTTCCGAGCATGCGGCCGGCGACGCGTCAGCACCTCATCCACCGCGGGTGAGGCTCGCGAGCAGCCCGTCGAGCCGGTCGCGTGAGTGCGGGTCGTCGAGTACCTCGCGGATCCACGACTCCGCCTCCGCCCGGCCGGGCGAGCGGTCGTTGGGCCGCAGCCAGTCGGTGGCCGCCAGCTCGGTGATGTGGCCGAGCTGCGCGATCAGCATGGAGAAGTCGCCGCGGCCGGTGAGGCGCGCCGGGCCGCCGGCGTCCTCGTACGCGCCGACGAGGGCGCGGGCCCGGCCGGGGTCGGTGCGCGCGTACTCGAACAGCACGACGGCCAGTTCCTGCGCCGGATCGGCCGGGCCGCTGTTCTCCCAGTCGATGACGCAGACGCCGCCGCCCGCGGCCGGGACGAGGTTGTCGGCCACGAGGTCGCGGTGGCAGGTCCGCGGCGCGGCCGGGGGAGCGAGCCACGTCTCCAGCGCGACCAGCTCGTCGCGCAGCGCGGCGAGGTCGGCGGCGAACGGCGCGCCGGCCCCGTCCAGCTCGGCGATCAGCGCGTCCCACCGCTCTGCGCCGACGGGGTCGAGGTACCAGCGGTCCGGGTCGGTGAACGGCGCGGCCGGTTCGGCGCCCGGCACGCGGTGGATCGCGGCGACGGCGGCGCCGGCCAGCTCCGGGTCGAACAGCGGGTCGGGCGCGCCGAGGTCGACCCATTCGTAGACCCGCAGCCGGACCCCGTCGACGACGGCGAACAGGGCGCCCTCGGCGGTGCGCCGGATGCGCGGCGCCGGGACGCCGGACGCGACGGCGGCCTCCTGGAACGCGGCGGCGGGCGCCAGCGCGGCCTCGTCCTCGTGGCGGAACGGGACCTTGACCGCCCACCGTCCATCTGCCGTGGTCAGCCGCCAGACGGCGCCCTGCTTGCCGCGCGCGACCGGGCCGTCGGACAGGGTCGCACGGGCGCCGAGACCGAAGCGGCCGGCGATGGCGGCGGCATCCACGACGCCACCCCATCACAGCCGCGGCGGGGTCAGCCAGCGAGTTCCACGGCCGGCCGCTCGCTCGTCAGCATCGTCAGCCGCGGCGTCACGCCCGGCCAGGCGGCGGCCACGTCGTCCGCCAGCGCCGCCAGCAGCGCCTCGACGTCGGCGGCGGCGCCCGGGTGCAGCGCCTCGGACACGATCAGCACGTCGCGGGTCTCGGGCCGGACGATCGACGTGCCGCTCTGCTTGTACGTCCAGCGGCGGGCGTGCGCCTGGCCGGCCTCGTCGGCGAAGATCACCTCGCCCGGCGCCGGCCGCTCGGTCTCGCCGCCGAACGCCGTGTACGTCTCGTCGCCGTGCGCCCGGCGGACCTCGAGGTCGCCCTTGACGCGGTCGCGGTCCAGGGCGGCGACGGGGATCGCGGCGGCCGCCGACGCCGCGTTGCACAGGTCGACCAGCGGGTGGATGCGCGGCAGGTCGCCGTCCTTGCCGAGGCGGCGCAGCAGCGACTCGGCGGCACACCGGTACTGCGTCGGCTTCAGGCCCATCGCGGCGAACGTGCGCCGCCAGGCCCGCAACTGCGGCAGCGCGCTGGCCGGCCCGCCGTCCAGCAGCGTCCGGGCCCGGTCGAGGTGGCGGCCGACGGCATCGCCGGTCGCGGCGCGGTCGCTCACCCCGTCGACGACGAGGACCCCGGCGGCCAGCGTGGGATGGTCCGCCCAGATCTCCGGGGCGTGACAGAAGCGCATCCGGACATCGTCGCGCTCGGCGCCGGGCCGCGACAGGGCCAGCCGGCGCCTCATGCGCTGGGCCAGAGGGTGGATGACAGTCACTGCGTCCTGGCGGACGTGCGGGCGGACATCGAGGCGGGCGGCGGGACGCCGCTGGTCGTCGCGGCCGATCTGGCCCGGGCCGACGCCGCTGGCCCGGCTCGCCGTCGACGAGTGGGACCGGACGCTCGCGGTCAGCCTGCGCGGCGCGTTCCTGTCGCTGCGCGCCGAGATCCCCGCCATGGCGGCGTCGGGCGGCGGCGCCATCGTCAACGTCGCGTCGACGACCGGCCTGGAGGCGGTGGCCGGGCTGGCCCCGTACGTCGCCGCCAAGCACGGGCTGATCGGGCTCACCAAGACCGCCGCGCTCGACCACGCCGCCGACGGCGTACGGTCAACGCGCTCGCCCCCGGGCCGACGCACACCGAGGCGCTGGACCGCGCGGGGGAGGCCGCCCGCGAGCGGGTCGCCGCCGCCGTCTCCGTCCACCGGCTCGGCACGCCGGACGAGGTGGCCGCGGCCGCGTCCGGGACGTCCTGACCCGGACATCGGCGCGGGCAATTGTGTCCGAACCCGCGAGTAGCGTCCGCTCAGCAGGCCTCGCAGGGGGCGTGGCCTGCGCATTTCGGGTGGGACCTACAACGCAGGGGGGATCCATGAACGAGCAGCACACGCCCGAGGGCTGGTACCAGGACGGCCAGGACCCGACGGTGGACCGGTGGTGGGACGGCACGCGCTGGACCGGCGCGACCCGGCCGAGAGTGGCGCCGGGCGCGCCGCCCGTCGGCCAGCCGGCGACCGTCGTCGTGGCGCCGGAGCCGCCGAAGAAGCGGCACCGCGTCCGCAACGCGTTCCTCCTGGTCGTCGGCGTGATCGTCCTGATCATGATCATCCAAGCCGCCACCGGTGGCGATGACGAGACGCCGGCAACGGCGAGCCAGGAGGACGGCGGTGAGGCGGAGGGGGACGCCGGGCCCGGCATCGGCGACCCGGCCGAGGACGGTGACTTCACCTTCGTCGTGGAGTCCGTCGAGGACGGCCCCGAGCGCATCGGCACCGACGCCTTCGGCACCAGCCCGCAGGGCCGCTTCGTCTACGTCACCATCACGGTCACGAACCACGGCGACGAGGCCAGCTCGTTCTTCGGCGACAACCAGTACCTCGTCGACACCGAGGGCCGGAAGGCCAGTGCCGACACCGAGGCCGCCCTCTACCTCCCGGAGTCGCAGTCGCTCTACGAGGAGATCAACCCCGGCAACACCTTGACGGGAACGGTCGTCTTCGACATCCCGGCAGACGCGGTCCCCGCGGCCGTCGAACTGCACGATTCGCTGTTCTCAGGCGGCGTGACGGTCGGCCTGTCGTAGGAGCCGCCCGCGTCACGCGGGCATGGGCGGCGTCGCGGGTGTGTACTCGAGGGAGGAGGACACCATGGCACACCTGACGATCATCGGCACCGGCGCCATGGGCCAGGCCATCGCCGACCTGGCCCGCAAGGGCGGCAGCACCGTCGAGCTCCTCGGCACCGACGACCACGGCATCCGGCCGGTCGGCGACATCGTCGTGTTGGCGGTGCCGTATGCCGCGGTCGACGACGTCCTGGCGAGGCGGGGCGCCGACCTGGACGGACGCATCGTCGTGGACATCACGAACCCGCTCGACATCGAGACGTTCGACGGGCTCGTGGTGCCGCCGGACTCGTCGTCGGCCGCGCAGATCGCCGCCCGGCTGCCGGGCGCACGCGTGCTGAAGGCGTTCAACACGACGTTCGCCGGCACGCTCGCCGGCGGCGGCGTCGGCCCGCTGACCACGACGGTGCTGATCGCCGGGGACGACGGGGACGCGAAGACCGCGCTCGCCGGCGTCGTGACCGCCGGCGGCCTGCGCGCGGTCGACGTGGGGTCGTTGAAGCGGGCCCGCGAGCTGGAGGCGCTGGGATTCCTGCAGATCAGTCTCGCCGCGACCGAGAAGATCAGCTGGACCGGCGGGTTCGGGCTCGTGTCCTGACCGGCGTCACCCCTGGCCATCGCGTCGGGACGGGCGTACGTTCGGGGTGGGGGGTGGTGGTCATGCTGAATGACTATCCGGTCTACGCGACGATCGCGACGGGCGACCTCGCGCGGGCACGGGCCTTCTACGAGAAGACCCTGGGGTTCAGTCCCGAGATGGAGGACGCCGCCGGCGGCATCCTCTACAGTTCCGGCGGCACCCGGTTCCTGCTCTACGCCAGCGAGTTCGCCGGCGGCGCGACGCAGACGGTGGCGACGTGGATGGTGGAGGATGCCGACGCGACGGTGGCGGAGCTGGCGGGCAAGGGCGTCACGTTCGAGCAGTACGACCTGCCGGGGCTCAAGACCGACGAGAACGGCATCGCCGAGCTGGGGCCGTTCCGCGGCGCCTGGTTCAAGGATCCCGACGGCAACATCCTCAACGTCGGCACCGGCCCGGCGAGCTGAGGCCGGCCCCGTCCGCTCTCCCACGCGACGGGTGAGGACGGACCGCCCCGTCCAGGGCACGCTGAGGTGCGAGTCCTGGACGGGGGTGCCTCATGGTGGAGTCCAGAGGGCCGGTCACGAGCGGCGTGGCGCCGGCCGCGTCGGGGCTGATCCTGCTGACGCTGGCGTCGGGCCAGTTCCTGATGGCGCTGGACAGCTCGGTCATGAACGTGTCCATCGCCACCGTCGCGGCGGACCTGGGCACGACGGTCACCGGGATCCAGTCCGCCATCACGTTCTACACGCTGGTGATGTCATCGCTGATGATCACCGGCGGGAAGATCGGCGAGATCCTGGGCCGCAAGCGCGCGTTCGCGATCGGCTGCGTCGTCTACGGCTGCGGATCGCTGACGACGTCGCTGGCGCCGAACCTGGCGGTGCTGCTGGTCGGCTGGTCCGTGCTGGAGGGTGTCGGCGCGGCGCTGATCATGCCGGCGATCGTCGCCCTGATCGCGGCGAACTTCGACCGCGGCGCCCGGCCGCGGGCGTACGGCCTGGTGGCGGCGGCCGGCGCGATCGCCGTCGCGCTCGGGCCGCTGATCGGCGGGGCGCTGACGACGTACGCGTCGTGGCGGTGGGTGTTCGCGGGCGAGGTGCTGATCGTCGGCGCGATCCTGGTGCTGACGCGGCGGCTGGCCGACGCGCCCGGCGACCGCTCGGCGCGGCTGGACGTTGTCGGCACCGTGTTGTCGGCGCTGGGGCTCGGCCTCGTCGTCTTCGCCGTCATCCGCTCCGGCACCTGGGGATTCGTCAACCCGAAGCCGGACGCGCCGGAGTGGCTGGGCCTGTCGCCGGTGATCTGGCTGCTACTGGGCGGCGGCCTGGTGCTGCTCGGGTTCGCTGCCTGGGAACGGCGGCGGCGCGACGCCGGTCAGGCGATCCTGTTCGACCCGGCGCTGCTGCGCAACGGCGTCCTGCGGGCGGGGTTGGTCTCGTTCCTCTTCCAGTACGTGGTGCTGGCCGGCGTGTTCTTCACCGTTCCGCTGTTCCTCTCCGTCGCGCTGGGGCTGTCGGCCATCGAGACGGGCGTGCGGATCCTGCCGCTGTCGCTGGCGCTGCTCGCGACGGCGCTCGGGATCCCGAAGCTCGTGCCCGGCGCGTCGCCGCGGCTGGTCGTGCGGGCCGGCTTCCTGTCGATGGGCGCTGGCATCGTGTGGCTGGTCGCGGTGCTCGACGCCGACGCGGGTGCCGAGATCGTCAGCTGGCCGTTGATCCTGGCCGGGCTCGGCATCGGCGCGCTGGCGTCGCAGCTGGGCAGCGTCACGGTGTCGTCGGTGCCGGACGAGCGCAGCGACGAGGTGGGCGGCGTGCAGAACAGCGTGATGTTCCTGGGGTCGTCGATCGGGACGGCGCTGGCCGGCGCCGTGCTGATCGCGGCGCTGACGACGTCGTTCTTCATCAACGTGCGTGACGACCCGGCCGTCCCGGCGCAGCTGACCACCCAGGCCGAGGCGGAGCTGGCCGGCGGCGTGCCGTTCGTCTCCGACGACCAGCTGACCAGCGCGCTCGAGGACGCCGGCGCCCCCGCGGACGTCACCACGGCGGTCGTCGAGGCCAACGCCGAGGCGCGCGTCGACGGCCTGCGCTCGGCGCTCTCGCTGCTGGCGCTGCTCGCGCTGGCCGCGCTGTTCGCGGCCCGTGGGATTCCCCGCCGGCAGCCCGCGGCCGCCGGCGGAGCATCGAGCGAAATCTATTGACTTTCGATGGATATCGGACGACAGTCGGTGCATGCCGTCCACCCACCGGGCCGTCGGCCCGCTCCGCGTCCTGCTCGTCCTGCTGTTCGCCGGGCTGGTCGTGGCGCAGGTCGCCGTCCTGCCGCCGACGCTCGCGTCCCTGGCCGACGACGAGCCCGACCTCGCGTTCCTGCAGTGGCCGGCGCTGGCGTTCTCCGTCGTCGAGCTGGTCTGCGTGCAGGTCGTCATCGTCTGCACGTGGCGGCTGCTCGGCATGGTCCGGGCCGGGCGCATCTTCAGCGAGGCCGCGTTCGTCTGGGTGAACGCGATCGTGGCGACCATGGCCGTCGCGTGGGGGCTGCTGCTGGCCGCGTTCGTCTACGTCAGCGTGCTCGTCGACGGGCCGGGGCTGCCGGTGCTGCTGTTCGGGGTCGTGCTGGCCGGGGGAGCGCTGGTGCTGCTGATGATCGTCATGCGGGCGCTGCTCCGGCAGGCCACCACGCTGCGCTCGGACATGGACGCGGTGATCTGATGCCCATCGTCGTGCGCATCGACGTCGAGCTGGCGAAGCGGAAGCTGAGCGTCGGCGAGTTCGCGGAGCGGGTCGGGCTGACGCCGGCCAACGTCGCCGTCCTGAAGAACGGCCGGGCGAAGGCGGTCCGGTTCAGCACGCTGGAGGCGATGTGCCGGGTCCTCGGGTGCCAGCCCGGCGACCTGCTCGAGTGGGTCCCGGACGGTGACGAGTGAGGGCCGACGTGCTGGTCGTCGGCGCCGGGCTGGCCGGGCTGCACACGGCGACGCTGCTGGCGCGGGCCGGTCACGACGTGCTGCTGGCCGAGCGGCGGGCGCGGCTCGGCGGCGCCGTCCGCACCACCGGGATCTTCGTCCGCCGCACGCTCGAGGACTTCGCGCTGCCGCCCGAGCACCTGGGCCCGCCGATCCGCCGCGTCGTCCTCTACCCGCCCAGCCGGCGCAGCCCCGTCACGCTGGTCAGCGAGCGCGACGAGTACCGCGTCGGCGACATGGCGGCGCTCTACGCGGCGGGCGCGCGGACGGCGGCAGCGGCGGGCGTGCGGGTGCTGCTCGGCACCCGCTACGAGGGCCGGGGACGGTCGTCGTACCTGCTCAGCGGGCCGGACGGGCTGCTGCGGGTGCGGGCACGGTTCGTCGTCGGTGCCGACGGCGCGCGCTCGCGGGTGGCGCGCGACCTCGGCCTCGACCGCAACGAGCACCTGCTCACCGGCGCCGAGGAGGTGTTCGCCGTCCCGGCGGGGGAGCGGCCGCCGACCTTCCACTGCGTCGTCGACCCCGCGCTCGCCCCCGGCTACCTCGCCTGGGTCGTCGACGACGGCCGGCACGCGCACGTCGGGGTCGCCGGGTACGCCGACCGCTTCCCTGACGGCATGCGCCGGGCGCTGGCCCGGTTCAGCGCCGCGGCGCCCGGCCTCGAGGGACTGCGGCGTCCGGCCGATGCCGAGGTCGAGCGGCGCGGCGGCCCGATCCCGGTCGGCGGCATGCTGCGGCGCATCGGCGGCCCCGACGGCCTGCTGGTCGGCGACGCCGCGGGCGCCGTCTCACCGTTGACGGCCGGTGGGCTCGACCCCTGCCTCCGGTTGTCCGAGCACGCCGCCTCCGTCCTCGACGACGCCCTGCGCGCCGGGCGCCCCGACGCCCTCGCCCACTACGACGGCGGCCAGCTGCGGGCCCGCTTCCGCGGCCGGCTCGCGCTGCGGCACGGGCTGGCCCGGGTGCGCACGCCGGCCGCCGCGGCCGCGGGGTTCGCGCTGCTGCGCACGCCGCCCGGCCGGGCCGTCGCCCGCCGCATCCTGTTCGCGTGACGGCCCCGGCCGCCGGTAAATGCGTTGCCCGCGGAAATCGGGCGGAGTTAGCGTCGCAGGCATGAGGCCGATCACCGAGCGCGACATCCGCCGCTGCTTCGTCAACTGCTCCAAGGGCGAGGCCCAGCGGCTGACCGTTCCGCGCGACCTCGACGAACGACCCTGGGACGACCTCGACTTCCTCGGCTGGCGCGACCCCGGCGCTCTCGACCGCGCCTACCTCGTCACCGAGCGCGACGACGGCGGGCTGCTCGGCGTCACCATGCGGGCGAACCCGAAGTCCGGCCGCGGCTTCACCAGCAGCAGCATGTGCTCGCTGTGCCTGACGGCGCACAGCGGCGGGGGCGTCACGCTGATGACCGCCCGCCGCGCAGGCGAGGCCGGCCGCCAGGGCAACAGCGTCGGCCAGTACGTCTGCGCCGACCTCGCCTGCTCGCTCTACGTCCGCGGCCGCAAGAAGGCCGTCGTCGCCGTCCAGCCCATCGAGACCACCCCCGTCGAGGAGAAGATCGCCCGCGCCCGCCGCAACCTCGCCACCTTCGTCGATTCCGTGCTCAGGTAGCCGGGAGGTCCAGCAGCCGCTGCGCGTTGCGGAAGTACAACTTCTCCAGGACGTCGTCGGGCAGGTCCAGGCCGCGGACCGTCGTCTCGGACTGGAACGGGAACGGGTTGCCGATCCCGTCCAGGCCGGTCTCGAAGAAGGCCAGGTTCCGCGCGTAGAAGGCCCGGGTGAGGTCGGGGTACTCGCCGGGCAGCGGCTGGTCCAGCCACCCGGCCATGCGCGCGTAGTCGCTGCCGAAGAGCACCCGGTCGGCGAAGTCGCACAGCAGTGCACGGGCCGCCGCCGGCTCCTGGGCGAGGTCGAGGACGCGTGCCGACGTCTCCAGCCAGAGGTTCGGGTACCGCCGCATCATCCGGTGCAGGCGATCGAACGGGATGAAGCAGCCGCCGTGCAGCGCGACGAAGTCCGTCGCCGGATGCGCCGACACCAGCCGCTCGAACTCGTCGTGCAGCGTCTCCAGGCTGGGGAACTCCTCGCCGGCGAAGGACCAGTCGGGTCGTTCCAGCAGTTCGGTGTAGCGCGGGTTGTCCGGCGCGACGGGCTGGAAGAACGGCTGCGGGTCGGCGATGTGGATGCCGGCCGGACGCCGGTGCCGCGCGGCGCACTCCCACATCGGCGACAGCCGCTCGTCGTCGACGGCGACCCGGTCGCCGCGCGCGTCGGTGAGCCAGAGGCCCAGCTGCTTCCAGATCTTGAGGCCGCGGGCGCCCAGTTCGAAGGCGCGCCGGACGTCGTCGGCGAGGTTCCGCTCGAAGTCGGGGGATCCGATGCCCGCGAGATCGGGAGCGTGGAAGAGGACCATCCCGGCGACCGCGCGGTCGCCGCTCCAGCCGGCCCGCCACTCCTCGAACGGCTGCGGCGGCCAGGCTCCGACGAGGTTGACCAGCCCGCCGAGGCCCGCGGCCCGCACGGCGGCGACGGCCGCGTCGCCGGCACCGACGGAGAAGTGTGTGTGGACGTCGATGATCTGGCCGTGGAAGCGGGAGCGGTAGCCGTCGTGCGGCCCGGCCGCGGCGCGTGCGAGCCGGCTGGTCATGCGGCAAGCCGCCGCAGCGCGTCGGTGTTGGCCTGGATCTTCGTGAAGGCGAGCGCCAGGTCGGTGGTGAGGTCCTCGTTCTCCTCGACGTAGTTCCACGGGATCTCGATCGACGCGGCCACCTTCGCCCGCGTACCGGGCAGATCCGCCGCCGTCGCGTCGTACCCGGAGCGCCGGATGGCGCCCGTCCACATCACCTTCGGTCCGGCGTATGACGGGCTCAGTCGCGGCGACTCGTTGAGGCCGCGGGCCACGTACGAGACCGCCGGCACACCCTCGGCCTGCAGCGCCCGCAGGATCGCGTCGCGCCACCGCGGAACACGGACGTTGATCGTCACCATGTGATAGACGGGCGAGTCGTCGGCCGGGTAGGCCGGCATGGAGAAAAGGTCGAGGCCGGCGATCTTCTTCCGCAGCGCTTCCGCGTTGGTGCGCCGGTTCGCGTTGAGCTCGTCGACGTGCGGCAGCTGGTCCAGCGCCAGGATCAGCGAGGCGAGGTTGGGCCGGTAGGTGTAGACGAGGGTGTCGACGAGGTCGCGCAGGTCGTCGGGGAAGCCCGGCTCACTGGCGCGCCCGATCAGCTCGCCGCGCCCGGCATGTTGGGCGCTGATGGTCGGCGTCCAGTAGACCGATTCGCGGCGGGTGACGAGATAGCCGCCCTCGGTCGTCGCCAGCGGCTTGACGCCGTTGATCGAGAAGCCGGCGGCGTCGCCGAGCGAGCCGAGCCGCCGGCCGCGGTGGCGGGCGCCGTGTGCCTGGCTGCCGTCCTCGATCACGGCCAGGCCGTGGCGATCGGCGAAGTCGAGGATCGCCGTCATGTCGCTGACCTGCCCGTACAGGTGCGGCACGAGGACGGCGCGGGTGTGCGGCGTCAGGGCCGACTCGAGCGTGTCCGGGTCGATGAGGCCGGTCTCGGCACTCACATCGCAGAACACGGGGACCGCGCCGTTGTGGAGGATGCACGACACCGACGCGCCCCAGGAGTACGGCGACGTGATGACGTGATCGCCGTCGGCGATCTCCAGCCCGATCAGCGCCGACTGCAGCGCGCCGTGCCCGGAGCTCGCGCTCAGGCAGTGCGGCACCTCGTGGAACTCGGCCAGCGCCCGCTCGAACTCTCCGACGACCGGATGGTGCTTGGAGAGCCCTTGCGTCGGCCCGGTGCTGATCACCTGGACCAGCCGCTCCAGGATCGCCGCCGAGAAGCTCGGATACCGAGGGGGTTCGTGTCCGAAGGCGGCCGCGCCGCCCTCGATCGCAAGTTCCATCGTCACGTCGGTCAGCGTACGGAGCGTGAACAGGATCGGTCAACCGGTTGACCAATTCTTGTCGGAAACCCTATGGTGCCGCCTACGACGACATCCACCGCGGCTGCCACGGCGCCGTCCCGGCTCCCGCGCCCGGCACTCCATGACCCGAGAGGGACACCATTGATCCGAGCGTTCATCGAGCGTCGCTCCGACCCAGGCACCGACCACGCGCCCGCACCACCGGGCGACGGCCGGCAGGCCGCCTCCGCGCGGCTGCTGCTGGCGGTGATCCGTCTGGGCCCGACGCTGCTGCTGGCGATCCTCGCGGTGGTCTTCACCGTGGCGTCGCCGTACTTCCTGACCTCCGGCAACCTGCAGAACCTCGGCGCGCAGAGCTCGATCGTGATGGCTCTGGCGCTCGGCCAGCTGATCGTCGTGCTCATCAGGGGCATCGACATCTCGGTCGGCTCCGTCATCGGGTTCTCGGTCGTGTTCGCCGCCGTCGTGGGCGGCACCGGCAACGGCTGGCAGTTCCTCCTGCTCGCACTGCTCGGTGGGGCGTTGATCGGGACGATCAACGGCGCCGTGATCGTGTGGGGCCGGCTGCCGCAGCCCTTCATCGTCACGCTGGCCACGCTCGGCGCGGCGGCCGGAGCGGCGCAGCTGCTCACCGACGGCACCGCCGTCGTCGGCCTGCCGGACCTGATCACGACGATCGGCGGCGGCGAGCTCGGCCCGGTGCCGACGCCGGTGCTGCTCGTCGGCGTCCTCGGGCTGCTGCTCTGGTACGTCACGACCCGGACGCAGTGGGGCCGGTGGCTCTACGCGCTGGGCGGCAACCCGGAGGGCGCCACGCGGATGGGTCTGCCGGTCGGTCGCATCACGATGGCGGCGTTCGTCATCTCAGGGGTCACCGCGGCGTGCGCCGGGATCATCGCGGCCGGACGCACCAACACCGCGACCCCGCTGGCCGGGACGGGCGCCGAGCTGGACTCGATCATCGCCGTCGTCATCGGCGGCGCGAGCCTCTTCGGTGGCCGCGGGACCGTCGTGAACGTGCTGGTCGGAGCCCTGATCCTCGGCACCATCCGCAACGGCCTGGACCTGCTCGGCGTCAGCCCGTACATGCAGCAGGTCGCCGTCGGCGTCATCGTCCTCGCCGCGCTCGAGCTCGACGTGATCCGCAGGCGGCTGGAGGAACGCGTGAAGCGGCTGACCGCGCTGGAGGTGGAACGATGAGCCCGGCGACGACGACCACGCCGTTGCTGCAGATCACCGGGGCGTACAAGACGTTCGGCCACGTCACCGCATTGAACGGCGTCGACTTCCAGCTCCACCAGGGCGAGATCGTCGCGCTGCTCGGCGACAACGGGGCCGGGAAGTCGACCTTGGTCAAGGTCATCGCCGGCGTGCACCAGCTGGACGCGGGCGAACTGCGCATCGACGGCGAGGCGGCGCACTTCCGCAGCCCCGCGGACTCGCGCGACGCCGGGATCGAGACCGTCTACCAGGATCTCGCGGTCTTCGACAACCTCGACGTCCTCGCCAACATGTTCATGGGCCGCGAGCACCGAACACCGCGCTGGCTCGGGCCACTGGGCTACCTGCGCAACCGTCAGATGCTGGCGGCTTGGAAGGCGGCGTCGGCCGAGCTCAAGGTCACCATCCCCGACCCGCGCCAGCCGATCGGCCTGATGTCCGGCGGCCAGCGGCAGGCCGTGGCGGTGGCCCGGGCGGCGGCGTTCGCCAGCCGGGTCGTCGTGCTGGACGAGCCCACCGCGGCGCTCGGCATCCGGGAGAGCCGGCAGGTGATCGAGCTGGTGCGGTCGCTGCCGGAACGGGGGATGTCGGTCGTCCTGATCTCCCACAACATGGAGCACGTCCTCCAGATCGCCGACCGGGCCACCGTCCTGCGGCAGGGACGGGTCGTCGGGAACGCCGCCGCCAGCAAGGAGAACGAGCACCGGCTCGTCTCGATGATCGTCGGATCGCCGCAACACTAACCCGACCAGGAAGGGCACCATGAACCAGCTGATGAGAACCGCAACGGCGGTCATCTGCGCCGGCGCCGTGGCCGGCGGCCTGGCCGCGTGTTCCGCGCGCGGTGAGGCGGCGAAGGACGCCGAGATCAAGGTCATGTACCTGCTCCCGACGCTCAACGACGAGGCGTACAGCCGCGAGGCGGCCGGCGCCCGCGCCGAGGCCGACCGCCTGGGCATCACCGTCGACGTCCAGGCCGGCCCGCAGCGGCGCGACCCGTCGCCGATCATCGCGAAGGTCGAGGACGCCATCACCCAGCGCTTCGACGTCATCGTCGTCGACCCCGGCGAGTACGCGGCGCAGCTGTCGCCCGTCCTGAACAAGGCCGAGGAAGCCGGGATCGACGTGATCTCGATGATCCAGGAGATCCCCGACCTCGAGCCGACGGTGCACATCGCCTACGACGAGTCCGCCGGCTACCGGGCCGCGGGGGAGTACATGGGCGAGCTGCTGCCCGAGGGCGGCGAGCTGGGCGTGATCGGCTGCGGGATCGGCAACGCACAGATGGACGGGCGGCGCTCCGCGTTCGCGGAAGGGCTGCCGGCGAACATCACCCAGGTCCAGATCGGCGAGACCCAGTGCGACCCGACCAAGGCGCGCAAGCTCACCGAGAACATGCTGACCGCCCATCCGGAGCTGGCCGGCATCTTCAGCGACACCGACATCGCGCTGCTCGGCGGGATCGAGGCGCTGCGCGCCGCCGGCACGGACCTGGCGGTCATCGGCGGCGACGGGCAGACGGCCAACCTGGAGCTGATCTCGAACGGCGAGATCCAGGACGCCAGCACCAGCTATCCGAGCGAGATCTTCGGCGCGACGGCGATCCAGGTGGCCGGCCGGCTCGCCGCCGGCGAAGACGTGGCCACCGTCTGCGCGATCCCCTCGCAGCCGCTGATCACCGCGGACACCGCCGCGCAGGTGCTGGCGCTGATCGAGGAGATCGAGGCCGGCACCGCGCAACCCGAGGCGCCCGACTGCACGGAGAACCATGGCTGACCGATCGTCGCACCGTCCACCAGGAGGCCAGGTGTCCGCACCGTTCGCGACCGAGCGACTCGACGAGCTGCTGCGGGAGGCCGGTGTCGACGTCGTCCTCGCGACCACGCGGCACAACGTCCAGTACCTGCTCGGCGGCTACCGCTACTTCTTCTTCGCCGGCATGGACGCCATCGGGGTCAGCCGCTACCTGCCCGTCGTCGGGTACGTCGCGGGCCGGCCGGAGGACTCCTTCTACGTCGGCTGCGGCAACGAGGACTGGGGCACCGACGTCCAACCGCTCTGGGTCGGCGAGCTCCAGAACGTGAGCTGGTCCAGCCTCGACTCGGCCCGCGCGGCGGCCGCCGCGGTCGCCCGCCGCGGCGCCGCGACCGGGCGCATCGCCGTCGAGTACGCGTTCATTCCCGCCGACGCGCTGGACGAGCTGCGGCGCGAGCTTCCGGACGCCGAGTTCGTCGACGCGCACCCGATCCTGGAGTCGCTGCGCGGTCAGAAGTCCGCCGCGGAACTGGCGCTGGTCCGGAGGGCGTCGGAGGGGATCATCGACTCGATGCTGGCGACCTTCGCCACGGTGCGCCCGGGCCTCACGAGGCACCAGATCGTGGAGGAGTTCCGCCGCCAGCAGACCAGCCGCGGGCTGGTCTTCGACTACTGCCTGATCGCCACCGGCCCGAGCCTCAACCGGGCGCCGTCGCAGGAGCCCTGGCGCCCCGGCACGGTGCTCTCGCTCGACAGCGGCGGCATGTACGACGGCTACATCGGCGACCTCGCCCGGATGGCCGTCCACGGGGAGCCGACCGAGCGCATGGTCGAGCTGATGGCCGAGATCGAGCACGTCCAGCAACGGGTCCGGACCGTGGTCCGGGCCGGGAACCCGGGGTCGGCGATCTACGACATGGCGGCCGACCTGGTGGCGGCCAGCCCGCACGCCGCGACCATGACGTTCCTGGCGCACGGCATGGGCCTGATCACCCACGAGGTGCCGCGGCTGACGGCGACCGGCCCGGTGCCCTACCCGGCGGACCACGCGCACACCCCGCTGGCCGAGGGCAACGTGCTGTCCATCGAGACCTGGATCGAGGATCCGGTGGTCGGCTTCGTGAAGCTGGAGGACACGCTCATCGTGACGGCGGACGGGTACGAGGCGCCCGGGGACATCGGCCGCGGCTACACGGTCGTCCATGACTAGGCCGGCGGTGACGATCGCCGAGCTGGACCGGCCGCCCACAGCACGGCGCGAGGCGGACGACCTGGCGGCCGTGCGGGCCGCCGCGGCGCGGCGGCGCACCTGGACGGTCGTGATCGACGACGACCCCACCGGCACCCAGTGCGTCCGCGACGTGCCGGTCGTCATGGGGGAGTGGACCGCGGCCGACCTCGACTGGGCGGCGCGGGGCCACGACCTCGCCTTCGTGCTGACCAACAGCCGCGCGCTGCCCGCGTCCGAGGCGAGCCGGGTGACGTCGCACGCGGCGACGGCGGCCGGCCGGGCCGGCGAGCGGCTCGGCCGTCCGGTGCGGTACGTGAGCCGCAGCGACTCGACCCTGCGCGGCCACGTCCGCGAGGAGGTGGCGGCCGTCCGGGCGGCGGCCGGCGCCCCGCGGCAGCAGCGGGTCGTCTTCGCGCCGGCGTTCGTCGAGGCCGGCCGGGTCACCGCTCGCGGCGTGCAGTGGGTCGGCGACGGCGTGCTGGTCCCGGCCGCCGCCACCGAGTACGCCGCTGACCCGGCGTTCGGCTACGACGACGTGGACCTGGCCGCCTGGGTGCACGGCCGGCTGCGCGACGACGTCACCCGGGTGCGGGTGCTGGACCTGGCGCTGCTGCGCGACGGGTCCGGCCCCGAGCGGGTCCGCGACGAACTGCGTCGCGGACACCACGACGACGTCTGGATCGCCGAGGCGGTGACCGGCGGCGACCTCGCCGCGCTGGCCGCCGGCTGCGCGCTGGCCGAGGACGACGGCCTGCGGGTCGTCTACCGGACCGGCCCCACGGCCGTCCGGGCCCTCGCCGGGCGGCCGCTGCCGCAGCCGTGGCCGGGCCGCGCCGGGCCGGCGACCAGCGGGCTGGTCGTGGTCGGCAGCCACACCGGGCTCACCAACGCCCAGGTGGACGAGTTGCGGCGGAGCCGGCCGGTGTCGCTCGTCGAGCTCGACGCCGGGGTGGTCGCCGACGGCGACGACGCGGCGCGGGAGGCCGAGATCGGGCGGGCGCACGCCGCCGTCCGGGCCGCCGTGCCGTCGGTCACGACGGTGCTGCGGACGTCCCGGCAGGTCGTCGCCGGCGCGGACCCGATCGCCACCAGCGGGCGGGTGGCCGCCGCCCTCACCGAGACGGTGCGCCGGATCGCCGAGCGGACGGAGCTGGGCTTCCTCGTCGCCAAGGGCGGCATCACCTCGCACGACGTCCCCGCGCGGGCGCTCGGCGCGACCCGGGCCGTCGTCCTCGGCCAGCTGTTCCCCGGGATGGTGCCGGTGTGGCGGCTGCTCGACGGCTCCCGGCCGGAGCTGCCCTACGTCGTGTTCCCCGGCAACGTCGGCGACCGCACCAGCCTCGCGGTCACCGTCACCCGGCTCGCAGAAGGAGACCGCAGTGCCTGACCCGAACCGCAGCCGTTCGTTCGCGGACCGCCTCCGGGACCGCGACCCGGTGCTCGGGCTGATCGTCAAGATGCCCAACCCCGCGCTGGTCGAGCAGGCCCGATACCTCGGGTTCGACCTGGTGGTGATCGACACCGAGCACGGGGCCGGTGACGATCTGCTGCTCGAGCACCACCTGCGCGCCGCCGGCAGCGCCGGCATCGACGCGCTGGTCCGAGTCGGGTCGAACTCCCCGCTCGACATCCTCCGGGCGCTCGACGCGGGCGCCGCCGGGGTGATCGTCCCGCATGTCGCCGACGCCGCGGCGGCCGGCGAGGCGGTCGCCAGCGCCCACTACCCGCCGCGCGGCCGACGGGGTCTCGCGGTGAGCACCCGTGGCGGGCGGTACGGCGACGAGCCGATCGACGAGTACCTCGCCCGGGTCGCCGCACAGACCGTCGTCGTCGTGCAGGTCGAGGACGAGGCCGGGGTGCGCAACGCCGCCGAGGTGGTCGCGACTCCCGGCGTCGACGGCGTCTGGGTGGGGCCGGGCGACCTGTCCGCGTCGCTCGGCTTCCCCGGGCAGGGCGACCACCCGCGGGTCCGCGCCGCCGTCGAACAGGTCGTCGCCGAGGTCGTCCGCGGTGAGCGGACCGCGGCGGCGGTGCTGGTCAAGTCCGCACATGAGATCAAGGAATGGCACGCTCTGGGTGCGTCGATGTTCCTCATCACCTCGATCGACCTGTTCGGCCGGGCCGCCCGCGAGCTCGTGGCGGCGGCCGGTGCTCTGGACGGCGCCCGTCACGACGTCAAGGAGGCAGCACAGTGAGCAGGAGCGGGATCCTCGGCCGGTTCGACCTCACCGGACGCACCGCGTTGATCACCGGCGCCGGCATGGGGATCGGGCGGGCGTTCGCGCACGCCCTCGGCGAGGCCGGCGCGAACGTCGCGGTGATCGACCTCGACCCGACACGTGCGGAGCAGGTCGTCGGTGAGCTCGTGGAGAACGGGGTCGCCGCGCTCGCCATCGGCGCCGACGCCTCGGACCCCGAGCAGATCGACGCCTTCGTCGCCCAGGTCGTCGCGCACTTCGGCCACCTCGACATCGCCGTCAACAACGCTGGGATCAACCTCAACTCGGCGGCGGAGGAGACCACGCTGGACGAGTGGGACCGCGTCTTCGCGGTGAACACCCGGGGCGTGTTCCTCGCCTGCCAGGCCGAGGCGCGGGTGATGTTCCCGCACGGCTACGGCAAGATCGTCAACACCGCGTCGATGGCCTCGCTGATCGTCCCGCACCCGCAGAAGCAGGTCTCGTACAACGTGTCCAAGGGCGCCGTCGTCACGCTCACCCGCACGCTGGCCGCCGAGTGGGCGCCGCGCGGCATCCGGGTGAACTGCATGTCGCCGGGGATCATCAGGACCGCGCTGATCGAGCAGTCGCCCGCCCTCGCCCCGCTCGTCGACGAGTGGGTGCGCTCGATACCGGCCGGCCGGCTGGGTGAGGTCGAGGACCTCCAGGGCGGCATCGTGTACCTCGCCAGCCCCGCGTCGGACTACATGACCGGCCACAACCTGGTGATCGAGGGCGGCCAGACCCTCTGGTGAAGGTCAGCTCTCGACAGCGCGCTGCTCGGCGGCCGGCAGCGACCTCCGCAGCCGCCGGGTCGCGCGGTCCATCAACGCCTGCATGGCCGCACGTGCCCGTTCCTCGTCCTGCTCGATGACGGCGTCGAGGACGGGCACGTGCATGGCCAGCGACGACTCCGTCTCCTGCGCGGACTCGATGACCCGGTGCGCCCACGCCTCGATCAGCGACCGGATGTTGCTCAGCACTCCCGTCAGCACCTCGTTGCCCGACGCCGCGGCCAGCTCCAGATGGAACTCCACGTCGGCCTCGATGTACCGGTCGTAGTCGTGGCTGGCCGCCCGCATCTCCTCGACCAGCTGCGTCAGCCGGGCCGCGGCCGCCGCGCTGCGGTGGCGCGCCGCCTGCGGCGCCAACGTCACCTCGAGCAACTGGCGGGCCTCGATGAGGTCGGTGAGCTGGTTGTTCCCGAGCAGCACGCCCCACTCGATGACCTTCGGCAGCAGGCTCGACGGCTCCTTCGCCAGATACGTGCCGTCGCCCTGGCGCTGTTCCAGCACGCCGAGCAGGATGAGCGACTTGATGGCCTCCCGCAGCGCCGCGCGGCCCACTCCCAGAGCCTCGCTCAGCGCTCGCTCACCCGGAAGCCGCTGCCCCGGCGTCACGTCGCCGGACGCGAGATACGTCAGCAGCTCCCGCGTCAGCTCGACCGTCGCCGGTTCGCGCCGGCGCAGCGGCCGGTCGGGCAGTGGTGCGAGCTCGCCCATGACGTCCTCTCGAAGGTTGACCGGTGAACCGTTCGACCATCCTAACGTCCGGCCCGGTCACGACGTCCGAAGCCAGGACGCCCCTCGCCACCGTCGTCGCGTCAGTGGGCCGGTGGGCCGACGGTTCCGGTGAGCTCGAGCTCGCACGGCAGCTGGGTCTGCAGGGGTGCGGCGCCGGGATCGTCGAGGAGCTGGAGGAGGATCTCGACGGCCTTGCGTCCCATGTCGCGCCGCGGGATGAGCATGGTCGCGAGACGACCGGGGCTGCCGTTCGTGTGCGGGCCGCCGAGGCTGATGAGGGAGAGCTGCTGCGGTATCGGCACGCCCGACCTGCGTGCGGCACGCTGCAGGGTCCGGGCGATCATCGCGTTCTCGGCGATGATCGCCGTGACGCCGTCGCCGATCAGTTCCGCACACAGGTGCTGAGCGTCGCGGGCGTCAGCGAGTAGCCGCTGCGGGGTGTGCGCCGGGTCGAGTCGCAGGTCGGTCCGGGCCTGGGTGAATCCGGCGCGCCGGTCGATCTCGGCCTCGTGTCGGCCCGTGCCGCGGACGAGCGCGATGCGCCGGTGGCCGAGGTCGACGAGCGCGCGGACGGCGTCGCGGGTGGCGCCGGCGTAGTCGCCGGAGACGTAGGACGGTTCGATGCCGGGGATGTCGCGGCGGCCGATCATGACGAACGGGTAGCGCTCGTTGGCGAGCCGGACGATCTCGTCGCGGCGTTCGTGGGTGCCGACCAGGATCGATGCGTCGGCGAGCTGAAGCGCGTTGATCTCGTCGGCGTAGATGGATCGCACGCCGTCGTGGTTCTTGGCGGCGGAGAACATCAGCAGGTTGTAGCCGCGGGCCTCGGCCTCTTCCTCGATGCCGACGAGCACCTCGTGGTAGAAACTCTGGCTCTCGAGGGGGAAGACCGGCTCGTAGCTGAAGATCCCGAGGATGCGGTTGCGTCCCCGGGCGAGGTTGCGGGCAGCGACGTTGGGCACGTAGCCGAGGCGCCGGACCGCGTCGCTCACCCGTTGCCGGGTGGCCTCGCTGACCCGGATGGTGCCGGCCGGGCGGTCGTTGACCACGGCGGACACGATGGCGGGGGACACACCGGCCAGGCGGGCCACGTCGGCCTGGGTCGGACGCCGCCGGGCGTCGTCGGTGTCCGCTCTGCGCTTCGCCATGGCCTGATTCTCGCACCGATTCCTTGACAGCCGGAGTAGTGGACCCTAGCGTATTACGCGCATCAGGTGATGCGCTTAATCAGATCGGACGGAGATGTCGGAGTCTCGCCAGGAAACGGTTCGGCAGGTCTTTCGCTGCCATGCCGCGGGCATCGCGGTGGTGACGGCGACGGGTGACGGCCAGCCGGTCGGCCTGACGGTGGCGTCGTTGACGTCGGTGTGTCTCGACCCGCCGCTGCTCTCGTTCAACGTGCGCTCACGGAGTTCGGTCTGGCGGGCGCTCTCGAGGGCGAACCGGCTGGGCGTGAACATCCTCACCGATCGGCAGGACGGCGTTGCGGAGTTCTTCGCTCGGTCGTTGGTCCAGCAGTCGGCCGAACCGGCAGGACACCTGTTCACGTGGGTCGACGGGGTTCCTGTCCTCGGTGCGGTCACCGCGTGGCTGGTGTGCGAGAGGGTCGATCTCGTCACGGCCGGAGACCACGACATCGCCGTCTGCGAAGTCATCCGCGGTCGGGTCGTCAGTGCGGGACCGCCACTCGTCTACCACCAGCGGCGCTACGTGAGCGTCCTCCCCACGCAGGCGGTGGAAGCGTGATTCACGCAGAAAGGACTGTTCGAGTCATGAGTGATTCCCCTACCCGGACGGACGGCAGCATGGATGTGCGTTCCGCGCTCCGGGGCGACCTACGGCAGGCTCTCGACGAGCGCGGTTATGCCGTGATCGAGGACGTCATCGATCCGACCCGGGTACTCGATCCCGTGCTGGACGCGGCATCTCGTCAGCTCACGCACTTCGCGGAGCTGGCTCGCGAGGCCGGGCAGCTGCCACGGACCTTCGCCTCGTCATCGTTGCAGCAGCAGATCATCGAGCTCGCGCGCCGTGAAGTGACCTGGATCGGGCGCGTCCTCGACGTCAGCCTGCCGGTGGGACGGGTGCGCGAGACCACGGCCATGTGGCTGGCGCCCGAGCCGTTCGCCCTCCTCCGAGACGCCCAGCTCCTCGATCTCGTCAGCGAAGTGCTCGGCGACGAGGTGTGGTTGAGTCCCGTCGGCCATACGCGTGCGAAGGTTCCGCCCGGGCTGGCCCAGGGAGCCGACGTGTTCCTCGGAGACGTTCCCTGGCATCAGGACAACGGCGTGCTGGTCGAAGAGGCCGACGACGTCGACATCCTGACGGTCTGGATCCCGCTCGTCGACGTCGACGCGACGAACGGGTGCCTCCAGGTCGTGCCACAACCACGAGGATCGTCGCTCCTCGAGCACTGCCCGGACGACGGCGCTCTGCGCATTCCGGCGCCGCTCCTGCCGGCGCCTGAGCCGATTCCGCTGCCGATGCGACGAGGCAGCGTCCTGTTCATGCACTCGCGCACACCCCATGCCGCTCTGCCCAACCGGACGACCGATCAGGTCAGACTCAGCATGGACCTGAGATACCAGGCGGTGCCGGCGCCGACCGGGCGGCCCGGGTTTCCGAGCTTCCTGCTCCGGAGCCCGGAGCCCACGCGGCAGCGCCCGACGACGTTCGAACAATGGAAGGCCGACTGGATCGCGGCTCGTGACCGGCTCGCCGAGAAGGACCTCGGCCGATTCAACCGCTGGGACTCGGACGCGCCCTTCTGTGCCTGACTCCGCCCTCTCCCGCACACACTCGGAGGTGTTTCGATGTCGGCATATCGCCTCGTCCGCGACATACCGATGGAAGACGGCTACGACCTCGTCGTCGCCGGTGGAGGCCCGGCCGGGTCCGCCGCGGCGATCTGCGCGGCCCGGCTGGGGGCCAAGGTGCTGCTGGTCGAGTCGACCGGCTGTATGGGCGGGATGGGCACGTCGGGGCTGGTGACGGCGTTCGACCCGGTCGGCAACGGCGAGGAGATGCTCGTCGGCGGCCTCATGCGCGAGATCATCTTCACGCTCGGCGAACGCGGGTTCCTGAAGCCGGGGCTCGAGGTCGAGAGTCACGTCAAGGGCTATCACCGGTGGACGCCGTTCCGCGTCGAGGGCTACAAGCTGCTCCTCGACGAGCTCGCCGCCGACGCCGGCGTCGAGATCCGCTTCTTCTCACGCGTGATCGATGCCGACGCGGACCAGGAGACCGGCCGGGTCAACGGCGTCGTGATCTCCAACGTCGAGGGCTACCGCTACGTGAAGGCCAAGACCTTCATCGACGCCACCGGCGACGCGATCCTCTCCGACCTCGTCGGCGTCGACGTGCGCGAGGCCGGCCGCGACACCCCGCACATCATGCCGGCCACGCTGCCTTCACTCTTCGCCGGAATCGACTGGGATCGCATCGTGCCGCGGCCGGGCCGGGGGATGCACCGGCACGATGAGTATCTGTTCCAGGCGATCGAGGACGGCCATTTCACCCAGCCGGACAAGCATCTTCCGGGCATGTCCAGGGTGGGTGATCAGGTCGGCTATCTCAACGGGGGGCATCTGTTCGACATGAACGCGCTCGAGGTCAAGCAGCTGAGCGACGGCGTGATGCTCGGCCGGCGTCTGGCCCACGAGTACTGGCAGTTCTTCAGGAACTACGTTCCGGGCTTCGAGAACGTCGAGCTCGTGATCACCGCCTCGCTGATCGGCGTGCGGGAGAGCCGTCGCATCGTCGGCGAGTACGAGCTCGACATCGACGACTACCTGGGGCGCCGCAAGTTCCCCGACCAGATCGCGCTGTTCAACAAGTTCGTCGACATCCATCCCTACGACACCAGCGATGAGGAGTACCAGCGCTTCCGCGCCGAGGTCGAGCATCAGAAGCGGCTCCTGCCCGGTGAGGCGTTCGGCATTCCCTACGGCATCCTGGTGCCACGCGGCTGGTCGAACCTGTGGGTCGCCGGACGGTGCGCCTCCAGCGACGTCGAGGTGCACGGCTCGATCCGCGTCCAGCCCGCCGCGTCGATGATGGGCCAAGCCGCGGGTACGGCCGCCGTCCAGTCCATCCGGACCGGACGGTCGGCTCCGGACCTCGACACGGCCGTTCTCGTGGAATCGCTGCGGAAGCAGGGCGCCTACCTGCCGCAGGAGAAGCTTCAGTCCGCCATGACGCGGTCGTAGCCGCGGGCACCTGGAAACGCGCTGGTAGGGCGGGTGGGACTCGAACCCACGACCCAGGGATTATGAGAGCCACGGCAATCCTCACAACAGCAACTCCAGGCGCCAACACTCAGGTCGCCGGCATCTCCAACCACACCTGACCGCCTTGCTGGACTCAATTTCGCACCACGAATGGCACCACGGCGTGCTCAGGAGCTAGAGCATGGCCTCTGGGGCGCTTCAGTCAGCTGGTCCGAGCTACGGACCCGTGTGGAACTGCGCGATCAGGAACTCGAACCCCGGACCCGCTGATTAGGCTCCATGGGGTGTAGGGGATCATCCCACATCACGTCCGGAGGCTTTGAGCTGCGAGGACGCATCAGATGCGCTCATTGAGAGTCACGCCGGCTCATCGTGAAGGTTGGGGCCACCTCGCAGGGCCGATGTGTCCGGGTCTGCGAGTACGGTGCGCGGGTGACCCAGACCGGCTTCCTCGGCATCGAGACGGGCGACATCACCTGGGAGGGCCTCCTTAACGGCGCGCTGGCGATCCCTGGTGCGTTCCTCGCTGCGCTGTTCGCCTTCTGGTTGCAGGCACGGCACACGAGGCAGCGGGAGCTCGTCGAGGCAGTGCAGACCCTCCTGCTCCTCGTCGAAGACGGACGCCGTATGGCAAGGACCCTTTCGACGCCGCCAGAGAAGCGCACTCGGGAGCACGTCGAGCAACTCCAACCCCTCATGCGCGAGCAGATCGTCCGAATCTCGCTCAGGTGCGGGTGGCGGGACAGGCGCCTGGCCTTCCAGGTCCGCCGGATACCGAGCCGCGTGCGGATCGCAGTCCACCACGGCGACGTCGAGATGGTGAACGCGGTGTGGAGCTTCCTGATGACATGGTTGGAGCACCGCGGCACGGTGCGCAGCGGCCGGCTCAACGTGGTCGGCATTCCCCCGCACCGCGGGTGGTGGGAGAGCTTGTCGGAGTGGATCACGCGGCGGCCTTCCCCCCAGCCAGGACCTGGACCTGAGCCCGCAGCGCCTCCGGCACCCGCGCCTGCTGAGCCTCCGACAGATCCAGAGCGTCCAGAATCCGACCGATGACGTCACCGATCAGCGCGCCCTGCCGCTCCTCCAGCTGCACCCGCCGCTCCTCGACGCCGGCGCGGATCGCCGCCGCGCACACGGCCACGAGGTGCTTGCGCTCGCGGTCGTACAGGTCCAGCCACACGTTCGGGACGGACTTGATCGTGACCGTCTTGCCGCCGGCAGGGTCTATCTTCTGCTCTGTGACGCCGACGGCGAGGTTGCGCTGCTCGACCTCCTGCACCCGCGCCCGCAGCCACGCGCAGTGCCCGGCCGTCCAGCGGACCTCGTCGAGCAGCGCCTCCGTCGGTGACACGTCGACGGCCAGCCGTAGGTCACGACCGCCGCGCGGGCCGGCTCCTCCTCGAGCCGCCGAGCCGCGGCCGCGAGCGCGCGCGGGCTCTTGCTGCCGTGCATCATGCAGACCCGCTGGCCGTTCATCGGCGGCTGCCCACAGGCTGTCGCTGCGGCCCAGGTTGGCTGCGGCCTTACTGCGAACGACCGCATCCAACCACCCCCCGGCTCCAGTATGAGCCGCTCCGCGCTGCATGGCTGCGGTTGGAGTCGACTGGCTCGGCGCGAGATCGATTCATCGACCCGACGCAGGGAGGTCGGCGCCAGCTCAGAACCTACATACCGCCGCGCCCTTCCAGCGGCTCATCCAACTCTCCGCGGCCTCGACCGGTTCCACGCGAATCCGCCCAGGGCTACTCGGGCGAGCTCGCGAAATGTTGCGCCAGGCCCTTCACCCGCACCGACTCCGCCGAGGCTCAGGATCAAAACCGACTCGACCTGCTGTACCTCAAGCGGCACTCCTGCTGCATGGCATCATCGCCTCGTGAAGGTACTTGTGCTGGGCGGAACGGCGTTTGTGGGGCGGGCGATCGTCGAAGCCTTCTTGTCTGCAGGCGTTCGGGTCACAACTTTCAATCGCGGGCAGACGGGCGACGATGTTCCTGGTGTGGAGGTCGTTCGGGGCGATCGCGAGAGCGCCCGTGACGTCGAACGGCTGGCGCAGTCCGGCTCCTGGGACGTGGTCGTCGACACATCGGGATACGTGCCGCGGAACACCTTGACCGTGATGCGACTCCTTGAGCCCGTAGTGGCCCGTTGCATCTTCGTGTCCACCGTAAGCGTGTACGCCGGCTGGCCACAGCAGGAATTGACCGAGGCGTCGGCGCTGCTTGAGTGCCCGCCTGACGCGGGTCCGGACTTCGGTGTCGACGTCGAGAACGGTCCGACGCGATACGGCTACCAGAAGTCGGGCTGTGAAGCCGCGGTGCGTGCGGCATTCGGTTCCGATAGATCGGCAATCCTCCGGCCCGGCGTGGTACTCGGTCCTCGCGAGTACGTTGGGCGGTTGCCTTGGTGGTTGCGAAGAGTGGCAGCAGGTGGCACTGTCGTCGCTCCCGGCGAGCCCGAGCGGGGCATTCAGCCCATCGACGTCCGCGACCTTGCCCACTTTGCGCTGATGTGCGCTACTTCCGGCCTGTCGGGAGCGTTCAACGTGACGGCACCCATCGGGAGCCGGACCTTCGGCGACCTACTCGCTGCCTGTGTCGACGTGACGCAGAGCACTGCGACGTTGGCGTGGGTACCCGACGTCAGGTTGATCGAGCTTGGCGTCAGGCAATGGTCAGAGCTGCCGTTGTGGCGGAGCCATCCGGGCGTTTGGCGGGTCGATTCCACCATGGCCCTCTCCGCCGGCCTTCGCAGTCGCCCAATCTTCGACACGGTCCATGACACTTGGGCGTGGATGTCGCGGGAGCCCGCGGGCGGACGCCATGAACGTGCGGCAGAGATCGGTCTGAGTGCCGAGCGGGAAAGTCTCGTGCTGGCAGCTGTCAGCTCTCCGGAGTGATGCCGTCGGGCTCGCCTAGCCACTCCGTGACGTTGGATCCGAGCCTCTGAGCATCCTTGTTGCTCTGATGCTCGTGCGCCGAAAGCAGCTGCCGAATATTCGCGAGGCGGCCGGCTACTGAGACCTTCTGCTCGCGCTCGGCGTCCAGGATCGGCCCCAAGGCTTCCTCTGCAGTGCCGATGTCTCCCAGCAAGATCCATGCGGCGGCGCGATCAATCCGGAGACCGTGAGCTATGGCATTCCGGGCCTCCGTTGCCGACGACCCTTCGAGCGCCTGTGCGGCCTTGCTTGCGGCCACCTCTGTGCGCTCTCCATCTCGGAGAGCGAGGAACACGGCCGTCTCGCATGCCGCCGCGCGCAGGTCGTCGAATGCGAACTCCCCGCCGACGGAGTCATGGAGTAGATCGTGGTGACCATCGGCCGCTGCCCGATCGTCTTCGGCGGCTCGCAGGGACAAGGTCGCGCTCGACTTGTCCCCGGCGACCGCGTGCGCGCGGGCCGCGATGTGCCGCAGCCTGGTGCGCGACGTTCCGGGAGGCGCCAGTTCCAGTCCGTGTTCCACGAGCTCCAACGCGTTGGCAGGTCGCTGGTCCCAGAATGCGATAGTGGCCTGTAGCCCGAGGGACCAGGCCTCCAAGGACCGATGGCCAGCACCCTCTGCGTAGCCCTTAGCGACGGTGATGAGCCGCTCTGCAGTTCGCCAACGTCCAAGATCAAATGCGACCGAACCCATCAGAGCCATCGCTTGGCTACTGATGACGAAGAGCTCATGCAACTCAGCGGGTCGCCGTGCGTGTTCCATGAGGTAGGTGGATTGCTTGTGCAGTTTCTGAAGGTCCGTGAAGTTGGTGACGAGCGGCCTGTTGTTATAGTCCCGCGCAATCTCAACTATGCCGTCGGTCAGTACCTCGAGTGTCTCGCTGCCTACGCGAGAGCTAAGGCGGATGGCGTCGGACCGAACGCCCCGTTCGGCCTGGGACAGCGCATCGTCGGGCTCGTCCTGGCGGGTCCCGTTCGATGGGCCCCCTTCAGCGGCGAGAACGATCTTGAAGCGTTCCCGCGCGGCGGGCGTCAGCTGCTCCAGAGCCGTGTCTAGAATCCGTTGAGCCTCGAGCCTGGGAACAAGTGCTGGATCCTTCTCCCAGTTCGAGACGGTCCGCGAGGCGACTCCGAGCGCTTCTGCAAACTCCTCGATCGACATGCGAAGGGCAATCTGTCGCAGCACCGCTGCGCGTGCTCCGGTCCAGACGTCTACGACGAACAAGTCAGCCTCCCTGCAGGCGGACTGCAGTGCCACTGCAGTGCGGTTGCATGGCCCCCTGTCGCTGGCGTTAGTTGACTGTTAGTCATGAACAGTACCAATCCACCCGTCGGCTGTGAGGGTCGTCGCGATCCCCCGGGCCGAGAAGATCTACTCGCCAAGCTGCATGAAGTTCTGGAGCAGTTCGACGTCCTGGCCGACGCGGTCGACGGCATCACTCGCCAGCTTCTGGATCGGTACCCCCAATCAGCTGCTCGAGCGCCGCGACGCGTTGCGTCAAGGTCTCCATCGCCTCCTGGATCACGCCGAGCTGGCGGATGATCTCGGCATCGTCCGCGGATTGCTTGGTTGCAAGGTCGGCCGAGGCGACGAAGACGCCACGGGGTGGGACGGACACCAGCACGCTCTGGTCTTTGAGGTGCCGAATCGCATGTTGGACCGTGTTCAAGGCGACCCCCAGGCGCTTCGCAAGATCGCGTCCCGAGGGCAGCCGTCCTCCGGGCGGGTAGTCGCCGGCCGCGATGGCTTGTTCGATGAAGGCGGCGACCTGCATATATGCCGGTCGCGGGTCGTCACGCCTGACTGTCATCGCTAGAGGCTAGCCGACCTCCTTGACGCAAGTCACGTCGTCCGCAGAGGATTGCGAGCTCCAGTGACATCAGTTAACATGAGTCAACCTAAGTCAAGGAGGTGCTGCGATGCGCAGGGCTACAGCTGGTCATGTGGGCGCGGATGCGCCCGGCTTCTACAGCGTCGCGGAAGTGGCGCGCATGCTCGGCATGTCGACAATGACCGTCTACCGCGCCATAGCTGACGAAGAGTTCCCGGCCATCAAGATCCGGGGTCGGCTCATCGTGCCGGCGAAGGCACTTGAAGCCATGGTCGACGCGGCTACCGCGTCGCAGGCTCCCGTGGACGCAGCTGACTACGTCCCACCGAGCGCGGCCTGACCCACGCCGCAGCACACCGGATCCTTTAGCCGGCGCGGGGGCGCCACTGGCTACCAACCGTTCGCCCCCGCGCCTTTCCAAACCTCCGGAGAGGTTCAGCATGTCCGATTCTACGCAGCACCCTGCGCTCGCCGAGGGATCTGAGCAGCCGACTTGGTGGCTTCTACGCCGCGCGGTGGCAGGAGACAACGAGGCGGCCGCAGCGGTCGTGATCTTGTGTGATCGAGTCTTCGTTGACGATCAGCGTGCGTGGTCCCACGTGGATGATCGGCGCGAGGCGATCGACTGGGCCGGGATCCTCGCCGAAGGCACGTGGTCTTCTGGAGAGCGCGCCCTGCTGGCGTTGGGCAGGAATCTGTGGTCAGGCGGCGACGACACTGCCGTTGATGTCACGGATCTGATCCGCCTCGGTGATGGCTACTTCGCCGTCGCGATGGAGGCGATCGCAGCACGTCGGGGCGTAGGCCCCGTCGCTGGCGGCTTCGTGTCTCGCGCGCGGAGTGATCGATCGTGATCACGGATATCCGTACAGACGAGGGCCTTCGTGAGGCGTTGGTCCTGCTGCCCACGCGCGGCGGTTGGAACGGTCCGGCGGGCCGGCTCATTCTCGCGGAGGTCCGCCGACGAGCGGTGACGCTCGCCGCCAGAGTCCAGCGCACGTCCGATATCCGCGAAGAGAGCCTGCCTGATGACATGGTCTCGTTTGCCTGGGAGGTGTTGTCGTCCCGGCGGGATTCGGTGATCGGTGCTGGTAGTCCTTGGGGCGTGGTCACGACCGCGCTGCTTCGTCGAGCGCGCAATGAAGTCCGCGCCGCCGAGTTGCTGAGTGGTAGCCGTGTGGCGCGCCGCGAGGTGGAGAAGCATGGGTCCAAGACCGTGAGCAGGTACGGAGATTGGGCTGAGATCGAGGCCCGGGTCCAGGACGCGTGGGGGTCGGCCGATGCCCGAAAGACCGCTCAATTCGAATGGGATGAGGGGCTGAAGGCTCTGCACGCCGAACTCGTCGCAGCTGGTGCACCGGCGCGGGCCGCACGGGACGCGATCGAGGGGGCGTTGGAACTGCTTGAGCACGGGGTCCGGCGAAGCTGGCTTCATCACGTGGCCTATCGAGATGTCCGCCTCGCCGCGCAGATGAGCAGGACGCAAGTGCGGGCGCTGATGGATTTGCTGATCGGATCTCGCCGGCACGGCGCCGCCGGATCTGCTTGGCTCGCGCTCCGTCAGGCCGCTCAGGACGGCCGACCGGCCAAGATCGCTGAGGCCCACCCGCAGTCGGTGCGGAAGGTGCGCGCGCTCGTCGAACCCTGGCTCCGCAACGACCTCTGGGACGGAAGACCGCGACAGCTGGAGTTGGCACTGGGAGTTGCCGCGTAGTTGCTCATTCCTCGCCCGTCCGGGGCAGCATTGGCAGTAGGCATTTCGTTGCAGAGGTAGGAGGACCGGTGGGCTCGGCGGGAGGATCGGTGTGAACGCGCAGTTGGATCAAGAGGCACACGGCACCGAATTTGGCGAGCTCGAGGCCGCGATGCGCCTCGAAGCGCCCGATGACTGGACTAGGACCGTTCTCGAAGTGTCTGCTGCAGCGGACAATGTCGCGTTCGTTCAGCGGTTCTTGCTCGACGGCGACGTGGTCAGAACGCGGGTGGAACTCGAAGACCAAGATCATGATCTGCGTCTTCGACGTGCGATCCATGGCACCCGAGCGGTCATGTACCTACCTGACGCCGGCACCTGGTACAACGCCACGTTCACCTTGACAGAGGCCGGCGGGCTTACTCAGTGCGCCGATTGGGATCACCCTCCGTTCGACGGGGTGGTCGACGAGTATTCGTTGAAAGACGATCACCAGATGTTCCCTCGGGACGCCGATCATTTGCCGGCGTGGCACGTGGCGAGCAGCCAGCGCCGGTGGCTGGCGTGGCGGCTGCCGGAACCGCCGCCCGACCCGAACCAGCCGACGGACTCTCAGCTGAGTCAGATCGAGGACGTCATGACCGGCCCCGCAGAGGACCTGGACTGGACACGGCTGGTGCTGAATGTGACCGGTGCGGGCGATGGGTTGGCGATGCTGCTAACGGTGGAGCATGCCGACGGCACTTGGAGTCGTCAGTGGACGCCGATTCGTGTGGAGTCCGGCGACGCGGACGCGGTCCGCAAGGTGCGACAGGACATGGCGCGCCCCGGCAAGGGCACCTGGTACAACGCCATCTTCACCCTGGATAGCGGGACGGCGACTCCGCGAGCGGAGCTGGACTACGACACTCCGCCGTTCGGCCGCAGGTGGGACAGCACCGGCGGGGTATGGCCGGTGGACGAGCTGCTGGTGGACGACCACAAGCTATTTCCCCGGGAGGAGGATCGGTTGCCAGCCTGGCATCCGGTTCGCGGCGACGACCGTCAGCCGATCCCACAGCCGGTTATGACCAGGCAGCTCGAGGAGCCGCTGAACCACAGCCCGTTCAACTGGATCAAGCAGTTCATGCTCGGCATGGCCACCAAGGCCGACTCTCCGAACCAGCTCCACGTCAGGGCGCCATGGAGCAAGGTCACATTGGTCGTGTCGGCCGCCGGCCGAAGTGTCGAAGCGAAGGCGACTGTGGTGCGCCCCGACGGTGCGGTCGACTCGCCCCGGGTCGCCGAGTACCACCAGCAGCTGGTCGCACGGCTGCGTGAGGTCCGGCGCTTGACGACCAGGCAGGGGAGGGGCGCCTGGTTCAACGCGACATTCGTCGTGGACCACAGCGACGGTGAGCTGCGGACGGATTACGACTACGAGAACCCGCCGGCGCACGTCGAGTCGCCCTCGTTGTTGAAGTCGTACATGCATGATGACCAGGAGATGTTCCCGCGCGATCGGGAGCACATGCCCGAATGGCACCCGGGGAGCATAGACCCGCCGCCGGTGCTGCAGCTCGACGGTCCGCGCCACGAGATCGACGACCCGCTACTGAAGCTCGGGTATGCGGTGGTGGACCGGATGCCGGTGGAAGACGATTGGTGGTCCAAGATAGTTCTGCGGATCACCGCTGCGGCCGACACGGTCCGTACGTCCGTCGTGGCGACGTTCCAGGAGGACGACACTCCTGAGGATCGCCACTTTTACCTCCCCGGGCTTGAGGATGCGTGCTTGGAGCTGCGGCAGTCGATGTATGACCACAACACTGGCGCCTGGTACGCGGCGATCATCACCATCGAGCGACCGCGGTTGAACATGGGTCGCTGGTACGACTACGAGGCGCCGCCGTTCGCCGGCTTCTGGGGTCCGCAGGAGTGGGAGTTGATCCAGCGCGACCACGAGATGTATCCACGGGAGGTCGACGAGCTCCCGGACTGGCACCCGGCGTACGCGCCACTGGAGTAGTCCACTGCCGGTGACGACCTGAGCCGCCCTCCCGGCCCGCCTGTCGGCGACCTGGGAGGGCGGTTCTTCGTGGTGTGGCCGTCAAATGTGCGCGGCGGGGGCCACCCCTACTTCTGACAGGAACGTCTCGTCGGAAGTGAGGCAGCACGATGCAGGTCATTCGACAGAGGTGGTCGGCGTTGCCCGCCACCGCCCGGTGGGGGACAGGGGCACTGGCCGTACTGTTGCTGGTCGTCCTCGTGCTGGGCCTACTCAGCGGCGGCACCTCCGACAGCGGCCCCGACCCCGGCGCTCAGCATGAGGTGCCGGGAACACCGTCCACCGGCACGTCGGCGCCGACACCCTCGCTGCAGCCGACGGAGCCAACGGCGCAGCCGACGTCGCCGCCGGACGGGGTCGCCGACACCGATTCGCCCGACGAGTACGCAGCCAGCGTCGCCGAGCTCGTGCTCGGGACCAACCCGCGTGACCACGCCCGCGACGACTACCTGGCTCTGCTGCTCGGCGAGGTCTCCGACGAGGCGGTCGGCGAGTCCCGGGTACGGATCGAACCCGTGATCGCGGCGGCGCTGCCCGATGACTACCAGTGGCTGCGCCAGCGCGACTACGGCCAGGTGAACACCTTCGAAGTCGAGCACGTGTGGGAACCCGACGTCGTCGACGACGTCCGCGACCGGATCCCCGACGGCTACGCCGTGCGCACCGTCGCCGGCACGCAGACCACCCGGTTCAACGCCGAGAACGGTGACCGCGCCAGCTCGTCCACGCCTCGGTTGCTCACGGTCTTCAGCTTCTGCCCGCCCGGCGGCACCTGCTCGCTGGTCGGCATCCCCCAGGAGGTCCTGCGATGATGCCCGCGTTCGATGTCTGCGAGGTCCCGATCATCGGCGGCGGCTGCACCATCCTCGAGGGCCCCGGTGGCTGGTTCGAGGACATGATTACCGCCGCGGCCGGCGCGGTGTTCGGGTTCGCGATGTCGCTGATGTCGTGGATCTGGAACCTCATCACCACCACCACGTCCCCGCACACGGATGCCTCGTTCGTCTACGAGTGGGCCGGCCGCGTGTTCGGCATCGCGCTGCCGATCACGGTGGGGTTCCTGGTCATCCAGATCGTCACCCTCCTTCTGCGCAACCGCAGTGGCGCCGGGATCCCCAAAGCGGTCGTCCTGGCCGGTGTCGCGGTGCTCGGCACGGCCGCGTCGGTCCCGATCATCCACCTGTTCACCACCGCCGTCGACGGCGTCTCGCACGACCTGACCGCGATCACCTTCGGTGACCTGGACTCCGTGGGGGATCGCTTCACCGAGATCCTGTCCACCGTCCTGGACACCGCGGGCGCGATGCCCGGCCAGGACGGCGCCAACTACGCCGTCCTCGGTGGCGGCTCGGTCGTGGCCGGCGCGTTCGGGTTCATCGTGTTCGGCATCTTCCTCGTGTTCGGGGCACTGGCCGTGTTCGCCGCGCTGCTGGTGCGCACCATGCTCCTGGACATCGCCGTCGTCATCGGCCCGCTGGCCATCATGGGCCTGGCCTGGGACAAGACACATGGCTGGTTCCGCAAGTGGATCAGCCTGGTGGTCGCGCTGATCTTCACCAAGCTCGCCGTCATGATCGTGTTCGGACTGGGCGTATCCGGGCTGGAGAGCCTCAGCTTCAGCACCGACGGCGCGGGCGTGGTGGGCGTGCTGCTCACCTCCACGCTGATGCTGATGCTCGCCGCGCTCGTCCCCGTGGCCTGCTTCAAGTTCATGAGCTTCATCGGCGACGAGATCGAGGCAGGACACCTGCACGGCGCCGGCACCGCCGCAGCCGCCCGCGGCGCGCAGGTGGCCGGCCGAGCCAACCCGGCCCAGATCATGCACACCCGCTCGTCCGCCGCCTCCACGGTCAACGGCGGCGCGACGGCCGGAGGCGGCACCCGGTCCACCCCGGCACCGCCATCCGGCCAGCCCGCGACCGGAACCGGAGGCGCCGCCGCAGCCACCGGGGGAGGAGACACCCAGCCGCCGGAGACGCCGCCGAATGGCACCGGCGGGCGCCCGCCGGGGAGCGGCGCGAGTGGCGGTGGCGGATCCTCCACGGCCGCACCGGTGCCCGCTGGGCGCGGTGCTGGCCGCGCCACAGGAGCCGCGACCGCAGCACCGGGTGGCGTCGCAACGGCCTCCGCAGATCGTCCTGCCGCGCCCGCATCCACAATCAGGCCAACGGCCGCTCCGCACAGTCCTGCGGGCCCGTCCTCCACGCCCGCCTCGCCGCCGGCGCAACGGCCGGCACCTGAGCCCGGCGGCGGACCGGCGGCGGCCGAGCGCACCGGACCGGACCTGACCCGGCCGAACTGACGAGGGAAACAGCCATGAAGAAACTCATCGCCTTTCCCGTGGCGGTGGTGCTCACCGCGGCGGGCGTTCTCGGCGCAGGCGGCGCCGGCGAGGGCGGCGGCGAGGACAGTCAGTGGTGCGTGCCCGGAGACGGCGCACCGATCACCGACCTTGACGAGGATCAGTCCAGCAACGCGCGCACGATCGTCACCGTCGGCGAACAGCTCGGCGTGCCCGACTTCGGCCTCGCCGTCGCGCTGGCGACCGCCGCGCAAGAGTCCACCCTGCGCAACCTCGACCACGGCGACCGCGACTCCGTCGGGCTGTTCCAGCAGCGCGCACCCTGGGGCACCTTCGAGGAACGCACCCACCCGCCGACGTCGTCGCGGTTCTTCTACACCGGCGGCGCCGGCGGGCAACCCGGCCTGCTCGACATCCCCGGCTGGGAGCACATGCCACTCACCGAGGCGGCGCAGGCCGTGCAGGTCAGCGCCTACCCCGACGCATACGCGACATGGGAGGACGACGCCTGGACCTGGCTGGCCGAAATCCGCGGCGACCTCGCCCCGCAGCCGCCTGACGGCGGAACCTGCGATTCGGAATGGAGCGGCGAGGACCCGCCGCCATTGGTCGCCGATCCTGCCGCCCTGATGGCGCGGGCCCAGGCCTTCGCCGACGCCAACGCCGCAGGGCTTCCTGACCCGTACTTCGGCGCCACGCACTACTACCGGCTGTGCGCACAACTGGCGGCCAGGGTGCACGGCCGTCAGTTCTCCGGCTTCGTGACCGCCCTGGACCAGTGGCGCACCTACGTCGCCACCGGCGCGGCCGTCACCGATGGCAGCCCTCCGCCGCCCGGAGCCTTGCTGTTCTACGACAACGTGCCTTCCGGGCACGTGGCCGTCTACCTCGGCGACGGACTGGCCATCAGCAACGACGTCCTGGACGAACAGACCGGCCGCCGCGGCGGCGTCTACATCGTCCCCACCAGCGAGCTCACCGACGGCGCCTGGAACCTTCCATACGCCGGCTGGGCACCCCCGACCTATTGACCCCTACCCCAAAGGAGCCGCCCGTCCGATTCAGCAGACCGTGCGCCCTCGCGCCGGTGCAGCCACACCGGCACGAGGACTTGATCCCCACCTGAACAAGCAGGAGGAAGACCCATGCAGAACGTACCGACCCGCGCACCCGGCGTGACCACCTGGTCGTGGTTCGTCGACGACTCCACCGGCCACATGACCGTGCACGCCGAACCCGGCACGATGCCCATCATCCGCGTACACCTGAAGAACGACGGCCAGGAGCAGGTATTCGACTTCGCCATGACCGTCGCGGACGCCTTCCGCGCCGCAGAGCAGATCACCGACATGGCCCGTGCCGGTCGCCGCGCCGAGTGGACCCCGGACGTCATCCAGTACGTGAACGACACCTACTTCCACGGCTGGTACGACGACGACGTCGTCCAGGAGCTGGACAAGCTCGCCGACTACCTCGACGCGCCCACGTTGCTACAACCCGACGGCACGTTGACCCCGGTCGCGGACGCCGTCTTGAAGGCGCGGTGGTCCCGCTGATCACCGACCGCGACACCGAGTGCTCGCTGCGCTGGTGCGATGAGACCGGCTACCACGCGACCCACCGCCTCTACCTCGAGTCCATTCGTGGCCGCGGTCGTCGCGAGGGCATGGTCGGGGTCAACCTCATCCAGGACGACCGCCGCGGTGCCGACGTCCGGGTCGAGGTTACCTCCTCCAACGCTGCTCAGCGCCCGCTGTCCGCCCTGCATCCCGACACGGCCGCCGAGCTCGCGGAGGCCCTCGCATCGGCGGTCGCCAGGGCGCAGCGGCTCTCCCACTACGGCAAGGACGTCACCATCGCCCACCCGGTGGTCGCCGGCCCATGAGTTCAGTGGGCGGCAGGCGTCGCCGCTCCGGCTACAGCACGCACGACTGAGCCGGTGACCAGGTGCCCAGCGCGCCAGGTCACCGGCTCATTCGTGACCAGTGCCCTCGCCCGGCGCCGCGTCGGCGCGGCGTTGAACGCGAATGTGCGCGGCGGGGGCCACCCCTATGTGCGAGAGGTGCCGACACCCGGCGGCACCCGATCACCGAAGGGAATCGCGACATGTCCACTCTCACCGCGCTGGCGAGCAACATCCAGGCCAACACCAACCCGGGGATCAGCCCCAACACCACCGGCCTGCCCGGTCTGAGCGTGCTGCAAACCGGTGTCGGCGCGTTCGTGTTCTGGGCCCTGGTCCTGTGCGTCGCAGCGCTGGTCGTTTCGGCCGTCGCGCTGGGCTTCTCCAAGGTCACCGGACGCGGCGGCTTCGCCGACACCGCGAAGTCCGGCGTCATGTGGTCGGCCGCGGCCGCCGTCGTCATCGGCGGCGCCAACGCGATCATCGCGTTCTTCGCCAACGCCGGCACCGGCATCTGACCAGCCATCAGCACCCCAACAGACAGACGAGTTCGAGGAGGTGACGATCAGTGACTGTTGAGACCGCTGACCGGCGGGTGCAGTTCGGCCGACGCCCGCAACGCGGGATCTTGCTGGGCCTGTATCTGCCGCAGCTGATCTACGTCGGGCTGGCCCTGCTGGTATTCATCCCCAGCCTGTACGTCGGGCAGTTCCAGCTGGCGCTGCTCACGTCGCCGGCGTGGGCGCCGCCGCTGGTGCTGGCCTTCGTCAGCGTGAAGGGCCGCAAGCTGGGCGACTGGCTGCCGCTGGTGGTGTCGTTTCACCGGCGCCGCCGCGCCCGGCAGACCTCGTTCCGCAAGCAGACCTCGAAGCCGCGACCGGACGGGACGCTGGCACTGCCCGGGGCGGCGGCCGCGCTGCGGCGGGTCGTGCATGAGGCGACCGGCGCGGTGATGGTGCACGACCCGCACGCCCGCACTTTGGCCGCCACGTTGCGGGTCGTGCCCGGCGCGTGGACGCTGGCCGAACCAGCCGAGCAGGACCGCCGTGCCGACGCGTGGGGGTCGATCCTGGCCGAGTTCTGCACGGCCGACACCGGCATCGCCCGCATCCAGGTGCTCGAGCGCACCCTGCCTGAGTCCGGGGTTGCCGCCGAGGCGTACTGGCGCAAGCACGGCCGCGACGACGACTCGTGGGAGGTCGCCTCCTACAAGCAGCTACTCGCCGCGGCGACGCCGGCGTCGGAGCGGCACGAGACGACCCTGACGCTGGTGCTGGACATGCGCAAGGCCGGGCGCGCCATCCGCGACGCCGGCGGCGGGGTGCCGGGCGCGGCGGAGGTGCTGGCTCAGCAGATCGGCATGCTGACCTCGCGGTTGTCGGGCATGGACGTCCGCCCGGACGGGTGCCTGTCCAGTGCCGACCTGGCCGTCGTGCTGCGCGGCGCCTACGACCCGGCCTCTCTGCCCGGGCTGGCCAAGCACGATATCGGCCGGGTCACCGAGCACGCCGGCCCGCTCGCGGTCGAGGAGGAGTGGGACCACCTCAAGGCCGACTCGGCCTACCACTGCGTGCTGTGGGTAGCCGAATGGCCCCGCATCCAGGTCGCGGTCAACTTCCTGTGGCCGCTGCTGCTCACCTCCGGTGTGCGGCGGGCGGTGTCGACGATCTTCCGTCCGGTCCCGACCGGGAAGGCGCTGCGCGCCGTGCGTGCCGAGCTGGTCGACCACGAGTCCAACGCCCGGCAGCGGGCCCGCCGCGACATCCTGGAGACCGAATCGGATCGCCGCGAGTGGAACGACACCCGCCGCCGCGAGGTCGAGCTCGCCTCCGGCGCTGGGGACATGGACTACGCCGGGCTCGTCGTGGTGTCGGCGTGGACGCTGGATGAGCTGCGGGCCTCGGTCCAGCAGATCACCACCGCCGCGGCGAAGGCGCACTGCGAGCTGCGGGTGCTGTACGGGGAACAGGCGGAGGCGTTCACCTGCGGGGCGCTGCCGCTGGGGCGGGGGCTTCGATGAGCACCCACCGCAAGGTCACCACGTCCTCGCTGATGATCCCGCAGCGGGAGACGATGGCGCAGCGCCGGGCCCGGCGCGCCGCCGAGCGGGAGCTGCTGCGAGGCGCCCGCCAGCACGGCGCCGCCACCGCGGCGGCGCGGCGCGCCGCGGCCGCCGAAGAGGAGCGGATACGCCGCGCCATCTCGGCGGCGGGGGAGCAGCGGCCGCACGCGCTGCGCAACCGGCGCCGGTTCACCGTCCCCACCCACCGGGCCACTACCCGCAACCTGGGCGGCGTCTACCTGTTCCAGGCCGAAGGCGGCCTCGGCGCGGACGGCATGCTGATCGGCACCGAGGTCTACACGGCCGGGTCGTTCTTCTTCGACCCGTGGGTGCTGTACGAGGCCGGCGTGCTGACCAACCCCAACATCTTCCTCGTCGGGGAGATCGGGTCCGGCAAGTCCGCACTGTTCAAGTCCATGGTCATCCGCGCCCGCGCCTGCGGCGGCCACCGCGCCTACGTGCCCGGCGACGTCAAGGGCGAATGGACCCCGCTCGTCCAGGCGCTGGGCGGCGCGGTCATCGCCGTCGGCCCCGGGCTGCCCAACCGGATCAACCCCCTCGACGAGGGCCTGCGGCCGGTTGGACTCAGCGACGAGGACTGGGCCCGCGAGGTGAGGGCACATCGGCTGGAGCTGCTGCGCTCGCTGGCCGAGTGGCTCGGCCGCCGTGCTCTCGCGCCGACCGAGCACACCGCGCTGGCGATCGCGCTGGACACCGCGGCCGAGAACAACACCGTGCCGCTGCTCCCGCATGTGGTGTCGCTGTTGTTCGCCCCCGACCAGGCCCGGCCGCTGCAGCTCGGGTTCGACAGCTACGACCGTCTCCGCGACGCCGGCCACGAACTCGGCCACCTGCTCGGGGTCATGGTCTCCGGCGAGCTGGCCGGCATGTTCGACCAGCCTTCCACCGTCGCGTTCGACCCCGCCCTGCCGGCGATGAGCGTCGACATTTCCCGCCTCGGCGAGTCCAACCCGGCGATGCCGCTGGTCATGACGTGCGCGTCGTCGTGGATGGAAGCGGCCGTCCGCGATCCCGGCGGCGGGCGCCGATTCATGGTCTACGACGAGGCGTGGCGGATCATGCGAGAGCTGCCGCTGCTGCGGAGGATGCAGTCGCAGTGGAAGCTCGCCCGCGGTCTCGGGATCTCCAACGTCGCCATCATGCACCGCTACAGCGACGGCTCCGCCGTCGGCGACGCGGGCAGTGAGCAGCGAGCGCTGGCCGAAGGCCTGATCGCTGACACCGCCACCCGGATCATCTACCGGCAGAAGGCCGACCAGATCCGCACCACCGCCGACGTCGTCGGCCTCAACAGCGAAGAAGCCGGGATGCTGCCCGGCCTGGACCGCGGCATCGGGCTCTGGCGCGTCGGCAACCGCTCCGTCGTCGTGAAGAACACTCTCACCGACGCCGAAGTGGCGCTCACAGACACAGACCAGCGCATGCACGCCGACGGACGGTGATCAGGATGGCATCCGAACCGCTGGGGGCCAGCCGCGATGACACCGTAGCCATCGTCGGTCTGATCAGCGTGGGCGCCGTGGCCACCGTACTGTTGCTCACTTGGTGCGGTGCGGCGCTGGCGGCCGTGACCACGGGGCACACGGTACCGGCGTTCGCCGCCTCCCGCGCCTGGGCAGCGGTGCGTCAGCCCGCCGACCCGGCCGCCGCGTGGGCGACGCCGATGCCGTCACCCGTCCTGGTGTGGGCCATCACAGGGATCGTCATCGCAACGGGTGCCGTTCTGACGATCGCCGCGCACTTCGTGTGGCGCCGCCGCGGCGGCGCGCGGCCGCCGAGCATCGGCTACCCGGCCGGCACCGCGACCCGCAGCGAGGTGCTGCGCGCGGCCGGCGAGCGCAGTCTGATGGCCCGGGCTACGCACTTGCGCCCCGGGCTCCAGAAGGCGGGGCCTGGTGACTGCGGGCAGCTGCTCGGCCACTCGCGTGGTGTCGCCGTCTGGTCGCCGGTCGAGGATTCCCGGGTCATCGTCGGGCCGCCCCGGTCGGGGAAGGGCCTGCACTTGGTCATCCCGATGATCCTGGACGCCCCGGGTGCCGTCGTCACGAACAGCACCCGGCCGGACAACCTGACCGCCACCATGGCCGCCCGCGAGAAGGTCGGCCCGGTGGCGGTCTTCGACCCGCAGGGTCTCGCGCCGGGGATCTCCAATGGGCTGCGCTGGTCCCCGGTGCGCGGATGCGAGGACCCCGAGACCGCGATGGTCCGCGCGCGCGGCCTGGCCGCCGGCAGCGGGGTCGGCGGCAAGGGCGTGGAGAACGGCGCCTTCTGGCAGGGCCAGACCGAGGCGGTCCTGCGCGGCATGCTGCACGCCGCCGCGCTGGCCGGGCACACCCCGCGCGACCTGTACCGGTGGTCCCTCGACCCCGTCGCCGCGCTCGAGGCCGCGCGGATCCTCGCCGACAACCCCCGCGCCGCCTACGGCTGGGGTGACGCCCTCGAGGCCGCCGCCACCGCCGACCAGCGCACCCGCGACTCCATCTGGCTCGGCGTCCGCTCCGCGCTGGGTGCGCTCGCGGCGCCGAAGGTGCTGGCCGCGGTGTCGCCGTCGCCGGGGGAGGAGTTCGACCCCGTCCGGTTCCTGCGCGACAAGGGCACCCTCTATCTGATCGGCACGTCCAACGGCGCCGGCAACGCTGGCGCGCTCATCAACGCGCTGATCGAGGACCTGGTGGAGACGGCCCGCCGTCTCGCCGCCGCTTCGCCCCGAGCGCGGCTGGACCCACCACTGAACCTGATCTTGGACGAGCTGCACAACTTCCTCGCGATCTCGTCGCTGCCGTCGCTCATGTCCGAGGGTGGCGGCAGCGGGATGGTCACCACCGCCGTGTTCCAGTCGGTCGCGCAGATCCGCGATGGCTACGGCGAGAACCTGGCGCACGCGATCTGGGATTCCGCGATCGCCAAGGTGATCCTCGGTGGCGGCTCCACACCCAAGGACCTGCAGGACCTCGTCACGCTCATCGGCGAACGCGACGAGGAGACCGTGTCGCTGTCTCGGTCGACCGGCCGCGGCGACGGGTCCCGCTCACGGCAGGTATCTCTTCGGCGCGTCCCGATCCTCGATGCCGCCCGGATCCGCACCCTGCCGTTCGGCACTGGGCTGCTGATGCTGCGCTCGGCCGCGCCGATCATGCTCAGCCTCACCGACTGGAGAAGACGTCCCGACGCCGACGAGATCACGGCCGCACGCGATGCCGTCGCCGACCTGATCAGCGACGCCTTCGCTGCCCAGAGCAGCGCCCCCTCTGCGCAGGTGACCCGATGACGACGTCCACCGAGCCGGGGCCGATCCGGGAGGCTTGGCAGATTCTCGCTTCGGCCGCCTACATCCTCGACACGCCGACCAGAAGCCTCCACGACCTGCTAGCCCTAGCTGTCGTCGGCGACGCCATGGACGCCCTGGTCGACGGCCAACCAACCGGACAACGCATCGACGTCGGTGACCACGCGCCGCACCCGCCGCATCAGGCCGCCCGGTGCGCTCTGGCCATCCTGGACCACTACAGCGCCGAGCAGGTCACCGACCAGGTCCGCGTCGCCCGCAGCGTCCGGATCCTCCGCACCCTCGTGGATGACCCACCCACCGGAACAGGACGACCATGAGACCGCTCCGCCCGCTCGCTCGCCGAGACGCCCGGCGAGCCGCCTACCGGCGCCGCTACGCGGAATACATGGCCTCTCCCAGGTGGTGGCGCCGCCGCGAGCGCTGGTACCACGACGAAGTCACCGCCACCGGCCGCGCACCCCGATGCGCGGTCTGCGGAACGGAGTGGACTCTCACCAGCGGCGACCTGCACCACGCCACCTACGAGAACCTCGGCCGCGAACACCATCGCGACCTGGTCCCGATGTGCCGGACCTGCCACGAACGCCTCCACCAGGTCCTCGACGGCTCAAGGCACTGGCGGAAGCTCCCACGCGCCGCCGCCACCACACAACTCATCACCATCCTGCGGCGACAACGCCAACGCGCCGCCGGCGCCGATCCAGAGGGAGAACGACACCCATGACCAGCCACGCAGGCCTCGTCGCGAACGCGGTCGAAGCGCTCAACGGCGTCGCTCAGATCGCTACCGGCCGCGACGGCGGCGACTTCGTCAATGACTTCGCGATCATCCTCGACCAGACACGCCGGGCCGCCAGCGTCGGCTACGTCGCCGACGGCCCCTTCGACGCAGATCCGATCGCCGCCGCGGCGGGCTACTCCGCCCGTACGAGCGACCTCTTCAGGCTTACACACGCGGTGCGCGCAAGGGGCGCCGGCGACACCCCCGTGCGGGCGCCGGCTCCGTACGTCGGCGCCGCCGTCGACGCCCTGACCGCGCTGGTCCGCCACGACCTCACTGCGGGCCGGGCGTTCGCCGACGACGTCGCGCAGATCCTGGCCGCCGTCAGCAACGAGGTCGGCGGGAATCAGGCACTGCTCGGTGGGCCAGCGAGCACAGAACCAGCCACCGCGCTCGCACAACTGCTCGGCAACGACACCACTACGGACCCGCTCCACCGAGCCCAAGCCTGGGCCTGGATGAAGACCACCGACCAGGCGCAGCACAGAGCCCTGGAGCAACGGTTCACCGAGTTGTTCCAGGCGGGTGCGGCGGCACTTTCGGACAGGCTCCAGTGGGAGATCGTCGAGAAATGGCGATCGCGCAGGTACGACGGAATGAGCGGTCAGCAGCGCGACGACGTCGAGACGGCACAGGCGCGCGCGTGGCTCAGCGTGTCCGATCCCGGCCTCTCGACCGTCTGGGAATACGCCTACGAATTCGTCGTCACCGATGGCGAGGCTGCGCACGATCGCACGCAGTTGCTCGGGCTGTGGCGCGCTGCGACGGGCGAGAACGGCCACACGGCCCTCACCATCGAAACGCTGACGTCGGAGTTGCGCGCCGAGTGCACGGACTTGCTCGACCGACGACGAGCCCGGCTCGCCCAGGCCGAAGCCTGGCTGAACACTAACTACCCGATCGAGCACGCCGAGTGGCGATCAAATCACCTCTCCATGCCCGATCACGGCTTTGAAAAAGCCCTCGTGCATGTCTGGCAAGACCACCACCGCCTCCCGCACAGCGCGGACGACGACGCCGCACGACTCCGCGACATCACCGACCGGCTTCAACTCGCCGAGGTCCCCGAGAAGGACCGCGCCGCGGTACTGCGGAGCATCCGCCTCGACCAGATGCGACGCGCCGTGGAAGGCCGCCATCGAGCACCCACGGCATCCCCGCGGACAACTCGCAGCCAGCCGACCCAGATGACCAGTAACCCGGCGCTCGGCATCTGACAACCCCACCGGAACGGAAGGACGAACCATGACCGACTACGGCATCCCGTACGAGTCCCTTCGGCCGACCGAGAAGGTCACCCTCACCCTGACCGAACTCGCGCGGGAGCGGTACCTCACCGACGTCGGCGAACGACCGTTCAGCTTCGCCGACGACCTCGCATGCATCCTCGCGGCCGTCAACACCCGCATCGGCGGAACGAACGTCCTGTTCGAAGGCCAGCGATCCGACACCCGAACCGCGTTGGTCACCAGCCTCGTCGCGATTGGCGCCGGCCAGCGCCTCGGCTCCGACGAGAGTCGCTACGACCTGGTCGTCGACACCATGACCGAACTCGCCGACGACGTCCGCCGCCTCATCGACGACGAGGGCAATGCGCCGTTTCACTTCGCCGACGAACTCGCCTCCGCGCTCACCGACGTGGCCCGCAACCTGGGCGGGATCGAGCAACTGCTCGCCGGCCAACCAGTCACCCTGAACACCACCGCAGTGGCAGGCCTGCTCGGCAGCACCGTCCCGGACCCGCTGCCCACTCACCGCTCTGAGCCGATCAAGCTGCTACTTGACGTCAACGACCAGTTCGACGGCTTCGGGCTGCAGGACAACTACCACTACGTCCTCCAGGGACTCCAGTTCAGTGGTGAGACCATCCCCGACGACTTGCGGCAACGGGTGAACGACACGATCCGAGCCGTCCAAGACGAGTACGCCGCGCAGAAGGCCGACTACGCCCGGAACTTCACTCACGCGGCCCAGGAGATCGCCAAGCAGTTGGGACTGCGGGCACCCGTTGAAGTGACGATCGGCTGGACCGGCGACCCCGACGCCGCTCGCACTGACCCTCTCGCAAGGCGCCTGTTCGAGGTGATCACCCAGTCCACGGTCGTCCCAGCGACCGGACTGGCACCACGAGAACACCCGGGCAGAACGCCGGCTGACATGCCTGGCGCCCGGGCGTTCCGCGCCTACCTCACGGATCCGGCGCCCCCAGCCGCTCCGCCTCGGGCAACTCACACCCAGATGGCGCCGAGCCGGCCGGTGCCCGGGATCTGACGGTCAACGAATCTGGAAGGACACCCCCAAGTGGCGCGCAGACGCACAGGAATGACCGATACCCAGAAGCGGCGGGAGCGCGTCGGCGCGGCGGTCGGGATCTCCCGGCAGGCGGCCAACGAGACGTGGCGATGATGAGCACCGACCATGCGGTGACGCCGGCGAAGTTGCGGCGCCTGGTCGGACAGGCCGAGTCCCTGGCAGCAGAGCTCGCCGCCGTCCGTGACCGGTTGCGCACCGACCCGAACGAGTCCACCCGGTTCGCGGGGTTCCGGCTGGACGACGCCGCTGGCACTGCGGCCCAGATCGCGCGCGAGCCCGTCGCGACGGCCAGTGACCTGGCCTGGGTGCGGGGCCGGTCGACCTGCGGTGCGGACTGGGGTGTCTGCCCGGAGCACGGCAACACGCTGCGATCGAGTGGCGGCCGCGCTGGTGCGCTGTCCTGGACTGCGGCCGGTCGTGGGGCTACGACCGACTGGGCCTGCCGTGCAGCGAGCCGGTCGCGTTCGACGTGCGTGACGCGAACGGCGACGGCGTTCCGATGTGCGCCGGCCACGCGATGGACGCCCGCGAGCGGCTCGACGGCGCGGTGGTCACACCGGTCCGAGCCGCCAACCACGACCCGGAGGACACACGATGAGCGCCGACCATGTCACCAACGCCAGCATGACGATCGAGGAGAAGGATGGACAGCTGCGCCAGGACGAGGCCGAGGCGCTGGCCTTCGTCGGCCGGGCGTTGCTGGAGGCCGTCGGCCCGGAGCGGCTCGTCGCCGCCGGCGAGGTCCTGGAAGCGCTCCGCGACATCTCGCTGGCGCCGCTCAGCGGCAAGATCGAGCACGACGGCCACGGCAACCCGCTCTACACCTACGGTGCGCGCATGGTGTGGAGCCAGGCGCACGACGTGACCGAGGAGGCCGGGCACCTGGTGCGCACAATCACCAGGGCACTCGCGTTCGCGGCCGCGACCCCGGAGCAGCGGCCATGACCAGCAGTGAGCCGATCCGGCTGGCGTACCCGCACCAGCGCAACGACTGCGACGTGTGCCGGGAGTACGACGCCGACATGATCGCCACCGCCGTCTACCCGCCGGGCCAGATGGAGATGTCGTCGCGGCCGCAGTGTCTGTGCTCCCGCTGCGCCGGCGCCGTCCTGGCGATGCAGGTGCTCTACGGCGGCGTCGTGACCGTCACCGCCATCGCTGGCCAGTCCTCCGCGAGACCGGGCGAGGTGCGATGAACGGCCCGATCGACAACCTGTATGACGCACGCGACCTGCTGAACGAGGTCATAGGTCCCAACAGGTGGCCCGCCGAGACCCTGGATGTCGAACAGTTCGTCGACGCCGTCCGGAAGAACCTGGACTGCTGGGTGGTCCTGGTTGAGCGCGCAGCGCACGTTCTCGCCGTCGAGGCGCCCAGCGCCGCCCGCGACACGGAGCGCGCCCACCTGACGATGTCGGAGAACGCGCTCCTCGAGGTCGCCGCCGCCATCCGCGCCATCGACTCCCTCATCTGGGCCGCCGACGAACCCCTGCAGCGCATGGTCGCCGACCGGCACATCCGCCAACTCGGCGAAGACCCGCCGGCCTGGGACCAGTTGGTGGCCGAGCACGCCGCCACCCAGAGCACCACAGCGCCGGACGTGACCCCGGCGACACTGCGCGCGCTGGCCAGCCAGGCCGAAGCCCTGGCGGCCGCGACCGACCAGACGCGCGACCAGCTGCCGGCTCACATCACGATCGGCGGACACATCGCCGCCGCCGGTGCGGCCGCTCGATCGGCCGCCGAGGACCTGACGGACGCCGCGACGATCCTCGCCCGTGACCGAGGCGCCAACGCCGATCCGGGATAGTGGGCTCTCGCCCGGTGCTGGGGTCAGGTCGGCTCGCCGACGATGCGGCGGAGGTCGGACAGTTCCAGGCCGGTCACGAAGTGCAGATCGGAGAAGCTCCGGCCGCCGGCACGGGCGATCCGGATGAGCTTGTCGCGGTTCTGCACGACGTCGGGGTCGTCCGGGTGCTCGCGAGCGTCCTTGGCTGCGCCGCGCACGTCGCGGGCCATCTCGCCGGTGCGGCCGAGCCATGCCCGGACCGTCTCGCGCGACAGCCCGGTCTCGGTGGTGATGGAGTTGTCCGATCGGCCGTCGAGGGCGGCCGCCACAACGACCGTGCGGAGCGCGGCGGTGGCCTGTTCGACCGCCAGCCGGGCGGAAGCCCGGCGCGCGGCAGCCTCGGCCAGCGTGGTTTCGCCGGCGAGGAACTGAGTCGCCGCGGTAAGGGCTTCGCGGCGCTCGTCCTCGTCGTCGGCGCCGGGGTACATCTGCTCGATCGCCTCGACGATCAGCATCAGCTGGTCGACCTGTTCGGTCGTCAGGCCGGCCAGGTCGTCGCCGAGCCAGGCTTCCAGCTCGTGTCGCTGTGTCGTCATCCCTGCCTCCATCCGTTGCCTAGTACTGTACAAGACAAGAAGCCGCCTGCCTAGTACTAGGCAACGACGGCGCGGGCCGATGAGTACCGCTCCTATGCACCTGGTGGGGTCGGCGGTCGTTCGGCGACTGACGCGTGCGAGAGCGGCACGCTACGATCCGCCGGCATGGCCAAACAGAAGGTGATCCCCGGCGTGTGTGGCATCTGCACTGCGCAGGTCGCAGACCTTTCCCGGCATAAGCGCTGGCACGACAAGATCGACGAGCGGCTAGGTGACGGGAAGAGCTCGATGGACCTGCTCGCCGACGCATGATGGAGCGGCGGGGGCCGGCACCTGGTGGGGAGCAACGGGCGGTCGGGCTAGGTGCTCGTGCTGTCGTCCTCGACCCCAAGGCGTCGCTCAAGTTCCCGTTTGTGTGCGTGGATCTCCAGCACCTGCGGTCGTAAGGGGTCGTCGACGCGTCAGCAGCCGCCGCGACGACGACGACTGCCCCGGACCCCAGTCCGGGTGGGCGGCGGGGAGGGTCGCGCCCTAGTCGGATGCGTCGACGGAGTCGGCCTGGCCGAACCCTGGATGCCGGGCTCTCATCTTCTCCAGGAGCTCCTTCGCGACCTCGTTGGCGCGCTCGGCCTCGTCGGGTGTGCAGGGGGTGCGGGAGTTGCTGTGGGCGAGGTAGATGCCCTTCTGGGCGACGTGCTGCATGTGCAGGGTGAACGTGAGCAGGTGCTGCCACGTGTCGCGGTGTCCGAGCTTGGCTTCGATGCCGGCGGTGACATCGCGGCCGACGGGAACAAAACCGGGGAACGGGCCGCCGAACTCGATGAACTTCTGGACCACTTGACGCCCGGGAACGGCGAAGACGGCAGGGAGATCGTCGTTGTCGCCGGAGGCGGGGGTGAGCTGAGTGCGAGTGTTGCGCCAGGGGTAGTCGAGGGGTGCGTTGTCCTCGGGGAACACCATGCGGAGGTTCTGAACGACGATCGGCACAGCGCCGGTGTTGTACATCACCAGCGGCAACCTGATGCGCACGTCGTTGTCACTGACGTAGGCGGCGAAAGTGTGTGGCTCTGAGATCTGCAGCGGGCCGCGGCGCGCGTAGAGCCACCAGAACGATCCGATGGTGAAGAACAGGGCGAGACCTGCTACGACCAACGAGGCCCACACTGGATGCTCCCTTCACAGGTGTCGGCCAGGACGCTACGCCTGCGGGTGGACTCATCCAGTGACGCGCACGTGAAAGCAGCCTGTCGGTGGCTGGTTGTACGGTCTCGACATCGGCCGGTGAGCGGCCGGAATAGTACCGGTCTTGCCTGCACCCACCTGGTGGGGTGTGGATGAGTACCGCTTCTGGGGATAAGCGGTACTCATTGGGTTGGGAGGCATGATGGTGAGTCCGCCGACGAACGCGGGCCGGACGTTCGTGGCCGAGCCGCTGACCGAGGACGAGATCGGCCAGCTGGTGGCCGCGGCGTCGAACCGCTCGAACTCGGGGATCCGGCTGCGCGCGATCATCGGCGTCCTCTACGGGTCCGGGCTGCGCATCGCCGAGACGCTGGCGCTGTACCCGCGTGACGCCGACACCCAGGGCGGCACCGTCCGCGTCCGGGAGGGCAAGGGCGGCACGACCGCCACCGTCGGCCTGGACCCCAGCGGCGCGGCACTGCTGGACCGGTGGCTCGACCGCCGCCGGCAGCTCGGCCTCACCGGCCGGCACCCGATCTTCGCCCAGTACACCGCCGAACGCGTCGGCCGGCCCCTCGACCCCCGGTATGTGCGGGCCGCGCTGGCCCGCCTCGGCGAGAAGGCCGGCATCGACAAGCGCGTCCACCCCCACGGGCTGCGGCACTCCCTCGCCTTCGGCCTCGCCCAGGACGGCGTGCCCATGCACGTCATCCAGGGCCAACTGCGCCACGGCTCCCTGGCCACCACCGACCGCTACATCCGCCACCTGCACCCCGGCGACGTCATCGACGTCATGCGCGGCCGCGCCTGGTGAGTCTCGGCGCGTGGCTATCCCCCGGGGGATACTCAGCGCGGCGCGGTCAGGTGGGCGTGTCGTCCGCCGGCAGCTGGCACAGATGTTCCAGCACTCGCTGCGCGAAGTCCGGGCAGCCGGCATCCTGCAGCGCCTGAACCAGGGTCTTGGATCCCGGCTTCCGGTCCCAGTAGCGTTCCTGGTCCCGGGTCACCGCCCTGACGTCGTGCGGTGCGGAGTCGTCAACCAGGACCAGGAAGCTGTCGGGCGTGTGCACCTCGTACGGGAGGCTGTCCAGGTCGATGCCCGGCGATCGGAAGCCGGGGTCATCGGTGATGAGGTAGGTCGCGCCGGCGGCGATCGCGGCCGCGTGCACATGCTGATCGTGGGGGTCGGCGCCGGGAAAGGAGCCGTCGATGCGGTAATCATCGATCCGGCCGACGCCGAGATACTCGGTGACCGTGTCGTGCATCTTGGCGATCACCCGACCGTGAACCGTGGGGTTGTGGTCGCGGAACCGGGTGATGGCCTCGGCCAAGATGTCCTCGGTCCAGCACAGCTCGTAGATGCCTCCCTCCGATTCCAGCTGGATCATGATCAGCCAGTCACGGAGCGTCCTGGAGTACAAGACGTTGGCATCAACGAGTGCGCGAGTCGTCACCCACCGCAGGCTAGCGGTGGGTGACGACTATTCCAGGCCCAGCTCGTCGTCGAGCTGGCGAAGCTCCTCGAACGCCGCACGACGGCGGGCGAGCTGCGCACGGCGAAAGTCTTGGACGTCGACGAGGTTGAGACGATGATGGCTCCCGACCTTGTGGGCTGCGATCTCGCCGCCGCGGATCATCCGCATGAGCGTTGGCCGGGACACCCCCAGCAGCTCGGCGGCCGCCGTAGTGCTGAGCTCGCTCGGCAGTGTCTGCAGCGTCACGCCGTCTCCTCTCGCCACGGCCTCGAGCACGCTGCGCAAGAGTGCGGTGAGCTCGGCGGGTACCTCTCTTGCCTTTGCCTTCGTTTCCCTGCTGGCTGCGGTGAAACGAGGGTCCGGGGTCTTCGCGACGAAGTCGCGCGCCAGCTGCTCCTGGATGGGCGTCACCGTAAGGGTGGACATCGTGACCTCCGATTTGGTGTACAGATACGAGTGTCCACGGTTTCAGTTATAACTGCAAGAGTTATGCCGTAACTACGACGCGTACACGCAGCGCAACACCGACGCGTACACGCAGCGCAACTACGACGCCAGCACTGCGCGGAGCCTATTGCTCGTCGACGTCGTGACTGAACCGGCCAGGCAAGTTCTCACGCAGCACGTGGAGCAGCTGCTCGACCTGGTCGCGGGGGAAGTCGTTGGGCAGGGCGAACTCGATGCCGGCGAGCAGGTCGGAGAACCGCAGGGCTGGCTTGTCGTCGCGGGCGTGCTTGACCCGCATGTAGTAGACGATGCTGGCCACGTGCTCGGTGAGCCGGCTGTGCTGGCCGGTGAGCCAGAGCCAGGCCAGGACCTTGCCGGCCGGGTCGCCGGGGTGTAGCGGATCCCCCGGCGCGATGTCGCCGCGGCGCTGGTCGTCGATGAGCTCGCGGGCGACCTGCTCGGCCAGGCCGTCAAGCAGCGGCGTGAACACGTCGAGCGTGCTCGGGTGCATGAGCACGGCCGCGGGCTTGCGGTGCGCTCCGATCATTGGCATGCGCCCGGCCGAGACCGAGGCGATCAGGGCCGGGAGGTTCTTGCGGGCGTCGGACACGGTGTAGATCTCGGGAACGGCCATACTGAAGACTGTACATGAACATGTACACATTTCCGTACATGTTCATGTACAGGAGCAGTCCGTCAGGGCAGTGGCGCCGCGTCGCGGCCGTCGCCGTCGTCATCGCAACCGGGGATCAGCGGCATCCTCCCGTAAAAACGCGCTCGGGATCCCGAGCGCGTTTTCTGCCGGCGCCCCGGGCGGAGGGTGCTCCGCCTCCGGGCGTTGACGTGTAGACGTCAAGCGTCGTCGTCGAGCGACGGGTGCCAGGCTGGCAGCTCGTGGCGCTCGCGGGGGTGGCGCCACTGGTCGTGGCGCAGGAGGTCGCGGTGCTCGTCGCTGTCCGGGTCGTCGCCGGGGCGGGGGATCTTGGTGAACGGGCGGGTGGTGAAGTCGAGTTCGTCGACGAGGATCCGGTCGGGGTGGTCGGGCTGGTCCATCACGAACCGGGCGCTGTACCAGGTGCCCGGTACGGGCGCGTACACGTGCACGTTGAACCGGGCCTCGTTGGTGATCTTGACCGACTCGGCGTCGGCCTCGTACGCGGCGGCGTAGTCGGTGTCGGGGTTCTCGCCGGCGATGTCGCGCAGCCGGACCCGCACGGTGGGGTAGGCGGCCTCGACGTCGAGGACCAGGTGCCGCCAGCCGTCCGGTGCGGCGTCTTCGGCGCACTGGCTCAGCATGTCCAGCCAGTAGATGCTCACGCCCCACGGCCGGGTGTGGGCGGGGTGCCAGGCGGGCAGCTGGTCGAGGTCGCCGGTGTAGAGGCGTTCGTGTTCGGCGCGCAGCATCTCTGGGTGCGCGTCGCCGGCCGGGTTGTCCGCGGACCAGAGGCCGCCGAAGGGCGGGTTCTCGTGGTCGAAGGTGGCCGTGGCGTCGCCGTCGGGGGTGAGGGTGATCGTGGCGGTGTACCAGGGCCGGCCGTGCCGGGCCAGGTGCGCGGCGCGGGCGGCCCGGACGAGTCGGCCGTTCATCCGGGGCCCGGCCGCGCTGTGGGTGGTGCCGTCGGGCATCACCGTGGTGATGGTGGTCTCGGTGTAGTACATGGCCGCGCTCATCGCCATGGTGAGCTGCCGCCACCCTGCCGGCGCGGCGGCGAGCATCGCGGCCTGGGCGGCCTCGATCAGCGGCGCCGGCGATCGCGCCTCGAGCGCGACCGGATGCCAGGCCGGCAACCGGTCCAGGACGCGCGGGTAGACCCGGTGGTCCTCGATGAGCTGGAAGTCGTCGGCGTCGCCCTCCTCCTCGTCTTCGGAGGCTTCGGCCGGGTCGTGCATCCCGCCGAACGGCGGGTAGTCGAAGTCGAACGTGGCGACCAGCTGGCCGCCACGTTCGAGGCTGAACGTCGCGTTGTACCAGGTGCCGGCGCCCTGCCGGAAGTGGTCGTGGCGCAGCTCCTCGACCAGATCGAACACGTCACAGGCGACCGAGCGGGGCTCGTCGCCGCCGTCGACGAACGCCGACAGCTCAGACTCTATGTTGTTCGCCCCCGCGCTCACGCTCAGCACGAGTCGCCGCCACCCGCCCGGCGCGACCGCCTCGAGGCTCTCCTGCAGCGCGTCCCCGACCTCAGCGTCCAGCGCGACGGGCTCCCCCGGATGCTGGTCCGTGGCCGGCTCCTGCGGCTCGGCAATAGTCAGATGACCGCGCGGACTCATCGGCGCCGGGTCTCCCTCCCCCGCGCCAGGCGCGGATCCGTGATCAACCCCAATGCTGCCCGACGACCCGCGCCCGGGCCGCCGCGACCGTCAGGTTGACGTGTAGACGTCAACGACGTCGGCAGCGCCGGGTCAACGCTTCCCAGGCCAGCGCAGCTGGGGGTCGCGGCGCGCAGCTGCTCTGCGGACGCCCGGCCTGAAGGTGTTGAAGATCGTGAGCTGCCAGGAGTGCGGCGGGCTGGCGTCGTCGTGGCCCAGCGGCAGCGCGCACGGGTCGCCGGCACCGCCCGGCTGCTTCTCCTCGGCCCCGCAGAGCAGAGCCTCGGAGACGGTGACCTGGTCGCCCGACCAGAGCAGCCAGGTCCACAGCTGGTATCGCTCGTCGACGCCGGCGAAGCGGCCGGGCTGGCCCAGGCCGTGGTGGGGTCCGCGGTGGGCGCCGACGTACTCGCACTCGACGACGTCGCCGACACTGAATCCGAACTCGTCGCCGCCGAGCTCAGCGACGAGTGCCCGAGTGAGCGAGGTCGACGCCGCGCAGGTGGGCAGCAGACCAGCGGCCAGGTGAGCGGCAGCGTACCCGGCGACGTCGAGCACCGGGGCCGGCTCCACCCGGCACATGTGCGCCGCCCCGGGCGGGGCTATGGCGTAGTCGGGCGGCACCTTGGTCCACCGGCCAATCGGCTTGTAGCCCAGCTGACGCACCATCTCGGTCCAGCCGCGCGGGCCGATCGTCGCGAACCGGTCCCGCCCCTCGGTGACGTGCAGGCCGTCCAGGCCGCGAATCTCGATGACCGGCGCCGGCCGTGACGGGATCTGAAACGCCATATGACGAAAACGAGACAACACGATGTGATCTCCGATCCCCCGGGGAAGGGCTCTTCGAATACCTAGCTACAAAACTCAAAGGTCGCACAGGGTGCGGACAAAAGCTATAGGCCTCGCCATGACTCGGCATGCCTCGGTATGACCCGGCATGCCCCGTCCCACCGAAACCCGCAGCTCAGCGCCGCTCTAGATTTCGATCCGTGCCCGTCGACTTCGATCCGAGCCCGGACCTTCCCGGCTACGTCTACATCCGGCTCGCCGACCACGTAGAGCAACAGATCGACACCGGCAAGATCCCCGTCGGCAGCCGGCTCGCGAGCGCCTCGGAGATGGCTGAGACCTACGGTGTCGCTCTCGGCACCGTGCGCCGCGCACTCGACGTCCTGCGGGAGCGCGGGCTCATCAGAACGTGGCCGGCCAAGGGCAGCTTCGTGACCGAACGCCGGCCGGCACCAGGTGACGACGCCGCGGACACCTAGCGGGCTGGCGATAGCGCGGACCCCGGACAGAACTCCGACATGGCGGAGGCCGGCGACGTCGATGGGGGATGACGGGCGCCGCCTGCGTGGGCATTGATTCGCCCGCTCGGCGAATCAGCATGAAGCAGCCGTGTCGGCAGGCGAAATGTCCGTCAAGGTAGGGTCTCGCCATATCGCCTGGTCATCGAGGCGGTGCCTTGCGCGCGGGATGCTACTCGGGCAAGTGGTTGGGATCGCGCGGATACATCTCATGGTCGCGTCGCACAAGGTCGGCGTCGACGTCGGGTGTGGGAGCTACGTCCTCGCTGGTGGCGGGGGAGTCCTCCTGTGGGAGGTCCGGGAAGTCCCAGGATGGAGGGGCGTCGTAGTCGAGTGTCGCGGCGATCATGCGTGGGTTGGCGAGGGCGAACTGCGCGGCGTACCAGGCGCCTTTGGCCGGGCGGGTCCGGTATGCGCTGGCACGGATTGCCTGCATCAGTTGGATTCCGTGCTCGTCGAGTTCGGCGGAGATGTCGTAGTCCCACCGGTCGATCTTGGTCACGAGGCGGGTCTTGATGACGTCGGCGACGGCCCGGACGTCCAGGATGAGTCGGTACCACGGACCTGGTGAGGCGGCCAGCAGGGCCCCGCGGAGTTGGTCGAGCAGATCCCGGTCGAGGGCGAAGTCGCGCGACTTGGCCGGGTGCCAGTACGGCAGTTGGTCGAGCGGCACGGGGAACATCTCGTGGTCCCGGCGGAGCAGCTCCGGGTCTGCGCCGCCGTCGCCCCAGCCGTCGGGGTCGTAGACGCCGCCGAAGGGTTCGCGTTGCTCGTAGTCGACGCGGAGGTCTGCGCCGTTCTCGAGGTCGAACGACGCGCGGTACCAGAGCCGGTTCTCACGCTGGTGGTACGCCCGCCTGGACGCTGCGATCACGTCGTCGCCCAGACCGGGCAGCGACAGGCGCTGCAGCACCGTGCCGTCGGACATGGTGATGGAGAACGTGGTGACGATGACATCTGCTGCCGCCTCGTACCTGACGTGCAGACGGGTCCAGCCGGCCGGCGCCGCGGCCACCATGACGCCCTCGACGGCGCCACCGAGTCTGGCGGGATCGGTGATGCTGGCCGGGTGCCAGTCCGGCAGGTTCCACGGCAGCCGCGGGAGCGCCCTGTGGTCCTCGAGGAGGTCGTCGAACAGCTCAGCGATCTGATCGGCAATGTTGGCGGCGGTCACGTCGTAGGGCCCGAACGGCGGGTTGTCGTAGTCGTACTGGATCTGCATGCGCTGGTCCTCGTCGATGACGATGACGGCGTTGTACCAGGTCCCGATGTCCTCCTGGTACACCTCGGTGCGCAGGCGCATGATCGCCGCGGCCGTCTGCGGCACCGCCATGCGTACCGGTACCACCGTGCCGTCAGGCATCGTCACCACCATCGAGATGTCGGCACGTTCGCCGGCGGCGGTGACCTTGACCTCGATCCGTGCCCAGCCGTCTGGCGCGTCATCGATCAGCCGCGCGCCGATCTCCTGCATCAGCTCCGGCTGAAGCTCCATGCTCACTCCCGCGGTTGACGACGTGTTGCATCAGCGACCCAGTTCCTACCTCACCACAAGGTGACCGGACAGGCCCCGTCGTCGGCGAAGTCGCTGCCCGCGCCGAATGTGCGCGGCAGGGGCCACCCCTACAGGTATGGAGCAACTGAGCCCGTAGGAGGCCCCCGATGGTGGAACGCGACTGCGTCACCTGTCAGCGACCGACCCCGCAGGAGGAGCTCACCGGTGACCGCGGCCGGCAACTGCCCGACCGCGTGATCTACGTGTGTGGGAACTGCGGCTACGTCGAGGTCGTGGCGCGCCGGCACGCCGCACCCGCTCGCTCTGCCGCCGGGTGATGTGCGCGGCAGGGGCCACCCACCTAACAGACGCACAACCACCCATGAGCACGGAGGAGACCCAACCCATGGATAGCGACCTGGCTCCGGTCGAACTGAAGATCATCCGGCACTACTTCAAGGGCTGGCCCGGCGGCGCCCTGGTGACCGACCCCGACGGCGCCATCTCGCGCTTCATCCAGAGCTTCCGCGGCGGATCCTCGCTGTGGAAGGACGGCCCCTGGTACCAGACCACCAGGTTGGGCATCGAGCTGGAGCAGCGACCCACCGGCGAAACCATCGCGGTGCTCAAGTGGTCCCGGATCAAGCAATGGGTGCTCGACCTGCCCCGCGCCGAGCGCGACGCCCTGTGCGCCGCGGAGACCGTCTACCGGCAGCGTCGCCGTGCGGTCGCTGCCGCCCGAGGCATCCCCGACGACACCGATATCGGCGTCCGCGAGGCCGAAGCCGTGCGCGACGCCGCCTTCCAGCGCTGCGTCGACGCCTCCGCCGCAGCGACCCAGCCCGCCCTGTTCGACGTGCCCGAGCACGAGGCGGTGCTCCGATGACCAAGCACGAGCCGGGCTCGACCGGCGATGCAGCGACCTCCCACATCGAGAGCGCGACCACGGCGCTGCAACTGGCAGCCTTCGAGGCCGATGTTGCTTACCCTCACGACCGAGTCCTCATGCTCCGCCGCCTCCTCGAGATGCTCGGGGCGACCCAGAACCTGGTGGGTATCGTTCTGGACCACGCGGCGATCGTCGAGCTCTTCGCCGACAATCAGGGCACACGCGAGGACGTTCACGTCATCCATCTCGCTCGTCTCTCGCAGCTCCTGGTCGAGGCGCGTATCGAACTCATGATCAGTTGCGGGGCGATCATCACCGGCCCCATGGACGGTGAGACCGCGTGAGCGCCGCCGCTGCCAGGCAGTTCCCGGACGTGCCCGAAGCCGTCGCCCGGGTGGTGGCGTCGTGACCGTCTACGTGGACGATATGCGCCGCCGAGCGCGTGTCACCGGCACGTGGGGCACCTGGTCCCACCTGTTCGCCGACACCCACCACGAGCTGATGGCCTTCGCCGCCCAGTTGGACATGCACCCCGAGTGGCTCCAGTGCCCGGGAACGCACCGCGAGCACTTCGACCTCGTCGACACCAAGCGGAACCAGGCCATCGGGCTCGGCGCGGTCCCCATCAGCTATCCGCGCGAGACGGGTGCTCTCATGCAGGCCAAGCGCGCTCATGCCGAGCTTGGCACCTGCCCGGATGGCGACACGGTGACCTCGGGAGAGCCGCTGCAGCTCGCCCTGTTCGGCGAGGTGGCACCTGTGGCCCGCGATCCGCAGCGGGTCCAGATGAGCCGACAGCGGCCCTGGCGCGCCGACCACCCCAACGTCATCGTCGTCGCCCGCCCGACCGCCTGGGGCAACCCGTTCCGAATCGGCGACGCCGACCCGGTCACCGGCGAAATCATTGCCGACCGCGCCGGGGCCGTCGCGGCCTTCGTGAAGGCCAACGGTGACCGGCCCGCCTGGGCCGTGGCCGCCCGCCGCGAACTCGGCGGCCGGGACCTCGCGTGCTGGTGCCCACTCGACGAGCCGTGCCATGCCGACGTGCTGCTGAGGATCGCTAACGCGAGGGGCGACGGCGTGACGGCCGGGGCGGAAGCCGGAGCTGCGAGTCGTCCGGGAACGACGCCGCCTTCCACACTGGGCGGACGACCTCGCCGTCCGGCCGGGGCCACGACACCCGCGGACCCGGCGACACCCGTCCACGCTGTGAAGGGAATCTGATGGCGCTCATCGAGATCAGCAGCCTGACCCTGCCCGAGGCGCTGGCCGCGCTCACCCGCTACCGGCGCCTGGTCACCGAGGAACAACAGCGCGGCGACGCCGCCACCGCGGCGAAACGCGCGCACCGGGTACGCCAACTCGAGGACCGGATCCGTCAACTCGGCGGCACCATCCCGGCGGCACCGGCCCGTCGCCAGGTCCCGCCCCCTGCCCACCTCCCGGCGGCCAGGGCCATCTGAGAGCGAGCAACCCCATGGCGATCGACATGCGCTGCTGCGGCGAGCACTACCCCGGCCAAGTCAACGAGCCGTTGATCCCGGCCTGCCAGCTCTGCCCGGCCTCACCGACCTACTGGCGCCGGTCCGCCCCGGATCAGGAGGCCTCGGCGCCGTCTTGACGTCCGCCCGCTGCCCGCCCACTGGGAACAGGCTCAGCGGAAGTCCCGACTGCGGGCCGCGCTACTGACGCGCAGCGGAGACAGGCGACCGGCGATGAGGTTCGTGGCGCCGTCGGAACGTTCCACGATGCCGTCGACGAGCAGGGCGTTTGAATCCAACGCGACCCGGCGCTGGGCCTGCCACGTCTCAGCCGGGCAGATGACATTGACCATCCCGGTCTCGTCTTCGAGGTTGATGAACGTCACGCCCCCGGCGGTGGGTGGCCGCTGGCGGTGGGTGACCAGGCCACCGACGCGGACCCGCTGCCCGGCCCGGACGCTGTGCAGTTCTCCGGCCCGTGTGGCGCCGGCGGCAGTGAGATGGCCGCGGATGTGCTGGACGGGATGGCTATCAGGTGAGACTCCAGTGGCCCAGAGGTCAGCGAAGGTCTGCTCGACCGCAGTCATCTCCGGTAGCGCCGGTGGGGTGACGTCGCTGGGCGTAGTGCCAGGCAGCTGGCCGGGACGGATGCGCGCGACGGCGCCCACCTTCCACAGCGCCGCGCGCCGGTCCAGGCCGAAGCAATCGAACGCACCCGCGGTCGCGAGAGCCTCCAGTGCGCGCTGCGGGACCTCCGCGCGGCGGACCAGGTCGGCGAGATCGGTGTAGGGGCGGCCCGCGGCGATCCGTTCGGCAACGTCGCCGCCGAGGTGACGCACACCGGCCAGGCCGAGCCGGATGGCCGGCTGCTCGCCGTCGGGGGCATGCGGGTGCCCGGGCCGGACAGGGACGTGCTCCTCGAGCGTGGCCTTCGCCGCGCTGGCGTTGTTATCCACGCCGCGGATGGTGACGCCGTGGCGACGCGCGTCGTCGACGAGCGTCTGCGGCGAGTAGAACCCCATCGGCTGGTTGTTCAGCAGCGCCACGGTGAACACGGCCGGATAGTGCCGCTTCAGCCAGGCGCTGGCGTAGACCAGGTACGCGAAGCTGTAGGCGTGGGACTCGGGGAACCCGTAGGACGCGAACCCAAACAACTTGCCGTAGAGGTCCTCCGCGACGGCGTCGGGAATGCCGTGCGCGGCCAGCCCGGACATCAACCGGTCACGCAGCGCCGCGATCCGTTCCTCCGACCGTTTTGCGCCCATGGCCTGGCGCAGCTGGTCGGCCTCGGCCGGCGAGAACCCGGCACAGTCCATCGCCAGCTGCATCATCTGCTCCTGGAACAGCGGCACCCCCAGCGTGCGGGCCAGCGCCTTCTCGAAGCTGGGGTGCGGGTAGGTGATCGGTTCGCGGTCCGTGCGCCGGCGCAGGTAGGGGTGGACCGAGCCGCCCTGGATCGGGCCGGGCCGGATCAGCGCGATCTCGACGACCAAGTCGTAGAAGGTCCTCGGCCGTAGCCTCGGCAGGGTGGCCATCTGGGCGCGCGACTCGATCTGGAACGTCCCGATCGTGTCGGCGTCGCAGATCATGTCGTACACGGCCCGGTCCCCGCCGGGCACGGTGTGCAGCTCGACGTCGACGTCGTGGTGCTCGCGGAGCAGGTCGAACGACTCCCGCAACGCAGACAACATCCCTAGGCCGAGCAGGTCGAACTTCACCAGCCCGGCGCCGGCGCACGATTCCTTGTCCCATTGCAGCACCGACCGGCCGGGCATGGTGGCCCACTCGACCGGGACGACCTCACCGATGGGCCGGTCGCACATCACCATCCCGCCGGAGTGGATGGAGAGGTGCCGCGGCAGCCGCAGCAGCTGCTCGACCAGGTGGGTGACCTTGTCGGGGATGCCGACGTCGCCGGGCACGTCGCCGTGAGGGCCGAGGTGCTTGGTCCAGCCGTCAACGGCGCCGGGGCTGTAGCCGAGCGCGCGGGCGACGTCGCGCAGCGCTAGCTTCGGCCGGTAGGTGTTGACGTTGGCGACTTGGGCGGCGTACTCGCGGGTGTACTTGGCGTAGACGTGCTGGATGACCTCCTCGCGCCGCGCGTTCTCGATGTCGATGTCGATGTCCGGCGGGCCGGTGCGGGCATCTGTGAGGAACCGCTCGAACAACAGCCCGTGCTCGACCGGGTCGACGGCGGTGATCCCGAGGGCGTAGCAGACCGCGCTGTTCGCGGCCGAGCCGCGGCCTTGGCACAAGATGCCCTCCCGGCGGCAGAACTCGGTGAGCTCGTGGACGATCAGGAAGTAGCCACAGAAATTCAGCCGCTCGATCACGTCGAGCTCGTGCTCGATCTGTGCGTAGGCGCGCTCCGTCGCCGGTCCGGGCGGCCCGTACCGGGCGGCGGCGCCGACGGCGACCTGGTGGCGCAGCCAGCTCGCGTCGGTGTGCCCGGACGGGACCTCACGGTCGGGCAACTCGGGCTGGATCAGGGCCAGGTCGAACCCACATGACTCGCCCAGCGCGACGGTGGCTTCTAGCACACCCGGGTAACGGGCCAGCCGCGCCTGCATCTCCTCACCGGACCGGATGAACGCACCGCCGGCGGCCGGGAGCCACCCGTTGAGCCTGGCCAGGCTCGTGGTCGCTCTGGCCGAGGCCAGCACCTGCGCCAGCCGCCGATCACGCGGCGCGGCATAGTGGACGTTGTTTGACGCCACCACCCCGACCCCGACCTCACCGGCGACCTTGAACAGGGCGTCGTTGCGGTCGTCGTCGAGCGGCTGGTCGTGGTCGATCAGCTCCACGTTGACGTTCTCTTGGCCGAACATCTCGACTAGGCGATCCAGTTCGCGCTTGGCGGCGGCCGGGCCGCCGGCGGCCAGCGCCGCGGGGACGAGGCCCTTGCGGCAGCCGGTCAGGATCACCCACCGGCCGTTGGGGGCGCCAGCCAGCTCGTCCAGGTCGTAGACCGGGCGGCCCTTGCTGCCGCGCAGCTGCGCCGCCGAGATAGTCGCCGACAGCCGCCGGTAGCCGTCGGCGTCTCGGGCCAGCACCAGCAGGTGCCGGCCCTCCGGGTCCGGGACGCCGTTCTGTCGCTGGGTGAGCTCCAGACTCAGCTCGGCGCCAAACACTGTCCTGATCCCGGCCGCCCGCGCGGCCGCGGCGAACTCGACCACCCCGTACATGCCGTCGTGGTCGGTGATCGCCAGCGTCCCGATGCCCTGCGCGACGGCCTCGGCCACCAGAGCCTCCGGATCGGACGCGCCGTCCAAGAACGAGTACGCGCTGTGGCAATGCAGCTCTGCCCACGGCACCGCCGGCGGCAGCCGCGGCGACGTCGTCTGCGGGTCGAGCTTCGGCCGGGGCGGGAGCTTCGCGCCGTCGCTGCGCCATCCGCTGCCCCACGTCAGCGCCCGCTCGAACTCGCTCCATGGCACATCGGACCTGCTGTCCCATCCCACGATGAACCACCCTTCGCGGGCACGCATGCCTCACCACAGAACCGATCATCGAACATGTGTTCTATCCTATGGGCATGGTAGACCCGGAGCAGCCGCCGCATGTGCGGCGGTGGCGCGACGTGCTCAACCGACACGTCCCGGACGACCTCGCGAGGTACCCCGATCAACCTGATCCGCGCCGCGTCAGGGTCCGCATCGTCTGGGCCGACGAGGCCGGCGACGTGGGCGAGGCCTGGCTGACGGGCACTCTGACGCGCTGGGGCGGCTCACACAGATACGTCCAGGTCGACGACAGCGGCGGCCGACTGCCCGGCCGGGGCGTCTGGGTCAAGCCGGACGACGTCTACCAGTCCGAGCCGGTCAACCCGACGGACGGCTAGCCCCTTACGGCCGGCGGGAGTGTGCTCGCATGCGCCAGTCCCAGTCGCGGCTGCGACACGCCCGGCTGAACGGCGATGGCAGCGTGATTCGCGGGGCGCCGGCGTTCGGGGGTGGACGTCTCGGGACCTGGGATCACGTGTGCCCCGACGGTCTAGGGGACTTCCGCTGCTGGCCGAGGGGGGATCTGCCCGTGCCCGATGAGCAACGCCGCTCGGAGCTCGAACAACTCATGCCGGCCGACCCGTCATGGCAGGCGCCGGCCTACCACGGCGGTGACGGCGCAGACCTTCTCAAGGCATCGGCGCAGCAAGGCTTGGAGGGAATCGTGGCCAAGCGGCTGCGTAGCTGTTATGAGCCCGGAAGGCGCACCGGTGACTGGTTGAAGATCAAGAACTGGCTACGTCGGGAATCCGTCATTGGCGGTTGGTTGGAGGGGAAGCCTCCGTTCCGCAGCTTCTTCGGCGCACATGCTGTTGGCTACTACGACGTCAAGGGGTGTGTCCCGGTACGCCGGCCGCGTAGGCGCTGGCGTGAAGTTGACGGACCGTCGCGCGCTCCAGGCACAACTCGAGCCAGTGGCCGTCGACAACAGTCCGCTTCTCGGCCAGCGGCCCGACGAACCAGGGGCTCACTTCGATCGTGAAATGCCGTACGCTGCTCGATCATGGACTTTGATGCGTCGCAATGGAATCCGTCGACTATCGGCAAGGCAAGCCGTAGTGTATATCATTATACGAGCGCGGATGGACTTCTCGGGATTGTAGAGAGCGGCACGCTGCGAGCATCCGAGGCCTCAAGTCTTAACGACCTCGCTGAGATCAAGCAAGGATGGAAATTTATTCGCAACTGGCTGGACCAGCAGAGCGATAGCAAGACGGTAAGCTACTTGCGACGTCTTGCTGGTGAAGACGGGTCGGTCGGCGGCCCATCTCAGACGGAAGCATTCGTCGTGTCGTCTTCAACGATCGGCGATGACGCAAATCAATGGCGCCTCTATGCAGCTGGAGGGCGGGGCTACGCGATTGAGCTCGATCCAGGAACATCCCTCGCCGTTCTCGCAAAAGGTAAGCGAATCGAGAAGAAATCTGAGCGGCGAAATGCGCTCAATCTCGGCGAGTTGATGCGTGATTCGGTGATGGTAAGTCCGTGGCTGAAGGTGCTGTATTCCGATCAGGAGAAGGATGCTGCGATGGTTGACCTTCTTGAATGGGCGGATCGCTCTGCCGAGTACTTCGAGAATGCATCCTCAAGCGAGGAGCAATGGGACCTCAACAGACAGGAATATGAAGTTGCGGTTCACGTTGCCCTGGAAAAAATTGCTCAACTGATCAAGGAGCCCGGATTCGCCGGTGAGAGGGAAGCGCGAACTGTCGTTACCTTTGCCTGGGCCGGTCCGCATCTGTCCTTCCGTGCCGGGCAATACGGGATTTCAAGGTATGCGAGGCTAGCGGTCGCGTCGGCATCTAAGGAAGGTCGAGTCTGGTATGTGGATGATGGCATCGTGGAGGCTGACAAGTTGCCAATAAAGTCGGTGCGATTAGGGCCATTGCTGCATGCGGAAAACAACATGAGCTCGGTGGAAGCCCTCCTAAAGGCATGCGGTTACAAGAACGTCGGTGTCGACGCATCAACAGTCCCGCTGAGGTGAACTAAGCTGATGTAGCTGATCCCTTGGACCCTTCGGCCGGAGCTCGTTTGCGAGTGGACGCGAGAGGGCACGCTTCGGCCATCACGCGTTCAAGGGTCTGTAGGTCGACAATCCCGTGCGGGAACGTCGACACGCGAACTATCTGCCTGACGGCCGCAATTGTCGGGGGTCGTCGTCATACTCATGTGCGACAAGCCCGAGGAGCGCGGGGACCCGACGCTCGCCAAAGACGTGCGCCGTGGCGACCTGGTCGACGACGGGGTTGTCGAGTGGACGGCGTGCTGCCACAGCGCTCAGGCGGTGACCTGGTGGTTCGATGGCCCCCTCCATGCTGACCACCGACACCAAGCCGTGGGACGCAATCGTCGACGTTACAGTCGGCGGCAACCTCGTCACCGGCGATCGAGGATGGCGGCAATCGGCCGCGCCCGCCTTCGCGCAGAGTTCCACTAAGGGGCTGCTCGCCCGCAAGCGCCCTACGCTGGCCAAGGAGACCGCAACACCCCGAGCCATTCGCTGCTCACCCGCCAAGCTCGTGCGGTAAACCTTCTGCGTACGGAAGAATTACCGCATGGAGCTGATCGGCGTTGGCGAGGCTGCGCGCCGGCTTGGCCGGTCCGAGGCCCGCGTGCGTCAACTCCTGCGTTCGGGTGCCTTGCCCGGCGAGCGCGTGTCCGGGGTGTGGCTCGTGGACGCAACCGCGATCCGAGAACGGGGGTCCTATGCGCTCGGCCCTGGCCGTCCATTGGCGCCTCCGCATGCCTGGCGGGTGATCACTGCGATAGACGCTCTTACCTCCGACCCGCACCTGCCACCGGTCAGTGCCCTAGCCGATCTCGCCGCTGGCATGGTCGGAGGTTCCCGGCGCCGCCTGGTGGAGAACCTGCGGCGCGCGCCTGGCGGGGATCGGTGGCGGTCGTGGCTTGCGAGCCGCGCCGTGACCAGGCGTTACACCGCCACCGAGACGATCGCGTACCGCCTTCTCAGTGACGGCAGAGTGAGCATCGGAGGTGCCCGCGGCCTTGCGGCGGCAGGCTCGCTCGCAGCCCGGCCCAGTGACGGGATCGACGCCTACGTGCGAGAGGCCGACGCGGGCACTGTGATCGCGGCCCATGGGCTCGAGGCGGAGCCGACCGGGCCGGTCAGACTGCGGATCGTTTCGGATGTGGTCGGTGCCGTGAGCGGTCTGGTCGCTGGACGGTCGGCTCCGGTCGCGGCCTGCCTGGTCGATCTACTGGACTCCGCGGATCCGGCTTCGCGGGTGACCGCAGAGCGGCGCCTGCAGCACCTCGTCGACGCGCTGCACCGACTGCGAGACGGTCCTGCGCCGTAGGTCTGTGCGCGGCAGGGGCCACCACCCCTTCTCGAACCGACTGGTTGAGAGGGACGTGAGGGCTGATGGCTCGCCGCAAGAAGCAGATCGACGGGCAGATGAGTCTGGAATCGTTGTGGGCAGATTCGGAGAGTGAGCGCGATGAACAGGTACGGCCGGCTGGCGATGGAGCACTGGCAGCAGGTCGCCCCGCAGCGGGTGGCGGAGCTGGAGGATCCGACGGCGTTCTTTTCGACGTTGGGTCAGCAGGTGGAGGGGCGGGTGCAGGAGCTGCAGGACCAGCTGGCGGGCCCGGACGTGCCGGGCGAGGACTACCTGGCGAAGGTGGGTCGGCTGAACATGACGCGCCTGCAGGCCGAGGAGATGGCTCTGGCCGAGTTGGTGTGGCTGGAGGCCTCGACGGACGAGCCGGATCCGCCGAGCCGGACCGACGAATTCCTGTGGGCGATCCATCGGGCGGCGAACGAGGACGACGACCAGCCGACCACGTAGCGGCGTTCCGGCCGCTGCGGCAGGACGATCTCGCGCCGTCGGGTGCACGGGCGCGGGTGCGGGCGAACCTCGACGCGATCGCGTTGGTGCAGCTGCTGCAGCGGGAGGCGCGGCAGGCCAGCGACGAGGAGCGCCGCGTGCTGGCGCGCTGGTCGAGCTGGGGTGCGGTGCCCCAGGTGTTCGACGAGCAGGCGTCCGAGTGGCAGCGCGAGCGCGAGTACCTGCGGTCGGTGCTCGGCGACTCGGCGTACGCGGCGGCGCGCCGCACGACGATCAACGCGCACTACACCGATCCGGCCTACGTGCAACCGATGTGGGACCTGCTGGCCGGCCTCGGGCTCGCCGGCGGGGAGGTGCTGGAGCCGGGCTGCGGGTCCGGGACCTTCATCGGCCTTGCGCCCACCGCAGCGCGTGTGACCGGGGTGGAACTGGACCCGACCAGCGCCGCGATCGCGGCCGCGCTGTATCCGGGCGCGCAGGTTCGGGCGGAGTCGTTCGCCGACACCCGCTTTCCGGACGGGCACTTCGACGCCGTCATCGGGAACGTCCCGTTCGGTGATGTCCGCCTGCACGACCCGAAGCACAACGCCGGCGGCCACGCTTTGCACAACCACTTCATCATCAAGTCCCTCGGCCTCACCCGACCGGGCGGGCTGGTGGCTGTGCTGACGAGCCATTTCACTCTGGACGCGCAGAACCCGGCCGCGCGGCGGGAGATGAACGCCCTAGCTGACCTGGTCGGCGCGGTCCGGATGCCGTCCGGTGCGCACCGCCGCGCCGCGGGCACGGAGGTGGTGACGGACCTGCTGGTGTTCCGCCGCCGCGACCGCGACACCCCGCCGAGGTCGACGCTGTGGGAGACCGTCACCGCCCGCAAGGTCGACGGCGAGATCGTCCGGGTGAACTCCTACTTCGATCACCACCCGGAGCGGATCCTCGGGGATCTCGGTGTCGGCCTCGGCATGTACGGGGCGCAGACCCTGCACGTGCGCGCCGATCTCGCCCAGACGCCAGCACGCCTCGCCGGGGCGCTCGCCGGCGTCGCCGAGGCGGCCCGCACCGACAGCCTGCAGATGACGGCCCGCAGGCCGGCGATGCAGGGTGAGGCCCGGCCGGCGGCGCTGGCCCCGGACGGTCTGTGGGACGGGCACCTGGTCGCGAACGAAGACAACACGTTCAGCGTCGTGACCGACGGCATGCTCGAGGACCGCCCGGTCCCGACCACCCAGCGGCGGGAACTGCGGGCCCTGCTGGGGCTGCGCGACGTCGCCCGAGCGCTGCTGACGGCCGAGGCCGCCGACCTCGACGACACCCCGGAGATCGCCGCCCTGCGAGCGGACCTGGCCGACCAGTACCACCGCTACGTGGACCGGTACGGGCCGATCAACCGGTTCACCACCCGGACCACCGGCCGCGTCGACCCCGCGACCGGGGAGCCCCGGCCGTCGCGGGTCGCGCCGCCGGTGATGCGGATCTTCCGCACCGACCCGTTCGCCGCGCTGGTGAAGGGGCTGGAGGTGTTCGACGACGCCTCCCAGACCGCCACCCCGGCCACGATCATGACACAACGAGTCGTCGCGCCCCGCGTGCCCGTCCTGGGAGCGGACACTCCGCAGGAGGCGCTGGCCGTCGTGCTGGACGCGCACGGCCGCGTCGACCTGATGCAGGTGGCACAACTGCTCGGGGTCGGCGAGGACGAAGCCCGCGCCATGCTGGGCGAACTCGTGTACGACGACCCGCAGACGAAGCAGCTGCTCACCGCTGCGGAGTACCTGTCTGGCAACGTCCGGCAGAAACTCGACGCCGCCGTCACGGCCGTCGAGGCCGACCCGGAGCGGTACGCGGTGAACGTGGCCGCGCTGCGTCAGGTCCAGCCCGGTGACCTCGGGCCGGGCGACATCGAGGCCCGGCTGGGTGCGGCGTGGATCGACGCCGCCACGCATGAGCGGTTCCTGTCCGAGCTGCTGAACGATCCGTCGGTCCAGGTCGAGCACCCCGGCGGCGCCATCTGGGAGGTGCGCGGGAACAAGTGGTCGGTCGCGGCCAGCGAGGAGTGGGGCACCGAGCGGATGCCGGCGACGGCGATCGCGAAGGCGACGCTGGAACAGCGCCCGATCCAGGTCACCGACGAGATCGAGGACGGCGGGCGGGTGATCAACCCAGTCGAGACCGCGGCCGCGCAGGAGAAGGCCAGGCTGCTTCAGGAACGGTTCGCCGAGTGGGTGTGGGAGGACCCGGAGCGGGCGGCCCGGCTGCAGCGCGAGTACAACGACCGGTTCAACACCATCGTGTTGCGCGACTACGCCTCCGAGGGGCAGCGGCTGACCCTGCCGGGACTGGCCGCGACGTTCACTCCGCGTGAGCACCAGCGCACCGCGGTGGCGCGGATGCTCGCCGAACCCGCGGTCGGGCTGTTCCACGAGGTCGGCGCCGGGAAGACCGCGGAGATGGTGATGGGTTCGATGGAGTTGCGGCGCCTGGGCATGGTCCGCAAGCCCTGCGTGATCGTGCCCAACCACATGCTCGAGCAGTTCAGCCGTGAGTGGTTGCAGCTCTACCCGACGGCCCGCATCCTGGCCGCGTCGAGCGATGACCTTCGCGGCGATCAGCGCAGGTTGTTCGTCGCACGCTGCGCCACCAACGACTGGGACGCGGTCATCATGACCCGTGGGGCGTTCGAACGCATCCCGGTGTCTCCCGATGTCGAGGCTGCGTATCAGGAGCGCGAGATGGACGCGCTGCGAGCGATGCTGGCCAACTCCCGCGAGTCCCACGGGCTGAGCGTGAAACGGCTGGAGAGGGCCGTGCTGGCCGCTGAGGAGCGGCTGAAGGAACGCCTGGACGGGCCCCGCGACCCGGGCATCAGTTTCGAGCAGACCGGCATCGACTACCTGGTCGTCGACGAGATGCACGACTACAAGAACCTGCGCACGGTCTCCAACATCCGCGACGCCGCGATCGTCGGCAGCCGCCGCGCCAGCGACCTGCACATGAAGACCGAGTACCTGCGCGACCAGCACGGGGACCGCGTCATCACGGCGGCCACCGCCACACCGATCGCCAACTCCGTCACCGAAGCGCACGTGATGCAGCGCTTCCTGCGCCCGGACCTGCTCGACGAGGCCGGCGTGGGTGACTTCGACTCGTGGGCGGCCACCTTCGGGCAGACCGTCACCGAGATCGAGATGGCCCCGGCCGGCGGCTACCGGCTGCAGACCCGGTTCGCGAAGTTCCAGAACGTCCCCGAGATGCTGCGCATGTGGCACGTCTTCGCCGACGTCAAGACCGCCGAGGACCTCAACCTCCCCACCCCGGACCTCGCCGTCCGCGAAGACGGGGAACGAGCACCGGTCACGACCGTGGTGCCGCCGTCGGACGAACTCACCGCCTATGTGGCTGATCTCGGCGAGCGGGCGGAACGTGTGAAGAACCGCCAGGTCGACAGCAGCACGGACAACATGCTGAAGATCAGCACCGACGGCCGCAAGGCTGCCCTGGACATGCGTCTGGTCTCCGGCCACCGACCACTCGCTGACGCGACGAAGCTCGACGTTGTCGCCGACAACGTCGCCAGGATCTGGGCCCATCACCGCGACGCCCGGTACCTGACTCCGGGCACCGAGGAGTACTCGCCGGCGCCGGGCGCGCTGCAGATCGTGTTCTGCGACCTCGGCACCCCGCAGGAGAACTGGAACGTCTACGACGAGCTGCGGGACCTGCTCGGTCGCCGCGGACTGCCGCGCGAGCAGGTCAGGTTCATGCACGAGGCCCGCAACGACACCGAGAAAGCCCGACTGTTCGCCGCCGCCCGGGCTGGGCACATCGCAGTGCTACTCGGGTCGACGGCGAAGATGGGCGTTGGAACCAACGTCCAGGCCAGGGCGGTCGCGCTGCACCACGTCGACTGCCCCTGGCGGCCGGCCGACCTGGCCCAGCGCGACGGGCGGATCAAACGCCAGGGCAATCAGAACGCCGAGATCCAGATCTACCGATACGTCACCGAGGGCAGCTTCGACGGCTACCTCTGGCAGACCGTCGAACGCAAAGCGAAGTTCATCGCCCAGATCATGCGCGGCCGCCTCGACGTCCGCGCCATCGATGACGTCGGCGACAACGCCCTGTCTTTCGCCGAGGTCAAAGCCCTCGCCGCCGGAGACCCGCTCATCCTGGAGCGCGCCAACGCCCACGCCGAACTCACCCGCCTTGATCGCCTGCGCCGTGCCCACCACCGCCAGCAGGACAACCTTCGCCAGCGCCGCAACTTCGCCGCCGCCCGGATCCGCGACCTCGACCAGCAGCGGCCGATCCTCGAGGCCGCCATCGCCCGCACCATCCCCGTGGCCGGCGACGCCTTCGCCATGACCGTCGACGGGACCCGGGTCACCAAACGCACCGACGCCGCAGCAGCTATCGCCCGGTGGGCCACCCAACACCTGCCGGGCAACCCGTATCGGCAGGCCGACCTCGGTGTCCTCGGCGAGATCGCCGGGCACACCATCGAAGCCACCTACCTGCCACCGGGCAGCGTCCTCGGGCAGCCCGCTCGGGTCGAGCTGCGGCTGCGCGGCGTGCCGCTCAGCGACGCGTCGGTGACGGTTGCCACGATCACCGATGGCCACGGCATTGGCACCGTGCGCGTGCTGGAGAACCGGGTCGCGGCGATCCCGGCGGACCTGGCCGAGACCGACCGGATGCGCGTCGACGCCGTCAACGAGCAGCAGGACGCCGAAACCGCGCTCGAAGCGCCGTTCAAACACGCCGCAGCGCTGCACGAGGCTCGCGAAGCACTCGACCGGATCGTCGCAGCCATGACCGACCAGGCCGCAGGGGAGGCGGCGGCGGAAACCCAGCCGCCCCCGGCCCTGCCGCCCAGTCGCAGGCCAGGCGCGCAACAGCCACCCAGGAAGCAACTCGGACAGCCCGGGCCGGACCTGGGTCTCTGATCCGTCTTGTGCGCGGCAGGGGCCACCCCAAAAGGCGACAGAGTCAACCGCTCCCTGCGCCGCTCAACGCACAACAGGAGACCCGTAATGCAGTCGACCACGCTCGACCTCAGACGGCACATCGCGCAACTGTTGGGCCAGCCCATCGTCCCGCCGTTGGCCGTTCTGGTCCCGACCGCCGGGTACAACCTCACGGTCACGGACCTGTTCGCCGGCGCCGGCGGCTCCTCGACCGGCATGATCGCCGTCCCCGGTATCCGGGTTGTCGAGGCGGCCAACCATTGGAAACTCGCCCTCGACGTCCACAACGCGAACCACCCCCACACCGTGCACAAACACGTCGACCTCCACGAAGACGACCCCCGCAACTTCGCACGCACCGACATCCTTTGGGCCTCACCGGAATGCACGAAATGGTCGCAGGCCGCCGGAGCGGCCGCCCGCCCGGCGATCGAGGAGGGCCTGTTCGAAGACCCGCTGTCCGACGACGCCGCGACCCGCAGCCGGTTGCTGATGTTCGACGTGCTCCGGTTCGCCGAACACCACCGCTACCGCGCCATGGTCATCGAGAACGTCGTGGACATCGCCACCCAGGCGAAGTATCGCAACGCGTGGCGGATCTGGCGCCACGACCTCGCGAACCTCGGCTATCAATTCAAGGTCGTCAGCCTCAACAGCATGCACGCCCAGGCGCTCGGGAGCCCGGCACCGCAGTCCCGCGACCGGCTGTACGTCGTGTGCTGGCGCAAGGGCGAACGCGCACCCGACATCGACAGATTCATGCGCTCGCAGGCGTACTGCCCACCCTGCGACGCCATCGTGGAGTCCCAGCAGGCGTGGAAACCCGGACGGAACGTCGGCCGATACCGAGCCCAATACGTGTACGTCCACGCCGCATGCGGGACCACCGTCGAGCCCGGCTGGCTGCCCGCGGCCGCCGCGATCGACTGGAGCATCCAGGGACAGCGCATCGGCGACCGGGACAAACCACTGGCCGACAAGACCCGCGCGCGCATCGCCGCCGGCATCGCCAAGTACTGGCTGCCGTTCATCGCCGAGGCCGCCGGGAACACATACGAGCGGCGACCCGGTGTGCGCACCTGGTCCGTCGATGACGTGCTGCGGACGCTGCACACGACCGCCAGCAAGGCACTCGTGGTGCCCGTCGAGGGCCGCGACGGCAAGGACGCCCGGATCGCGGGCGACCCACTGCGGACCATGACGACGCGGGCCGAGACCGCGCTGGCGCTGATGCCGTTCATCGCCGAGCTGCGCGGCGGCGGATCGACGGCCAGGCCGACAGGTGACCCCATGGCGACAGTGACGGCGGCCGGGAACCACCACGCGCTGATCACCCGCCACTACGGCATCGACGGCGGCGACCCGGCCCGGCACACCACGATCCCTGACGAGGTGCTGCGCACCCTCGCAGCCAACGCCGGGAACATGTCGCTACTCGCGCCGTACTACAGCAACGGCCAGGCCCGCGAGATCGTCGAGGCGCTGTCGACCATCACTACGGTCGACCGCCACGCACTCGTCACGCCCGCCGGCGGGTCGTGGAACGACGACGCCCGCCCCACGGCCGAGGCGATGCGCGCGCTCACCACCCGCGACGCCTACGCCCTGGTGATGCGGAACAACGGCTCCCGGGGCGACGGCGGCGAGCACATGACCCCGCCGTCCGAAGTGCTCCGGACCCTCACCACCGCCGGTCACCAGTCGGTCATCACCCAAGACTCTGGCGCCCGACCGACGTCGGGCGACATCGAGCGCGCCGAGGCGATGGTGGACGACTGCATGTTCCGGATGCTCGAGCCCCACGAGGTCGCCGCCGGTATGGCTTTCCCCGAGAACTACCGCTGGGAGGGCAACCGGCGCGAGCGAGTCCGGATGGCCGGAAACGCCGTCACCCCGCCCGCGGCGCGGGACCTCATGGCCGCCGTTGCGGCGGCGATCACCGGAGAGGACATGGACACTCCCCGCCCGGCGCCGCGGGCGCTTCGACCGCAGACCCAACTCGGCAAACCCGGACCTGCGCTGGGTCTGTGACCGAAGTGTGCGCGGCAGGGGCCACCCCTACGCCGACACAGTCACCTGAGCGAAGGGAACGCCATGGCCGCCCACGCCGACGGGCAGGACGTAGTGCCGAGCAGCCCAGCCCGAAACAATCACTACGACTTCGTTCTGGCCGCGATCGCGGTCGGCGCCGCCGCCGAGCAGGCGGTGCCTCACACGCCCGGTGAGCTACGGCCGTACGCCTACGCCGCCACGAGAATCATGATGGCCACTGCCCGCCTCACTGACATGCTGCGCCGCACGTGCGCCGCCGTTGCGGGCACACCGGATTCGATCGGCCGGGTCGTCGATGCGGCGCAGAGCCACATCGTCGAAGCTCAGATCCAACTCGACGCCGCCGCCGAGCCCGACGGCCACCAGGACGTGATCCCCGAGACCTTCAGATCCGCCGCCTCCGCCATCACCCGCGCCGGGCACGGACTCACCTGCAGCACTCCAGAGGAGGTGGCCAGCGCCGCCGCGCTCACCAGCACGATCACGATGCGGTCCGGGCAGCTTGCACACCAACTGGTGCGTCTCTCCGTCGTGGTGAGCGCGCCGCACAGCACCATCGACCCACTCGTTGCCGCCGCAGCGGAACTCACCCACGCCGTTGACGCCCTCGATCTGGCAGCTGGAGCCATCCGGTCACGGCACGTCCGCGCAGCCGAGCTCATGGCCTTCGAGCGTGAGGAACACCGGATGCGTCTCCACGGCGCAACCGAACGGCAGCCGGTCCGCCCGGCACCGCCAACCTTGGGCATCTGACGCCCCGGACCCACGCTTACGCACGAGACCTCGCGTTCGGGGTGAATGTGCGCGGCAGGGGCCACCCCTACTAGTGACCAACACCCGAGGTGGGAGGAGACCACCATGAGTAACGCCTTCCCGGCCAGTCCGGCCGGGCGGATCGCGACCGACCCGAAGCTCGTCGCCGGCGCGAACCCGCGCCTGAACTTCCGGCTGGCCGTCGATGACCGCGCCCAGGGCCCGGACGGGCAGTGGATCACCAAGCAGACGGTGTTCCACGACGTCGTCGTGTTCGGCCGCTCGGCCGAGACGTTCGCCCGGCTCTTCCGCAAGGGCGATCCCGTCATCGTGGCCGGTGAGCTGCGGCTCACCACCTATGAGAGCCAAGGCGGCGATAAGCGGACCGGTACCCAGATCGTAGCCAGGCTGGTGGCACCGGATCCCCGCCTGGTCACGGTCACGATCGACCGGTCCCGGCAGGCCGACCGTGCCGCGGGTGTCGATGCTCCGTCGCAGGAGGCCGAGCAGCCGGCCACGGTGCCGGCTCCGCCGCCGCCCCCGGCGGCGGACACGCACTCGCGGCCGCGGTGGCCTCAGCAGGCCACCAGCACGGCGGGCAACGGCGTGGCGGTGTGAGCCAGGTTCGTCTACCAATGCCGGGGGTGGGCCGCGGCCACGCGCCCCACCCCCGGGGGAGACGTCACTGGAACTGACCACCCACGCGAGCACTGGAGTGCAGCACGATGACCGACATCCCTGACGGCCCCGGCGATGGTCTGACCCCGGAGCAGCTGGACGCGCTGATGAAGGACACGCTCGGGTCGACGATCCCCCGCCCCATCCGGTGGGCCGACCTGGACGACACCACGACGGCGAAGAAGCTCGTGGAGCTTGCCAAGTGGGTTCATTGGCTCGGCAACCGATACGTCCTGGACTCCCGGGAACTCCCGGCGGACTGGTGGCGCCACGGCGCCCTCGTCGAGGAACTGTCCGCCCTCAAGGGCGCCTGGGACGTCGCCTACGACCAGACTCAGGCCGCCTCGGCGGCCGCCGACTGGCACATGACGTTCTTCAACACCCGGATCCGGCTGAAGGACTGGGTGGGCCGCCTCGGTGGATCGCCCGGCGAGCGGACCATCAAGCCGCAGGGCTGGCTCCACGATCCCGACCGCTCGGGCTGGGCGGCCGAATTCAACGCCTACCTGTCCTCGCTGACTGGGCTGACCAGACCCGACTGACCCCACCTCGGAGGAGGTGTCTCGCCATGACCATGGGCGACGAAGCGGTGGCCTTCGCGGCCGCCGGAATCCCCGTCTTCCCCTGCTGGCCTGGCGCCAAGCACCCGCTGACCGAACACGGCTTCGAAGAAGCCACCACCGACCTGGGCCAGGTCCGAGCCTGGTGGCGGACCTGGCCCAACGCCAACCTCGCCATGCCCACCGGGACGCCGCTGTGGGACGTCCTCGACGTCGACATGAAGAACGGCGAATCCGGATACCCCGCGCTGCGTCGCCTCAAGCAGGCGGGGCTGCTGGAGGGCTGGTCCCACGCCGTCCAGACCCCCAGCGGCGGCCTACACCTGTACTTCGCCGGCACCGACGAAGGCAACCACGCCCTGTACCGACACAAGATCGACTATCGAGGTGCCGGCGGGTACGTCCTGCTCCCGCCGTCGATCGTCGACCGCGACCGTGGGCCGCGCCGGTACGAGACCATCGAAGTCCGCGACCCCGACCGAGTCCAGGCCTTCAGCTGGGCTGCGGCCCGCGACCTGCTCCAGCCGCCGACGCCGACGCCGCCAGCCCCCGTCCATGGGCATGCCTCAGCCGACCGCCGCATGCCCTACCTGGTCGATCACGTCCGCAACGCCCCCGAGGGCAACCGCAACAACGCCCTGTTCTGGGCCGCCAACCGTGCGCTCGACAACGGGTCGGCCGATCTCGGACCGCTGGTGGCCGCGGCCGTCGAGGCCGGGTTGGACTACTGTGCGGCGGCGGCCACCGCCGCGTCGGCGCAACGAAGCCGTTCCGGTTCGTCGAGCCGGAGGGCGTCACCACAGGCGCCGCCTGCAGCATCGGTGTCAATCTGATCTGAGAGCGGGAGGGCCGGCCGGGAAGATCCCGGCCGGCCCTCCCGCACGTCTGTGAATGACCGTTCCCCCCGGTGGTTCAGAGGTCCCGACCGGTGTGCTGCTGGGGCGACTGCTGCGCGGCCTGCTGCTGCGCGGTCGATTCGCTGAGCACCCCGGCCGCCTGCTGGGCCGCCTGGACAGCGCTGGCCGCTTGCCGGTAGTCGTGTCGCTGTGTCCAGTTGTAGCCGGGGTCGCCCACAGGGGATGCGGTATCGGTGATGTCGTGACGTTCGCGGTAGGCGGCGACGATCTCGACGCACCGGCGCCAGCGCGCCTGCTCCGCGTCGTTGACCGGTTCCGCCCCGAGAGACCGCAGCCACGGCGCGCGCTCGCTGATCGCCCGCCTGGCGATCGTCGCGGCCCGCTCCTCGAGCAGCGTCTCCCGCTCGGTCAGCGCCCGCTGCATCTGCGGGTCGGTGACGCCGTCGGCCGCGGGGACCAGGCCGGCGATCAGCCGACGTTGCCGCCGCACGACGCTGGGCGCGGCCTCCATGGCGTGGTCGGTCCACCGCGCGACCCGGGCGGCCAGTACACGCACCGGGTCCGCGTCGTCCGGAATCGGCTGGGCGGCCGCCAGCTTGGGCAGCACCGTGTCCGGTTTCAGCCCGTGGGCGTCGGCGCGGTGCACAGCGGCGGCGAGCGCGACCAGGTGCTCAGAGTCGGCGGCCTCGGCAGGCTGCACTCCGCACGACAGCAGCAGCGCGGCCTGCCGGTCGGCGACGGCGGCCCGATGCAGCGTGTCGTACTCGGCCGCGAGCTGCCCGATCGACAGCGCCTTCTCGGCCTCGGCGCGTGCGGTCTCCCGTGCCGAGAGCGCCGCGCCCTGGCGGCGCAGCACCGTGGTGAGCACTGACCGGGCGGTCGGGGCGGGATCATCGGCGTCGCGCAGGTGCCGTTCTTCCTCGTCGACGTCGGTCACCACGTAGGCGGTGTTGGCCGAGCGGGCGCGGGTCATGGCGACGTAGAGGATCTCGCGCATCATGGTCGCCCCGGTCACCAGGGCGTGCGCGGTGTCCACGGTTGCGCCCTGGGCGCGGTGCGCGGTGACCGCGTACGCCAGTTCGACGTTGTCGGCCACATATCTGGCCGGCAGCGTGATCGTGCCGCGGCCCTTCGCTCGCCGCACGGTCAGTGAGCCGTCTCCGTGGACGGCCTTTACGTGCCAGGTGTCGCCGTTCTTCACCCAGCCCTTGCCTGCGACCAGGCGGCGCTGGTTATCCCGGGTGATGATGCGGTCCCCGACGCCGGCGACGGTGCCGTCGCGAAGGCTGACGCCGTCCTCGTCGATCTCACCGGCCGCGACCCGGTCGGCGCGCGCCCGGCGGTTGAGGTCGGTCACGGTCGTGTTGTCACCGGCGATGAGCAGCGATTGGAGTCCGGCCTGCTCGTCACCTCGCCACGCCCGGTAGGCGGCGTCGAGCATGTCCTCGCCGGTGCCCCCGACCAGGCGGCCGTGGGCGTCGTAGGAGTCCAGCGCCGACGTGTCACCCAGGCGCAGGTGCACGCTGGCTGTTCGTTCCCACTCGTGCGTGAACCGGCGCACCCCGGTCAACTCTGGGGCGAGGCCTTCGCCGCGATCGCGGACCAGCATGCCGAAAACGCCGCCGGCGTCCACCGACGCCAGCTGGGCCCAGTCGCCGACCATGAGGACCTTGGCCCCCGCGTGGGTGGCGCGGGTCACGAGGTCGTCGACGGCTAGGGTTCCGGCCAGAGACGCCTCATCGATCACCACCAGCTGCCCCGGCCGGAAGGTCCACCGCTGCTCCTCAGCGCGGAGCTTTTCCAGCCTCTTCTTCATGGCGCCTCGGCCCCGTGCCACGGACCAGGTCTGGGGCTTGTCGGCCCCGATGAACGCCGCCCAGTCAGCGGCCCGGTCAGTCACCTCGGTGGAGCGGGCCAGGTGCTTCCGCCAGGCCGGGTCGTCAGCGTTGATGAGCTGCAGGACCTCCGTGAGGTGGGCGATCTCCTTGCGGGTGTCGGGTAGCCGGGCCGCCTCGTGCAGCCACTTCGCGGTGTTGTCCGTCGCGATGCCCAGCGACTCGGCCAGGACGTCCGCCGCGGCTGCCGACGGTGCCAACCCGACCAGCGACCCCTCCCCATGGTCGAGCTCCCACGCCGCACGCAGGGCGGTCAGGGTGGTGGTCTTCCCGGCACCCGCGGGGCCGACCAGGATGTCGAGGCGGCGGCCGCTGGCCGTGATGTCGCGCACGGCGTCGGCCTGGTCGTCGGCCAGGAAGTACCCGTCCGCCGTCGGTGCCGCCAGGACCCGCTCCACGGTCGCGCTGCTGACCGTCGCGGCGTTCGTAGACCGCCCGGCGCTCAGCAGTCGCTCTTCAGCAGCGAGGACCTCCGCTGAGGTGAACAGGCCGGCGTGCGTGCGGACGAACATCGACGTCCCATCGGAGCGGGTGAACACCGCCGGAGTGAAGGCCGTCACCGATGGGGTCAGCTCAACCGACATCTCCGCCACCCGCGCGCTCACGGCGGCGATCAGCTTCTCCCGCTCGTCCGGGGTCACCATCCGGTGTCGCATCGCCGCCCGCGCCGCAGCAGCCCGGATGTTCCACGTCTTCCACGTCGTCCGTTCGGTCGCCAACTCGACGAACGCAGCGTGAGCGAGCTTCTCCAGCTCCGGCGGCTCACTGGGCCGGCGGCTGCGGCGCGATGCCTGCGGCGACACGGCCAAGTCGTCGACCCGCAGCAGCGGAGGGCGCCGTGACGGTGCGGTCGCACTCTCGATCGCCGCCCGCATCCAGGTGAGCGCATCCTGACCAACGACCGCGGCCGCCCGGTCGCGCCAGTCGTGTGCCATCTCGCTCAGGGTGCGTATCTCCTTCGCCGGCCGGGTCGCCAACGTCGCGATCTGCCGCAACCGCAGTTTGACCTTGTCGGTGGGGGATCGGCCGTGCCGCTTGCGGTAGTCGGCGATCAGCCGATCGGCCTCGCGTTCGATCTCCGACGACCGGGTGGAGAACGCCGCGACCAAGTCATCCGACACCGCGTCGAGCTCCCACGCGGTGTTCTTCGACTTCGCAGGTTGACCCCGCACCCGCCAGCCGACCCCGAGCCTGGCCGTGACGTGGTCGGCGAGCAGATTGTCGTACAGCTCGGACATCGCCACCGTGGCCGGGAACAGCGACCCACGCGAGTCCAGCGTCCGCCATTTCCCGTCCGGACCCTGCACCCTGTTCGCTATCACCACATGGGTGTGCAGCTGCGGATCGCCGGCGCGGGAGTCCCAGTGATCGAATGCTGCCGCGATCACCCCGGCGGTCTCCACCTGCGCCACACCGTTGGTCCCGATCCGGGTCCGGGCAACCTCCCGCTCGATCGTGGCGATCACGTCGGCCACAGCCTCCCGGTGGGCCTCATAGATCTGCTCCCGCACGCCATGATCGGCCAATGCCCACATGACGCTGACCGACTTCGGCGGCGAGAACGTCACATCGAAACCCGACACAGGACGACCAACCCGGCGCGACCGCTCCTCCGCCTCGATCTGCTCAACCATCCGGTTCCGCTCAGACGCCGGCATCGCCGCGGGCAACGCCGCCACGCGGGCAGCGACACGGTCGTCGAAAGACTTCGGCACCCGGTACGCCTGACCCAGCTGGTCACCGGTGACCGGGTCCGCGCCCGAGCGGTACAGGCGCTCCATCTGCTCCTCAGTCACCTGCGTGCCCACTGCCAGGCCATGACCACGGTCGAGGCCAACCAGCCCGGATCCCACCCAGTGACCGGGAGGGTTACCGGCCTCGGTGTAGTACGCCGTCACCGCCGCGACACCCGGCATCTGATCACTGTCGGCCACGACTCCCCTGAGCAGATACCGGTAGCCATCGCCAGCGTGCAGCTCCTTGATCGAGATCACACGCGCTCACCAACAGCCCGGGCACGCTGCGCGCGCTTTCGGCACCGATCAGAACAATGCCGCGCATCAGATCGCCGCGCAGGGAACACAGTCGGGCACATCGCGCAGACCACCAGCCGCTCAACACCAGCGACCTCACGCTCTCCCGCGCGCTCAGCCCGAGCGGCCTTGAACGCCCGCCAGCGGCAGCGATCCGAGCAGTAGCGCGCATCGGATCGCTTCCCGGCCAACAGCTTCGGGCAGGACGCACACCACCGGTCGGCCACCTGTGCCTCGGCCCGCTGCTCCTTCCTGCGTTCCCGGGACCGTCTACGCGCCGCTGCGAAGCGGCAGTCATCACTGCACCACCGTTGTGTGAGGCGCTCCGGCTCAAATCCCTCGCCACAGTTCCAGCACCGCTTCTGGCCTCGCCGGATCTCCCTCATACTCATTGGGTGGCCCCTGCCGCGCACAGTCACACTTGGGCGCAAACGGCTTAGACGACTCGATGCCAGAGGTGTAAGGCACTTTCGTGCTCGTCGCGGCCGTCACGGGCTCGCTGAGTCTTCGGCACGGGCGTCGCGGCCGTCACGGGCTCGCTGAGTCTTCGGCACGGGCGTCGCGGCCGTCACGGGCTCGCTGAGTCTTCGGCACGGGCGTCGCGGCCGTCACGGGCTCGCTGAGTCTTCGGCACGGGCGTCGCGGCCGTCACGGGCTCGCTGAGTCTTCGGCACGGGCGTCGCGGCCGTCACGGGCTCGCTGAGTCTTCGGCACGGGCGTCGCGGCCGTCACGGGCTCGCTGAGTCTTCGGCACGGGCGTCGCGGCCGTCACGGGCTCGCTGAGTCTTCGGCACGGGCGTCGCGGCCGTCACGGGCTCGCTGAGCCGTGCCGTTAGGCCATCGTCGGCCTCCGGACCTTCGTCACGTGCGCACGCACGGTCAAGACCGAGACTCCCTCGCAGATTGTGCGCGGCAGGGGCCACCCAATAGGTGAGCGGCGCTCAGGTGAGCGCTGGCATGAATCCGGAGTGGAGCGGTGTATGAGCATCGAGACGCTGAACGCAGGGACGGTCGCCGCGCACGCAAACGATGCGGCGAGCGATCGACTTGTCGCTCACCCGAGCGGTCGCGTGCCGCGCAGTGGCTCCGAGCCCACCGTGGGGGAGTACCGGACGCGTGAGCGAGCGCAACGCGCACGCGTGCGCGGATTCGGCGCAACTGCGCCATCGAGACGGCTGATCGCGATGATCGCCGCAACGGTAGTGGCGCTCGCCATCGGTGCGTTCACGCTCAGCTTCGACGCATTGCGCGAGCTCGCCACGGTCGCCGGCCTCAACCGCTCGATCGCCTGGCTGTGGCCGTTGATCGTCGACGGCTTCATCCTCCTCGCGACAGCGGCGGCGGTGGCCCTGCGCGACCGCGGCCCGCGCGTCACCTGGTACCCCTGGGCCACGTTGATCGTCTTCGCTGCGATCAGCGTGGCGGGCAACGCGCTGCACGCCAGCGGCCATGCGAATCGAGCAGCGGTCAGCGTCACGGTGGCCAGCATCGTGAGCGCGGTGCCGGCGGTGGCCTTGCTGCTCGCCAGCCACCTTCTCGTGGTTCTGCTTTCACCGCCCCCGCCGCCCGCAAGCTGGTCGGATGGCTCGGACTCAGCAAGGAGAGCAGCACCGAGCTCCAACACCACTGCGCGGGGCAGAGTGAGCCGCGCAGTGGCTGCGGCCGATCGTGCAATGGCAAGCGCGCCCGTCCAGGTGACCTCCGAAGCACACGGACGAGCGCGAACCGGGACGCCGAGACGGGCCGCCGTCGAACCGGAACTCGGCGCGTGGCTCGCCGCCGAGCGGGCCGCTGGCCGTAGTGTGACCGGCAACGACGTCGCTCGATTCCTGAACGTCTCGCCAGCCACCGGGCGGCGGCGACTCGCCGCCCTCCGCGCCATGCAGTTGGACGAGGATGCGCAGGAGCAACGACCTGACCACGTAAAGACGGACGAAGGTGTACGCGCTGAGCGATCCTGAAGCGGTTGGCGGTGCCCTCGGCATGGGCATCGTCGCATTCGGCTGCGCCGGCGTCGTGGCATTCTTCTTCGTCGCCCTGACGGCCCGCCGATCCCGTGGCCTCGGCCTGTGCCATCTAGGCACGAGGTGGCTGCGCGCGACGGGAATCCTCTTCGTGCTGGCGCTGATCGCGGTCCTGAGCGTTGCGCTGATGAACTGACTGGCAGCAAGTCTCGGTCGTCCTGATGAGGTCCTCGACGAATGCGAAGGTGCCGCGTCGGATGGCTTGGCGGGTGATGATCCCGAGGAAGATCTCGACCAGGTTCAGCCGGGATGTCGATGGCCGAAAGCCGTCGTCCCGGAGTACGAGCGCGTAGTTGGCACCCGGGGCGGCCGCGTTGCGCAGCGCTATGCGCCACTGGCCCACCGCTGTTCGGGGGGTGGCAGGACGCGGGCCGGGCATCGACAGCGACGGCAGCGACCGCGGGGAAAGTTGGTCCAGGATCTTGTCGACGTACGCGCGCCGGCTGATGGGACATGACCGCCAGACCCGATGGCGCCCACCAAAGATCCCTGCCTTGACGCGACACGGACGGTACCGATTATCGGACACTAACTCGGTTCGCGTCGCACCCATCGGCACGGGCCCTGCTAGGGAGCGTTTCGGGTGGTCTAGGCCGATATTGATCTTCCCCGTGACGATTGGGACGTTGGTGATCGGCGGGCGTATCCTACCCCTCGTGGTCCAGTCGACGCGGCCCGTGATACACGCGTATATCGACGAGTCCGGGCAGCGTTCGAGCAGTCCGAAGTCGAGCGATCACTTCGTGATGTCCGCCGTCGTCATTGACGAGAGTGACTTGCCGCGCGCGAGGGCCTTCCTGGCGTCTCTGCGGTCGGAGCTCGGCCGTGCGCCGGGCCAGACCATGCACTGGAGGAACGTTAAGCACCACCCCGAGCGCCTGCATGTCGCGAAGTCCATCGGAGCGCAGGACTGGATGACCGTCTCCAACGTGGTGGTCTGCAAGCGCGCACTGACGGCGTCGACCCAGTTGAACGACGACCAGGCGTACCTGTACACGTTCCGCTTCCTCCTCGAGCGCCTGTCGTGGCTGGCTCGCGACCAGGGTGCCGAGCTGAAGTACACCCTCGCTCACATCCGGCGCTTCAAGCTCGCCAAGCTGCGCGATTACGAGGAGCGGCTGCGCCGTCAACCCGACGGGGCCTGCAAGATCGCCTGGCCGGCGCTCGACCCGGCGGGCGGTTCGCTCGATCAGCCGAGTCGGAACGAGTACCTGCAGCTCGCGGACAGCGTCGCATCTGCAACGGCCCTGGCGTTCGAGAAGGACCGGTTCGGGAACACTGAGCAGCGCTACCTCCAGGAACTCGCACCGCTGCTGTATCGCCGGGGCTCTGCGCCGCTCACGTCGTACGGCCTCAAGTTGCACCCGTACAACGACATGACGAAGGCCGCCTACCCGTGGGTGGCGGCCCTCTGATCACGCGTCAGCCGGCTACAGCCGCCGATGCGGGTGCTGATGTTTCCACCAGCAGACGACTGTCCGCGTATTTTTTACAGTAGCAGCGAAGATTCCTACGTCTAGAGCGATGTCGCACTTTTGGTGTAATCGTTAGGTCCCACCGTTCGATGACGTTATGTTTCCCGCCCGATCGCAACGCGTGCAGCGTGTGTTGAGTGTGTGTCTGCGATGCGGAACCTTACGCTGCCCGTCGTGGATTCCGAGCTGCTCGACCAGCTGTTGCCCGTCGCGACCTTCGCCCTCGGCCTCGCGTCGAGCAAGGTGGATAAGCGGGGTGAGCTGCGACGCCAGGCCGCCACAGAGATGGCCGGCCTGCGCCGCATCATGTGGATGCCGACGAACGTGGAGTCCGGTTGGCCGGAGGCTGACGCCGAGCTGGGTCGGCTCTGCGCCACGCTGCGGTCTGCCGGCGTGCCGCAGTTCATGGTTGCGTCGCTCCGCACCACCATGGAGAGCATCTGGCAAGCGACCGAGTACATCGACGAAGAGGTCGGCCACGTCGTCCCGGACCGCGCGCTGACCGATCGGCTGAAGGCGCTCGAGGCCGCAGTGCTGGACTACCTGGACCCGCCGTGGCACCAGCTCCGCCGCCGACGCGCTCGGAGGTCGGCGAAGCTTGCGATCGAAGGCTGACATCGAGTCCGCAGGCTCAGCGCGAACAAGGTGCCAGGTGCTGGTAGTTGTCCTCCCAGTCGGCGAAGAGGGCCGCGAGCCTTGGCGGCTGCGGAGCTCAACCGCTCGCTCTCCAGCGGCGCGACCATGATGGCGGGTTGCAACGCCTCCGCGGGCGTCATGGGCTTGATCGACGTTAGCTACGGGCGTTGGCGGCGGAATGGGCGGAATTAGATGGCCTGTGTACGAAGATCAACTCTTGAGTTCGGGTCGGCGTCGGCGTCGACGACAGGCGGCGAGGATCTGACCGGATGCCACCCCGATGGGGAGCATCCCAACTCCGCGCGCTGCCGCGAGCCACGCCACAGAGCCGCCCCCGAGGGCCGGCCGGCGCTACTTTGGGTCCTGCAGGACACCCGGAAGAACCCGATCGATCGCCTCCGTGAGCTGGTCATGGATGTCGGTGCTCCACCCGAAGTAGGACGTAACGGACGACAACGCGTTGTAGTACGCGAGCACCGCAGCCACCGTCTGTCGCTCGACGAAATCGGTCTCCACGTGAAGGATGGTGACCAGCTCGTCGGGATGATCCGGCGACGGCACCCACTCACGGAGATCGCGAGTCGGGTACAGCGTCGGGTGAGTCACGTTCGACAAGTAGTCGTAGATGCCCTCCGACATCTTGCTGGTGACCATCGAACCTGCGTGACGCTCCAGCAACCCGTACATCCAGGTAACTACCTCGCTCGGCCTCGCCAAGGTCTGCCCGCCCAGCATCCACCGGCTGAGGTCATCAAGGGTTGTGCCTGGGAACCGCCCGGCGATCTCCGTCTTCAGATCCTTGTAGGTCTTCTCCAGCTTCTTGTACCGGTCGGTCGACTTCCCGCCGAGCCGGCCGGCTGCCTTCTTAGCCTCCTCAGCGCTCAGAAGTTCCTCGAGGTACCCGCGGACCAGTAGTTCCTCTGGCACGTCGCCCCGGTCGCCGAGCACCCATACGACACGGGCGCTGCACTCGATGACCCCGCGAACCACCATCCCCGGCGTGAACAGCACCTCACCGGTGCGGTAAAGGGCAGACAGTGCACCAAGGTGACCAGCCGCAGTGAGGAGGTACGTCTGCACGACACCCGCAACCAGTCGATGCCCGGTCTCTATGCGCGGCGTTGCCAGAAGCGGATCTGGACTCGGCAGAGCCGCCGCCAGCACCTCCGCCGCCGACCCCAGTGCGGGCCGCCAGTGGAATCGATCGGCAGTCAAATGGAATGCCACCCGGCAGATGTGGCACAGCTCGGCGAGCTCTAGCAGCCGAGCCTGCGCGGCGCCGCTCGCCGCGACCGTTCCATCACTCGGTGGGCGGGAGACTTGGTCATCGGTCACAGACCCAAGTGTCCCGTGCTGCGCCGATGCGGGCCACGGAGTTTTCGGCGCTGAGTCGCGGGTGACGGCCGAAGGCGAAGATCGCCCCGAAAGGCACACGACGAACCCGCCTGTTTGCTCAGCTGGAGACCGGGCGTCACGTTCGCGGCGGCATGACGCAAGTGCCGAAGCGGCTCGGACACCCGCCGTGCCCACCCGCTGTTAAGCCGCCGCCGCAAAGGCTTAGCTTCAGTCTGTGGAAGCGTGCGGTCTCAACTGCAGGACGCTGGCAGATTCCTCTGAAGCGTCGGCCGCAAGACTGATTACAAGCGTGGGACGTTTGCCTCGCGCGGGACTAACGAGCCCGGCCGCAACCAACGCGGCGATCGCGCGGTGGGCCGTGCTCGCCGCGACGCCGTAGCGGGCGGCTAGAGCGGTTTCCGGTGGGAGGCGGTCGCCTGGTGCAAGGATGCCGCTGTCGATGGCCCCGCGAAGGTCTGCCGCAATCCGCTGATAGGGCTGGAGATCGTCGTCGATTGGGCTCGGTAGGGCGCCTTTCGCTGGGTCGTGTTCGAACTCGTGCGAACTGGGCCGGGGTGGCATTCGGGGTGTGAGGATGCCGGCCGAGCGTTGGGCGGCTTCCGATGACCACGCCGTGTAGACCCGAAGTGTTGTCGTTCCGCCGCCGCTATGCCCGGCGCGGCCGGCAACGGTGCGGATGTTGACGTCGGCCATTATGAGCTCGGTGACGTTGTAGTGGCGCATGTTTCTCAGCGTCGTATCGATCCCGAGGCGTCTCGCGAGCCTCGCATACCGCTTCGAAACGCTGTCCGGATGCAGAGGAATGCTGCCGTCCGGCGATGGCGAGAACATGTACGCATTGGGATCGAAGTCAGTTCCGGCAAGCGCGGCTCGGCGGCGCGCACGGTCCTCGACCTCGTCGAGGACCGCGTCCGTTTCAGGATCGAGAACGATCCGTCGCTGCTGGTGGGTTTTCGTGTCCTTCTCCTCGAGAAGGCCGTCATCGTTGATGAAGATCGACCGCTCGACCTTAAGAACGGATGTTGTGTCGGGCCGGCGCTCGCGATCGGAGAATCGTAGGGCGAGCATCTCCCCGCGCCGGCTACCGGTCGTCGCCTTGGTCCACACGAGCGCGCCCCACTCCGGATCATCTTCCCAGGCGGCGAGGATCAGCCGGGCCGACTCGGCCACAGTTGGGGCCTGGGGGTTCGGAGTGGGTAGCCCTGGCTTGTCGGCCTGCTCGGCGGGGTTGACCGAGAGGTACTTCCAGACCACGGCGCGTTCGAGGGCGCCGCTCAGGATCCAATGAATCTGCCGAATCGTCGAGTTGCCGAGACCTTTGCAGACGTGTGGCTTGCACATGCGGCGGCATCGCCGGCAGCCCTCTGGGTTGTTGCGAGGGCATCTGTTGCCTTCGTGCTCGTCACATTGGTGTGTCCGGTCGGTCCTGTGCTGGATGTAGGTCCGGCCGCGACAGTGGTCTCGACACGTCCGAAGTTGCGAATAGAAAGAGTCGAGCACCTCGACGTCGAGGCGGTTGAGCGGCAACGAGCCGATCAGGGGCTTTATGTGGTTCTGATACTTCGACCGGTAGCCGCGCATGGTCTGCACGTCCACATCGAGGACGTCGAGGTACTTCACCATCAGCTGATCGACAGTGGCGCGGGTCTTGGGATTCCGCTTCTCGTCGACCTGATTCAGCAGCCTTGTGCGTGCCTGTTCGGCCTCTCGCTCCTGCTTCGGACCAGGTGGCACCGTCTCGGTCAGGTAGAACCTGCGCTTGGAGACAGGGTCGCGGCCGGCATACACCTTGACCCGGAGTGCGCCAGAGGGCAGTACCTCGACCTGCCCCCGGGAGCGTCGGCGAGGCGCTGAGCGAGCCGTCATGAGGCGATCCTACGGCAACTCGCACCACGAGAGGCACCACGCAGCGACATGCTGCGCTGGCTTCAGGGATTAGGTGCGCTCTGAGCTGGGCGAATCTGTGTAGGGCGGGTGGGACTCGAACCCACGACCCAGGGATTATGAGTCCCCTGCTCTAACCGGCTGAGCTACCGCCCCGGGAGCGGCGAGCACACGCTCGCGCCCGAGAACCTTACCCCGGCGGCGGTCGGCGGGCCGCTCGGGCCAGTGCGTCCTCGGCCTGGGTGGCCAGCGTGGCGACGAGGTCGCCGGCGGAGGGGAGGTCGGTGATGAGGTCGACACCCTCGCCGGCCCAGACGGGGAGTGGGGGAATCGCGCCGCGCGCGACGTCGGCCTGGTAGTCCTGCCGGGCCTGGGCGTCGCGGGCGAGGTCGGTCTCGCGGCCGCGCCATCGGTCGAGATACGGGTGGCCGAGCGTGCGCGCCAGATACCGCGACGGCCAGTCTGAGCCGCGGGCGAGGTCCAGGATGGCGCTGCGCTCGGTGTCCTCGGCCGAGCCGTCGACGATCGCCTGGGCGATACCGGGGTCGACCAGCGCCTCGGCCGTCGCCTGGAACCGGGTGCCGATCAGCGCGCCGGCCGCGCCCAGGGCCAGAGCGGCTGCCACGCCACGGCCGTCGGCGATGCCGCCGGCGGCCAGCACCGGCACCGGTGTCGCCAGGTCGACCACGACGGGCACGAACGACAGCGTGGATCGTCCCCGCCGGGCACCGTGCCCGCCGGCCTCGGTGCCCTGGGCCACGATGACGTCGGCGCCGAGATCGACCGCCTGCCTCGCCTCCTCGAGGTCGGTGACCTGCAGGATCAGCGCCGCGCCGGCCGCGCGGATCCGCTCGGTGTAGGGGGTGGGGTCGCCGAAGGACAGCATGACGGCCCGCGGGCCGTGTTCCAGGACGTGCTCCACCGCACCGTCCTGGATCCCCCAGGTGAGAAACCCGACGCCCCACGGCAGTCCGGGCCGCGACGCGACGATCGGCACCTCGCGGTTCAGCCACTCGCGGTCGCCGAATGCGGCGCCGAGGATGCCGAAGCCGCCGGCGTGCGACACGGCCGCGGCCAGCGCACCGCCGGCCGAGCCGCCCATCGGCGCGAGCGCGATGGGGTGCCGCACGTGGAACAGGTCCGTGAACGCCGTCGCCAAGGCCATGGACACATCCTCGCCGGGCGGCCGGACATCACCCGCGGCGGGTGGGCCGGAACGGGGCGCGGCGAGGTGGGATGGGCCGTGTCGATGGAGGAGAACGAGCCGATCCGGGCGCCCGCCTGGCTGTTGCACCGCTGGCCGGGGCGGATCGCGATCACCAGTGCGGCCGGGTGTGTGCGCATCGACGTGTTCGATCGGGCGATGACGGTGGCGGCGCAGCTGTTCAGCTCGGTGCTGCCGATCCTGATCCTGTTCGCGACGTGGGCCGGGGCGAGCGCGTCGGACGCGACGGCGGAGGCGTTGCGGATCCCGGACGAGTCGAAGGCGGTGCTGGACGACGCGGTGGAGGGGTCGTCGGGTGCGGCGTTCGGGGTGGCCGGTGTGCTGATCGTGCTGATCTCGGCGACCAGCCTGTCGCGCGCGGTGACGCGGGCGTTCACGGCGGTGTGGTCGCTGCCGCGGCCGCGCAACCGGCTCGGCTCGGCCTGGCGCTGGCTGGCCGCGGTCGTCGGGCTGGCGCTGGCGATCGTGGTGGTGCGGCAGCTGGCGGCGTTCGCCGACGGGCTGCCGCAGCCGCGGGCGTGGCAGTCGGCGACGGCGTTCGCGGCGGACACGGGTGTCGCGCTGTTCCTGCCGTGGGTGCTGCTGGCCGGCGCCGTGCGGCCGCGGCTGCTGCTGCCCGGCGCGCTGCTGTTCGCCGTGACGATGATCGCGGTCCGCCCCGCGTCGGCGGTGTGGCTGCCGCGGGCGCTGGAATCCAGCGCGGACCGGTTCGGCTCCATCGGCGTCGCGTTCACGTACCTGGCCTGGCTGTACGTGGTCGCGTTCTGCTTCCTCGTGACGGCGGTCGTCGGCCGGGTGGTGGCGACGGACGACGGGTGGCTGGGCCGGCGGATCCGGCGCTGAACCGACCGTGCGGTCGCGTGCGGGCGTGGGGCCGGGGACGCCAGCCCCGCCCGCCTCGCTCGTTCCTCGCTCGGACGCCCGTGCCTACCCCTGCTGGCGTCCCCGGCCCCACGCCGCTGAACGCGCGGACGCCCCGGGGCTGCGGTCCCCGGGGCGTCCGTGGTCTCCTTCCTAGTGGTGCCCGGCGTGCTCGAGCGCCTCCTCGATCGACGGCTCGGCCGGCTCCGCCGTGGCCGCCGCCTTGGCCGCCACCGCCTCGGCCGGGGGCGTGGTGCCGACGTCGGACGCGGCCGCGGTGCGGGTCAGCATGCCCCGCTCCCGGCTGGTGATGACGCCGTCGGTGACCAGCTGGTTCGCGACCTCGGTGACGTGCCGGACGAACGCGCCGTGGTTCGGCCACTCGCCCTCGTCGTCGATGAGGTCGTTGACGGTGCAGCCGTCACCGCGGTCGACGTTGGCCACGAGCGAGTCGAGGCCGCCGATGACCACCGTCGGGCGGGTGTCGGAGTCGGGGCAGGCGTCGCCGTCGCGCTCGACGACGGTGAACGTCACCGACCCCACTTCCGACTCGTTGCCGGCGTTGTCCGTCGCCCGGTACCGGACGGTGTGCTCGCCGACGGTGCCGACGACGACCGGCGCGGTGTACGGGACGAACGCCCCGTCGTCGAGCGAGTAGACGACCGACGCGACGCCGGACTCCGCGTCCGTCGCGGTGACGGTCACGGTCGCGGAGTCGACGTAGGCGCCGTCCGCGTTCTGCTCGCCCGAGACCACGCCGGAGACCGCCGGCGGCGTCGTGTCGTCCGGCTCCACCTCGACGACGGTGAACGAGACCGACTCGACCGGCGCGACGTTGCCGGCGTTGTCCGTGGCCCGGTACCGCACGACGTGGTCGCCGACGGCCGAGACCACGACCGGCGCCGTGTAGGCGGTGAAGCCGGCGCCGTCGAGGTCGTACTCGATCGACGCGACGCCGGACTGCGCGTCCGACGCCGTGATCGTCACCGTCGCGGACGCGATGTAGTCGCCGTCCGGGTTCTGCGAGCCCGTCACGGCCGCAGACGTCTCCGGCGCGGTGGTGTCGTCCGGCTCCGGCTCGACGACGGTGAACGCCACCGACTCGACCGGCGAGGTGTTGCCGGCGTTGTCGGTCGCCCGGTACTGCACGACGTGGTCGCCGACGGCCGAGACCACGACCGGCGCCGTGTACGGCTGGAACGAGCCGCCGTCCAGGGCGTACGCGATCGACTCGACGCCCGACTCGGCGTCGGTCGCCGTGATCGTCACGGTCGCCGACCCGACGTACTCGCCGTCGGGGTTCTGGTCGCCGGCCACGGCCGCGGACACGTCCGGCGCGGTGGTGTCGTCGGGCTCCGGCTCGACGACGGTGAAGGCCACCGACTGCACGGGCGCGAGGTTGCCCGCGTTGTCCGTGGCCCGGTACTGCACGGTGTGGTCGCCGAGCGCGCTGACGACCAGCGGCGTCGTGTAGGCGGTGAAGCCCGCGCCGTCCAGGTTGTACTCGATCGACGCGACGCCGGACTGCGCGTCCGACGCGGTGATCGTCACCGTGGCCGACCCCACGAAATCGCCGTCGGCGTTCTGGTCACCGGTGACAGTGGCCGACGTCTGCGGCGGGGTGGTGTCGTCGGGCTCCGGCTCGACGACGGTGAACGCCACCGACTCGACCGGCGAGGTGTTGCCGGCGTTGTCCGTGGCCCGGTACTGCACGACGTGGTCGCCGACGGCCGAGACCACGACCGGCGCCGTGTACGGCTGGAACGAGCCGCCGTCCAGGGCGTACGCGATCGACTCGACGCCCGACTCGGCGTCGGTCGCCGTGATCGTCACCGTCGCCGACGCCACGTAGTCGCCCTGGTCGTTCTGCTCGCCGGCGACGGCCGCCGCGACCTCCGGCGGGGTGGTGTCGTCGGGCTCCGGCTCGACGACGGTGAACTGGACGGCCTCGACGGGCGCGACGTTGCCCGCGTTGTCCGTCGCCCGGTACTGCACCGTGTGGTCGCCGATCGACGACACCACGACGGGCGCGGTGTACGGGGCGAACGCGGCGCCGTTCAGGCTGTACTCCACCGACGCGACGCCGGACTGCGCGTCCGTCGCCGTGACGGTGACCGTCGCGGACCCGACGTAGTCGCCGTCGGCGTTCTGGTCGCCGGTGACCGTCGCCGAGATGTCCGGCGGGGTGGTGTCGTCGGGCTCCGGCTCGACGACGGTGAACGGCACCGACTCGACCGGCGCGACGTTGCCGGCGTTGTCCGTGGCCCGGTACTGCAGCGTGTGCGCGCCGATCGCCGTCACCTGCACGGGTGCGGTGTACGCCTGCCAGCCGCCGTTGTCGAGGTTGTACTCGACCGACGCGACGCCGGACTCCGCGTCCGTCGCCGTCACCGTGACCGTCGCCGACCCGATGTAGTTGCCCTGGTCGTCCTGTTCGCCGGCGACCGCCGCCGAGATGTCCGGTGGCGTGGTGTCGTCGGGCTCGGGCTCGACGACGCTGAACTGCACCGATCCGTCCGGTGAGGTGTTGCCGGCGTTGTCCGTCGCCCGGTACTGCACCGAGTGGTCGCCGATCTCGGAGACGGTGACGGGGCCCGTGTACGGCTTGAACCCGGTGTCGTCGATCTCGTACTCGATGGTGTCGACGCCCGATCCGGCATCGGTGGCGTTCACCGTCACCGTGGCCGAGCCGACGTAGTCGCCGTCGGCGTTCTGGTCGCCGGTCACCGTCGCCGTCACCTCAGGCGGGGTGGTGTCCTCGGTACCGCCGGTGACGACCAGCAGGCCGGTCATCGAACCGTGGCCGGGGAATGCGCAGTAGAACTTGTACACGCCCGGGGTCAGGGTGACCTCGGCCTCGTACCGGCCGCCGTTCGGGTCGAACGGGTTCGCCGTGAGGTTGAGGTCGACGTCCTGGTTGTACTGCGGGTCGCCGGTCTCGAACGTCAGCGTGTGCGGCATGCCGCTGGTGTTGCCGGTGGCCACGCTGTTCTCGAAGACGATCGTCGTCGGCCCGGCGACCGCCGTGGTCGGGGCCGACGCGTACGCCGTCACGCTGTTGTTCGCGGTCCAGGTCAGGGTCTGCGCGGCCGCCGTCTCGCTGCTGCCGGAGACGGACGACGACGCGGGCGCCGGTGCGCCGCGCAGCGCGGCCGCCGCCGGCGCCAGGCCGGCCGCCATGAGGGCCGTGGTCAGCACCGCGACGACGACGCCCTGGGGCGTCACCCGCCGGCGGCCGGACCGGCCCGTCGAAGGATGGCGGCCGGTGAGGTCCGCCCAGAGTCGTTGAAGCATGAAGTGCCGCACCTCTTTCGTGAATCCGCGAGACGCCGAGCGTCCCGGCGGCCGAGGCCCGCCGGAACGGGCGCGACCCGGGGGGTGAGGTCGCGCCCGTCCAGCCGGCCGCCGGGGTCCTACAGCTCCCGGACTCGGATGTTGCGGAATTCGATCTGGTCGTTGTTGCCGTGGTTCTGCAACCCGACGTATCCGCTGAGGAACTGGCGCAGGTCGGTCGGCGGGTCACCCGCGCGAGACGACTCGATGCCAGGCACGTTGTCGAACTCGTTGATCACCACTCCGTTGCGGATGATCGTGTAGTGCTGGCCCTCGACCCGGATCTCGTAGTCGTTCCACTCGCCCTTCGGAGTGGCGCCGGAACCGGGCAGCTGGATCGAATCGAAGTTGTAGACCGACCCGGTCTTCTGCGGCTCGCCGGTCTCGCCGTCGTAGATCTGGATCTCGTGGCCGCAGTAGATCGCGACCCAGGCCGGCGAGTTCGCCGCGGAACCGACGCGACCGCACTCCGGACGCTCCGCCAGCGGCTGGTTCGGGTTCGGGAACCGGATGAACACACCGCTGTTGGCCCGCGTCGTGCCGGGTGACACGTCACGGAACTGCAGCCGGATCGAGTAGTCCGCGAACTCCTTCTCGGCGTACCAGAGCATGCCCAGCCCGCCGCGGCTGATGATCGTCCCGTCGTCCTGCAGCTCGAAGAAGCCGCCGGGCGCCTGGGTCCAGCCCTCGAGGGACTGAGCGGTCCCGTCGAAGATGGCGTCCCAGCCGGTGTCGCCGGGCGTGCCGATCTCGGACTGCGCCGCGAGCCGCGACAGCGTGGCCTTCTCCCGCGCCGTGATGACGCCGTCGGCGGCCAGGCCGTTCGCGGTGTCGGTGACGTGCCGGACGAACTGGCCGTGGTTCGGCCAGCTGCTCTCGTCGTCGATGAGGTCGTTGATCGTGCAGCCCTCGCCGACGACGTCGTTCGTCACGCCGGTGTCGGTGTCGCGCAGGAAGACCGTGGAGCGGTCGTCCGGCACCGCGCACCCGACGGTGACCTCGACCTCGGTGGTCATGGTCTCGCCGTCGGCGTACGTCACCGTCAGCGTCGCGGTGTAGCTGCCCACCGCGGCGTAGGTGTGCCGCGGGTTCGCCTCGTCCGACGTCGCGCCGTCGCCGAAGTCCCACGCGTAGGACACGCCGCCGGAGCGGGCGCCGGTGAAGGCGATGGTCAGCGGCTTGTTCTGCACGGCCGTCGCCGACGCCGTCGCCACCGGGGTGGCCGGGCCGCCGTTGTAGACCACGCGGAGCAGCTTCTGGTTCGGAGTGAGGCTGAAGAACCCGCCGCTGTAGTCGGACATGTAGAGGGCGCCGTCCGGGCCGAACCGCGACGTCATCATCCAGCTGTTCAGCTGGTTGCTGCCGGCGCCGTGCGGGATGATCGGGCGCAGGTCCTCCGCGAACAGCGGCGGCGCCTGCTCCTCGATGCCCTCAGGGTCGACGGTGACGGCGATCCGGCTGCTCGAGCCGCAGTTGTCACCGAGGATCCACTTGCCCTCCCAGTACGACGGCCACGAGATGCCGCTGTCGGTGTCGACCAGCGACTCCCGGAACGTCGGGCCGGTCATGACGGCCTGGCAGCCGCCGCTGCGCATGTACGGGAACCCGTAGGTGGCGTCGTCGTTGTCGTACGTCGGGATGCCGTCGCCGCGGTCCGGGAAGTCCGGGTTACCGCCCTGCGGGGAGTACCAGATCATGTTGTCGCGGGCGTCCGGGATGTCGACCAGGCCGGTGTTGCGCGGCGAGGTGTTCATCAGGTTGCCCTTGCAGTCGTACCAGTCGGTCAGCACCGACGCGTCGGTGTTGCTGCGGTCGCGGTACGGCTGCCGGTTGCCCATGCAGTACGGCCAGCCCTGGTTGCCCGCCGAGGTGATGATCGTCGCCGTCTCGTACTTGGCCGGGCCGAGGTCGGCGTTCGGGCCGCCGGCGTCGGGGCCGACCCAGGCGGCGTGCAGGTAGTCCGTCACCGGGTCGACGTACAGGGTCGAGATGTTGCGCACGCCCATGACGTAGATCTCCGGGCGGGTCTTGCCGCCGCCCTCTTCCTCACCGGTGAACAGGTTGCCCTCGGGGATGGTGTACGTCCCGTCGGCCTCCGGGTGGATGCGCAGGATCTTGCCGTTCAGGTCGTTCGTGTTGCCCGACGTGCGGCGCGCGTCCTGGAACGAGTACCCGCCGAACTCCTGCGTCCAGTTGTTGCCGGAGTAGCCGCTGGAGCCGCCGGAGGAGTTGCTGTCCCCGACGCCGACGTACAGGTTGCCGTCGGAGTCGAAGTCCATGCCGCCGCCGGCGTGGCAGCAGCTGTGGATCTGGGTCTCCCAGGACAGCAGGTCCTTGCGGCTGTCGAGGTCGAGCTCCTGCGTCTCGTGGTCGTAGGTGAACCGCGAGATGGTCCGGTCACCGACGCGGCGCTCACGGTCGAGCGACTCGTACGGCATCCAGTAGGTGTAGATCCAGCCGTTGTCCATGAACGCCGGGTCCAGCGCGATGCCGACCAGGCCGTCCTCGGCCTTCACCAGCTCGCTCCCGCTGCCGCGGTTGCCGAACACGTCGAGCGAGGCCAGCTGCGTGACGTCGCCGGACTCCGGGTCCCACTGGTGGATCGTGCCGCAGCCGCGCCCGACGTTCGGGTCGTCCCACGACGCGATCGGGCCGGTGGCGCAGGCCGCCTTGCCGATGTAGAAGACGGTGCCGTCGGCGGCGACGTCCAGGCCGTGCGGCTCGCCGATCTGGTCGAGCTGGCCCGGCTGGTTCTGCGCCGTCAGACGCTCGATCTCGTAGTTCGCGCCGATGGTGGCCTGGCAGTCGCCGCGCACGAGACCGGTGGTCCACTGCAGCGCGCCGGTGATGTGGCTGCGGACCTCGGCGTTGCTCCAGCTCTGCTCCGCGCCGCCCATGCTCGTGTAGAACGAGCGGCCGCCGTCGTAGTCACGGCACCACGAGACCGGGTGGAACGCGCCGTTCGCGCCCTCGCCCGGGTCATAGGTGTTCTCCTGGACCTGCGCGACGGTGTGCACCGTGCCGACCGGGTTCGGCGCCCAGTTGGTCCAGCGGTCCGTGAGCGTCAGCTCCAGCGGCAGCCCGTCGTTGGCCGGGTGCTGCCGGTCGACGATGCTGACGGTGGCCTCCAGCGCCGGCACCGGCGGCGGCTCGATGATGTCGCCGGCGAAGAACTGCAGCTCGGCCAGCTGCGTGATGGTGTCGCCGGAGTTGCGGGTGATGTCCAGCCGGAGGTACTCGTAGGCCGTCGTGTTCGAGATCTCGTAGGCCTTGGTCTGGAACCGCTCCGGGAAGTCCTCGTTGGTCCGCCGGTCGATGTCGGTCCAGGTCGTCCCGTCGTTCGAGCCCTGCAGGGTCCAGTCCTGCGGGTCGCGGCCGGCGGAGTCGTTGGCCGACGACAGCGCGTACTGGTTCACCGCGGCCGGCTCGGTCAGCCGGACGGTGATCTGCGCCGTCCGCACGAAGCCCAGCCACTTGGTGTTGACGTTGCCGTCGACCACCTTGGGCGCGTCCTCGTTCGGCGGGTTGTTGGCGGTGGCGCTGACGGAGGCGACGTCGAGCGAGTCGGGCAGCGCGCCGACCGGCCGGCTGCCGATCAGCCCGGTGAACCACTCCGACCGCTCCTGCGCGCGCGAGGCGTCGCCGATGCCGAGGAAGCCGCCGCCGTCCTCGATGTAGGCCTCGAGCGCGTCCTCCTGGGACGGCGACAGCTCGGTGCCGATCGCGGACAGGAACACGACGCCGCGGTAGCCGGCCAGCGTGTCCGCGGAGAAGCTGGCGGGGTCCGACGACACGTCGACGCCGATGCCGCTGGCCGCGCCCAGTTCCTGCACCGCCGCGACTGCGGCCGCGACGGGGTCGTCCTGCTCGGCGGCGGCGCCGTGGAAGACCAGCACCTTGGCGGCACCGTCCGCGGCGTTGGCCTTCGCGGCGGCCAGCGCCTGGCGTGCGGCGGGGCTGGCGTCGTCGGCGGTGTTGGAGGCCTTGACGGCCGGCGCACTGGAGGCGCTCGGCGAGGGCTCGGCCGGCTCCGGCTCCGGCTGCCCCTGCGCGGGCAGCGCGGTCACGCTCAGCGCCAGGACGGCCGTGCTCGCCAGGACGATCGTCCGGCGCCACCGTGCGGATCTCGCCGGTGGCCCTCCTCCCGGACGGACGAGGCTGGTGCGTCTCATCGTTGCTCCTTCGATCGAGGTGCGCTCGTGCCTGTGCGTTCTCGGCCCTGCTGGATGTCAGTGGTGGTGCGGGCGGTCCCGCCTAGCCGGCGTGGCCCCCGTGTCCTCCTCCGTGTCCTGCGTGGTAGCGGTCGATCGCCTCCTGTGCGTGGTCGGGGATGCTGCCGTCCTCGTTGCGGACCAGGAAGACGCCGGACATGCCGCCGTCGGAGTGGAACTGCACGTGGCAGTGGTACATCCACGCGCCGGGGCCGACGCCCTCGCCGGCGATCACCTGGAACCCGAACGAGCTGCCGGGGTTGAGGTCCTTGTTGTCGACGGCCGGGGTGGGGTCGTTGGGGCCGTCGAGGTAGCCGGTGCGGTTGTCGGCCCACCGGTGGGCGTGCACGTGGAAGGTGTGCTCCATGCTCCCGTGGCCGATCGCCAGCCACTCCACCCGCTCACCCAGCACGGCGTCGAACATCGGCGTCTCGGGCGCCATCTTGTTGTTGATCGTCATGTCGTTGAACACGACGACGAACGTCTTGTCCGGCAGCAGGTCGCCCTTGCGGCGGACGATCAGGCCGCCGTACAGGCCCTTCTGCAGGCCCTGGGTGCCGTGGTCGCCGTAGGCGTGGTCGTGGTAGTGCCAGTAGCCCGCGCTGCCCGGCAGCCAGGCCCGTCCGCCCGTCGTCGTGCGCTCGCGGGTGCGCCACACGTACGTGCGGGTCTCGCCCGGCAGGTTGTAGGACGCGTTGAACGCGGAGCCGTCGGAGAAGACGTCGTAGTCGACGCCGTGCGGGTGGATGGACAGCCGCTGGTCGGTCGTGTTGACCAGCGTGATCTCCAAGGTGTCGCCCTCGACGATGTCCAGCAGCGGGCCGGGGATGGTCGCCTCGCCGGGCGCCAGGCCATAGCCGATCAGCCCGCCGGGCAGCGCCTCGGCGTACATCGTCACGCGGTGGGTCGTGCCGCTCGCCCGGGCCGTGCGCGTTCCCGGCGCGGGGCTCGCGGTCGCCGCGCTCGAGGCCGCGGCGACGGCGGGGAAGGCCGCACTCGCGACCGCGCCGGCCAGCACCGACCGGCGGGTCAGGTGCCCTAGCCAGCCACGTCGGACGGGGTTGTCAGCCATGGGGTCTCCATTCCGTGAGTCCCGGGGCGCCAGCACCGGAGACCGGGGGTGGGGCCGGCATCACCACCGCAGGGCATGGACGACCCCCGACGGTCGCTGATCCACTCCGACCCGTACATGGCTCCGCACAGTAAAGGGGCTTTTGCATGCACGTCAACGGAAAGTTTCACGTTCGTCGACAAATGCTCCGGCCGGTAACGCTTCGCGCCGTCTGCGTTCCAGATCCGATTCGGCCGAAAAGACGCAGGTGTCGCCTGTGTTGGCGTTCGGTAGGGACGGTTTCCCGCCGGCGCCATGGTGGGCGGCCGTCCGGTCGAGGACTTAGGTCGAGCGGCGAAGGACTTTTGCAAGTTACCGTGAGGTAACGGTTGTGTCAGTGACCGGCCGTCGGTACGGTCCCAGTCGTCAGTGGTGTGGGTCACCGCAGGGCAGGGCCGGAGCCTGTGGCGCGCCACCACGGACGAGCGCAACCGGCGGTCCGCATGGCCGCCGGGCGATGACGCTCGTCCGAGGTGAGGTGGTCACATGCGCCGCGAGGGACACCGGTTCACGTCCACCGGTCCTGCTCCGGTCACCCGTCCGCCACCGGTTCGGGATGGGCCGGGCGCTCGTCGGGCCGGCTGGGCCGGGCGCGCCGGGCGCTCGTCAGGCCGGGGCTCCGGCGGCTGAGGTTCCAGTGGCCGGCGGTCCGGCGCCGCGCTGGTGTGACGGCGGCATCGTCGCCGGTAGGCGCCCTGATCCGCGCCACCCGCGGATCGCGTCGCCGGCCGTACCGCAGTCGGCCGGCGCTGCGACGGCAGCTCCGACCGGCCCGCGCACCCCACGTCGTCGGGCACCCGTCCACCGCATCGTGCGGCCCGCGCAGCCCCCGTCGACCGGCACGCGTCCAGCACGTCGTGCAGCCCGCGCAGCCCCCGTCGACCGGCACGCGTCCACCACGTCGTGCGGCACGCGTCGACCACGTCGTGCGGCGAGTCTGTCGGTGCCCGCCCGTAGGGTGGGCCCCACCCGGGCCGGGCGGGGTCTACCTACCTCAGCGAACGCTCGCCATCACGAGCAGCGCCAGCACCGCCACCACGCCGGCGGACAGCCGCAGGCTCAGGTTCGGCTGCTCCGGTCCGAGCAGCCAGCGGCGCAGTCGCGCGAGCGAGCGCAGTCCGGTGAACGCGGGAGTCACGGCACCCCTCCAGTCCGCGACCGGCCCACTCCGCCGCCGAGAACGGAGCGTCGATGCCGGGCGCACGTCGACCCAGACCGGGATTTCCTATGTGGCGCCGACGCGAATTGCCGGCCACCCAGCGGCCGGCGGTTCTGGCGGCGAGAAAGTGCCGCGCGGATCGGGGGCCGTTCACACGAATTGGGCCTGACGACCCCAGGATGACTCACCGCGAAACGGTCGTCAATACCCGCTTTCGCCCCGATGACCAGGCCGGTCACCAGCGCCGACCGGGCGGGTGGCCCGGCTGGGTGGCCGGGCTGGGGACGCCGCCGGCTGGGCTGGCCCGGCGGCGCCCCGGCCTCCCGGTCGTCTGACGTCCCGAACCCGGCCCCCCTCGAACCCGACGCCGGCGCCGACGCCGGCGAATCAGGCCGTCCAGCCCCAGTGCCGCCGCTGCGCTTCGACGGCCCACGCGGAGATGCGGTCGTGGTCGGCCCGTTCCGGCAGCGGCGATCGGCCGCCGGCAAGGGCCGTCCGCACCTCCGCCTCGACCGCGCTGATCTCCGCCGACACCTCGTCGCGGGCCACCTCGCCGCGCTTCACCGCGAGCACCCGCGCACGCTCGTCCGGGCGCAGCGGGAGGCTCAGCCGCCCGTCCAGCGCGATCTCGCGGCCCTGGTAGGCCAGCCGCAGCGCGTGGCTGCCGTACTTGACGTCCCAGCCGTGCCGTTCGATCAGCTCGGGCCGGTTCGACACCCGGTTGCGCTTGCCGGTGCCGAGCATGCGCTCGTGCTGGGCGTGCATGTAGCCGAGGAACCGCTCGACCGCCTGCCGCGACAAGAACTCGCCGGCCAGCGCCCGCAGCTCGTCACCCAGGGGAGTGCGCACGACGAGGTCGGCGTCCGGCGCGTACAGCGGCAGCAGCACGGTCGGATTCCCCTTGAGCGCCAGCTTGAGGTACTTGCGCAGCGAGTAGAGGACGAGGTCGGTGTCGCCGTGGCCGGAACGCACGCCCTCGGGCTGTGTGCGCCAGATGTAGTGCGGCTGCCGCTGCAGCAGCCCGACGGCGCGGTCGGGCGGCTCGATGTAGACGCCCATCTCGTCGTGATCGTCGGTGCCGGCGATCACGATGCCGTGCACGCCGGAACCGACCACCGAGCGAAGGATCTCGTTGGGCAGCGCCACTTCGGGGTCGCCGTACTCGACGTTGGACATGCCGGCATGGTCGCGTGTGGGCCGCGGTCCGGGCGAGCGATTTACCGTCCGGTCCGGCCGTCGATCAGCTCGCGGAGGATGTCGAGATGCCCGGCGTGGCGGCCGGTCTCCTCGATCAGGTGGGTCAGCGCCCATCGCATCGACGGCGCGCGGCGGCCGGTGTGCGAGGGGTGCTCGAGGCCGGGGCACGCGGCGACGGCGCGGTCGGCGGCGGCGATGGCGTCGCGGTAGTCCTGGACGACGCTCGCCACGGTCTCGTCCGGACCGGCGTGGAAGGTCGCCGGCCAGCTGCGCACGTGCTCGCCGAGGAAGACGGCGCGCTCAACGTGGGCGAGGTGCTTGACCAGCCCGAGCAGGTTCGTGCCGGACGGGACGCCCGGCGTGCGGACCTCCGGTTCCGGGACCCCGTCCACCTTGGCCAGGACGCTCTCGCGCAGGTACGTCAGGAAGCCGGTGAGGACGTCCTTCTCGCCGGAGCCGGAGCCGGAGCCGGAGTCGGAGCCGGTCCGGGGCGGGGGCTGGTCGCGTCGTCGTTCGGGTGCCATGACGCCAGTGTCCGCGCCCCGCGGGCCCGGACGCCCGCCGTCGTGCAGATCTGCAACGGGGTCAGGTGTCGTGCAGGTGGACGCGCTCGCCCTGGGTGCCGAAGATCGCGATGACCTCCGCCAGACCGCCGTCGGCCGGGTTGCCGATCCAGTGCGGCGTCCGGGTGTCGAACTCGGCCGCCTCGCCGGCCCGCAGCAGGTGCTCGTCACCGCCGAGGACGAGGCGGACGGCGCCCGAGAGGACGTAGAACCACTCGTGACCGTCGTGCGTGCGCAGCTCCGGCGGCGGCAGCGTCGCCGCCGGCGGGTACAGCACCTTGTACGCCTGCACGCCGCCCGCCTGCCGGGTGAGCGGCACGAACGTCAGGCCGAACCGCCGCACCGGCCGCAGGTGCACGCGCGGATCACCGACCCTGGGCGCGTCGACCAGCTCGCCGATCGGCACCCCGTACGCCCGCGACAGCGGCAGCAGCTGACCCAGCGTCGGCTGCACCCGGCCGGTCTCGAGCCGCGACAGCGTGCTCGGTGTGATGCCGGTGCGTCCGGACAGCTCGGCCAGCGTCAGCCCGGACCGGTGCCGCAGCCCACGCAGCCGCGCACCCACGGCCCGCACGACCGCGGCGTCCTCGTCACCCATACCTGCAAGGTACTCAGGCGAACGACTCCGGGGTCATGCGGACGGCGACGCTGACCCGGTTCCACGCGTTGATCGTCGTGATGACCATGATCAGCTGGGCGAGCTGCGCGTCGTCGTAGTGGGCGCGGGCCCGCTCCCAGACGTCGTCCGGCACGCGCGGTGCGCCCTCGCTGAGCCGCGTCATCGACTCCGCCAGCGCGAGCGCCGCCCGCTCGGCCTCGGTGAAGGCCGGGCCCTCGTCCCAGGCGGCGACGGCGTAGACGCGGGCCGGGGATTCGCCGCCCTTCACGGCGTCGTGGCTGTGCGAGTCGACGCAGTAGGCGCAGCCGTTGATCTGGCTGACCCGCAGCTTCACGAGGTCGAGCAGGCCGGGCGGGAGGTCGCCCTGGAGGGAGCGGCTGTCGAGGGCGATCAGTGCCTTGTACGCCGCGGGGGCGAGCGCGGCGATGTCCATGCGTGTCATGGCGTCACCGTACGGCGCTACATTGGTCTCGCCACAGTGACAATTCACGCCCAGTTGATTGGTCCAATGGAGTTCCACGTCAGCCTCGACGGCCGCGGCGACCTCGTCGCGCGGATCTACCGGTCCCTGCGCGACGGCGTGCGCGACGGGCGGCTGCGGCCCGGCGACCGGCTCCCGCCGTCGCGCGAGCTGGCCCGCACGCTGGACGTGTCGCGCGGCACGGTGGCGACGGCGTACGAGCGACTGACCGCCGAGGGCTTCCTCGAGGGCCGGGTCGGCGCCGGGACGTTCGTCGCGGCGGGCGCGGGCGCGGGCGTGGATGTGGGCGCGGGCGCGGTGGGGCAGGCGGGCGGGGCTGCGTCGCCGGCCCCGCGCGACGGGGGACTGCGGCCGCGGCCGGGCTGGGTGGCGGCGCCGTGGTCGCCCGGGCCGCGGGCGGCCGCACGGTACGACTTCACCGTCGGCGTGCCGGACGCCCGGCTGTTCCCGTACGACACCTGGCGGCGGCTGATCGCGGCCGAGTGGCGGCACGGACGCGAGCCCGCCGGCTACGCCGACCCGGCCGGCCATCCCGGCCTGCGCGACGCCGTCGCCCGGTACGTCGGCTACGCGCGGTCGGTGCGGGCCGGCGCCGACGACGTCGTCGTGACCGGCGGCGCCCAGCAGGCCCTCGACCTCGTCGCGCGCGTGCTGCTCGCGCCGGGTGACGTCGTCGCCGTCGAGGAGCCGGGGTATCCGCCCGCGCGGGAGGCGTTCGCGGCGTACGGCGCGCGGGTCGTCGGCGTGCCCGTCGACGGCGACGGGCTGGTGGTGTCGCGGCTGCCGGCCGAGGCGCGTCTGGTGTACGTCACTCCGTCGCACCAGTTCCCGCTCGGTGTCGCGATGTCGCTGCCGCGCCGGCTCGAGCTGCTGGCCTGGGCCGGCGCGCACGACGCGGGCATCGTCGAGGACGATTACGACAGCGAGTACCGCTTCGCCGACCGGCCGCTCGAGCCGCTGCACGGACTCGACGCCGGCGGGCGCGTCGTCTACGTCGGGACGTTCTCGAAGACGCTGCTCCCGGGGCTGCGGCTCGGCTTCGTCGTCGTGCCGCCGGGGCTGCACCGGGCCGTGCGCACGGCCCGCAGCCTGGCCGACGGCCACGGTCCGGTCGCGACGGAGGCCGCGCTGGCCCGGTTCATGGACGAGGGACTGCTGGCGCGGCACATCCGCCGGACGGCGAAGGTCTACGGCGAGCGGCGGTCGGCGCTGCTGGCCGGGCTGGACGGTGCGCTGGCGCCGTACCTCGAGCCGGTGCCGTCGGCGGCCGGGGTGACGTCCCGCTGGGTGGTGGAGTTCTTCGACCACTGTGCGGGGTCAGTGTGCTGATCATGCCGTCATGAGTTCGGGTTTGGCCACCTCCTTGTTGGTTGCCGGCGCGTTGAGCAGGGCCATGGAGGTTTCGGAGAGGTAGCGGCGTTCGGCGGTGACTTGCCATTCGTCGTGGGCCTCCACGAGGACCGATCCGGCCAGGCGGAGCAGGGCGGCGGGGTTGGGGAACACTCCGACGACGTCGGTGCGGCGTTTGACCTCCTTGTTCAGCCGTTCCAGCGGGTTGGTGGACCAGATCTTCTTCCAGTGGCTGATCGGGAACGTGGTGAACGCGAGGAGATCGTCCTTGGCGTCGCGCAGCATCTGTTCGACCTTGGGTAGTTGCCGGCCGAGCATGGTGGCGATGACGTCGAACTGCTCGTGCACGTGCTCGGCGTCGGGCTGGGCGAAGATCGTGCGGATCGCCGCGGCCACCATCTCGGCGTTGCCCTTGGGGACCTGGGCGAGCACGTTGCGTAGGAAGTGCACCCGGCAGCGCTGCCAGGCCGCGCCGATCAGCACCGAGGCGATGGCGTGCTTGAGGCCGGTGTGGGCGTCGGAGATGACCAGCTGGACACCGCCCAGCCCGCGGGCCTTCAACGAGCGCAGGAACGCGGTCCAGAACGCGCCGTCCTCGCTGTCGCCGACGTCGAACCCGAGCACCTCGCGCCGCCCGTCGGCGGTGACGCCGGTAGCGATGACCACCGCCTGGGACACCACGCGGCGGTTCACCCGGGCCTTGCAGTAGGTCGCGTCGAGGAACACGTACGGATAGGTCGTCTCGCCCAGCGACCGGTCCCGGAACGCACCCACTTCTTCGTCGAGATCGGCGCAGATCCGCGACACCTCCGACTTGGAGATCCCGCTGTCCGCGCCCAGCGCCTTGACCAGGTCATCGACCTTGCGGGTCGACACCCCATGCAGATACGCCTCCATGATCACCGCGAACAGGGCCTGGTCCACCCGCCGGCGCCGCTCCAACAGCGACGGGAAGAACGACCCCGTGCGCAGCTTCGGGATCCGCAACTCCAGATCCCCCGCGGTCGTGGTCAGGACCCTGGGTCGCGAGCCGTTGCGCTGCGCGGTCCGCTCCGCGCTGCGCTCCCACGGGCCAGCACCGATCACCGCCGTCGCCTCGGCATCGATCAACGCCTGATACATCCCCTGCGCCGCGGTACGGACCCGATCATCCACATCAGCGGCCCGCATCACCTCGAGCACCTCAAGTAGGGCAGCATGGTCCAAGGCCATCGTGCGTCGTGTCCTTCCGTGAGTTCCATCGCTAGGTCTCACTGACCGTCGCACGATGGCCGCCCAACACCACCGTCGACACGACGACGCTCAAGCGGGCCACGAACTCCACCACTCCACGGGACGCCACCGCGGCCGGGCTGCACGTGTGCGCGCTGCTGCGTTCCGGCGACGCCGCGACGGCGGACGCGGTGGCGGACGCGGTGGCCGGGCGGGCGCGGGCCGGCGGGGTGCTCGTCGAGCCGCTCGGCCGGTATCGGGCAGAGGCGGGCGGGCGCGGGGGGCTGGTGCTCGGGTACGGGGCGATCGACGCGGCGGACGTGCCGGCCGGACTGGACCGGATCGCGGCGGCGTTCCGAGAGGTCACGCCCGGCTGAACCCGCCGTCCGTCAGCGCTGGCACCAGGTCGCCGGTGCCGCGCCTCGGCGCCTCGGCCGTCGGTGGCGCGGGTGGGTCGGCTCGTGCGTCCGGCGGTTCGGGTGGCTCGGCCGCACGGCGACACGGGCGGTTCGGCTCGTGCGTCCGGCGGCTCGGCGGCACGGCGACACGGGCGGTTCGGCTCGTGCGTCCGGCGGCTCGGCGGCACGGCGACACGGGCGGTTCGGCTCGTGCGTCCGGCGGTTCGGGTGGCTCGGCCGCGCGGCGGCACGGGTGGGTCGGCTCGTGCGTCCGGCGGTTCGGGTGGCTCGGCGGCTCGGCGACACGGGCGGTTCGGCTCGTGCGTCCGGCGGCTCGGCGGCACGGCGACACGGGCGGTTCGGCTCGTGCGTCCGGCGGTTCGGGTGGCTCGGCGGCTCGGCGGCACGGGCGGTTCGGCTCGTGCGTCCGGCGGCTCGGCGGCACGGCGACGCGGGCGGTTCGGCTCGTGCGTCCGGCGGCTCGGCCGCACGGCCGCACGGCCGCACGGCGGCCCGGCCGTTCGGGCGGCGCGGCCGCGATGGTGAGCCGGTCGGGCGGCGCCGCCCAAGCGCGGCGACGTTGTCGGTGCCCGCCCGTAGGGTGGGCACCCTCCCTCGAGGGGCGGGTCATACCTACCTCATCGCCGGTCGCATCGTCCTCCGCACGACGCCGGTACGAGCCGCGTCGATCACGCCGCGCTGAACCCGCCGTCCGTCAGCACCGGCACCAGGTCGCTGGCGTCGCGCTCAGCAGCGATCGCGACGTCGGCGGGGAAGCCGTACGCGATCAGCTCGCGGCCCGAAGCGCACTCCCGCAACGTCGCGCCCAGATCCTCGACGGCGTCGGCAGCCGCGCGGGCGGCGATCGCCTCGGGGGAGAGGTGCCCGCCGCCGATGGCGCCGACGATGGCGCCGGCGCCGAGCAGATCTTCGAGCGCCGGGCGCAGACTGCCGTCCGGCCAGCGCTCGCCCGCCGGGACGACGGCGACCGGCCGGTCCGCCGCGCCGTAGCCCGACGCCGTCAGCCACCGCCCGACCGCGGCCGCGTTGCGCAGACAGCCCGCCACCACGACCGCGCCGTCGTCCCGCGCCGCCGCCGCGATGGCCGACCCGTTCGGCGACGGGAGCACCAGCCGCGACGGGGCCGGGGCCGCCCGCAGCGCCGCCGGCGAGAGCGACCACGGATGCGCCGCGGTGGTCGCCCGCCGGCCCACCGCCAGACGGGCGCCGACGGTGTCCGCGTAGGTCGCCGCCGACTCGTCGCGCCAGGCGTACGGATACACCGTCGTGCCCGCGTCGGCCGCCACCGACACCGCCGTCGTGAACGACAGCACGTCGACGACGACCAGGCAGGCGACGTGGAGAGCGAGCCGCCGCGCGCCGGCCGGCCCCCAGTCGACGCGGACGCCGAAGCCGTCCTGGTCCCAGGCGTTCACCCGTCCGATTCTCGCCGACCTTGTCGGTGCCGGGTGGTTGGGTGGGTCCATGGCGGATCTCAAGTCGGAGCTGCACCACAAACTGCGGCAAGCGCGTGCCGGGCTGCTCTCGCGGCTCGACGGGCTGAGCGAGTACGACCTGCGCCGGCCGCTGACGCCCAGTGGCACCAACCTGCTCGGGCTGGTCAAACACGTCGCCGGCGGCGAGTACGTCTACCTCGGCACGTCCTTCGGCCGGCCACCACCCGAGACGCTGCCGTGGGAGGAAGACGGCTCGATCTGGGACGGCGCCGACATGTGGGTCACGCCCGATCAGTCCAGCGAGTACATCCTCGGGCTGTACCACCGCGCCTGCGCCCACGGCGACGCCACGCTGGCCGAGCTCGACCTCGACGCGCCCGGACGGGTGCCGCACTGGCCGGCCGAGCGGGCCGACACCACGCTCGGTGTGCTGCTCATCCGCATGCTGTCCGAGACCGCCCAGCACGCCGGCCACGCCGACATCGTCCGCGAGCTCATCGACGGCCGCGGCGGTCCCGACCACGACGACTTCGGCGACGACGAGGCGTGGCGCGGCTACCTCGCCCGCATCCAGGCGGCCGCCGACACCTTCGCGGAGCCGCCCTGAGCCCGCCCCGCCCTGATCGGCGCCGCCTCATCGCGCGCCGTGTTGGGTCGGGACGGACGACGGCGCATCGCGCTGGCCCGCTCCGCCCCGCCCTGATGGGCGCCTGCCAGTCTGCCGCGCGCCGTGTTCGGTCGGGGCGGCCGTCCGCGCGCCGTGTTGGCCGCCCGCCCCGGCTCGGCCTGCCGCGCGCCTGGTGTGCGCCGCGCTGGTGTCGGTCGGGCTGGCGAGCCGGCCGGCACTGCGCCGGCCCGACTCGCGCCGGCCCGCCCTGCGGAGGCCAGACTTGCGCCGGCTCGCCCGCGCCGGTTGGGCGCACGTCGACAGGGCGCACGGCGACCGGGCGCGGAGCGCTGATCGGCGTCGGCCGGCGGGCCGTGCCTTGGTCTGCCTGGCGTTGGGCTGCCGCGCGTCGCGCTGGTCGGCGTCCGGTCTGGTCACGGGAGTTCCCTGACCTGGCCGCTCCGACCCGAGCTCAGCGCAGCGAGCTGGGCGCGGATGGCTCAGTGCAGCACGCGATAGGTCAGGTGCGTCACGCCGGCCGCGGCGCGCGACCCCACCTGCTCCAGCCGCAGCGATGGCACACCGTCGAACAGGCGGGTGCCGGCGCCGAGGGTCATCGGCACGACGTGCAGGCGCAGCTCGTCGATGAGGCCGGCGGTGAGGTACTGGTTGATCGTGGCCGCGCCGCCGATGATCGACACGTCGCCGTCGCCGGCCGCGGCGCGGGCCTGCTCGAGCGCCCGCTCGATGCCGTCGGTGACGAAGTGGTACGTCGTGCCGCCGTCCATCGGCTGTGGGTCGCGCGGGTGGTGGGTGAGCACGAAGACCGGGGCGTGGAACGGCGGGTTGTCGCCCCACCAGCCGTTCCACTCGCGATCCCACTCGCCGCGCACGGGACCGAACATGTTGCGGCCCATGACGAACGCCTGGGCGGCGTTGATCTGGTCGATCTCGGCCCGGCTCTGCTCGGGGTCGTCGAACATCCATGCGTGCAGCCTGCTGCCCCAGCCGTCACCACCGTCGGCGCCGAACGGGCGCTCCTCGGTCTGGCCCGGCCCGGCCGAGTAGCCGTCGGCGGTAATCGAGAGATCGCAGGTCACCCTGCCGCTGCCGGTTGTCATGGCGTCCTCCTCCTCACGGCGGCGTCACTGTGTCCGCCGGTCTACTATTTCAATGGAGAACAATAGTGTCCTGCGGACACTGTTTTCGCAAGGCGCGATTCAGAGCAACGACTCGAAGGGGGCCACGGTGACGACGTCGCGCACCGCCTCGGCGAGGGCGGCGTCGAGGGTGACGAAGGCGTCGGCCTGCAGGCGGGTCAATGCGACGTACTCGGCGGCGTAGGTGTCGGGCCAGCCGAGGTCGGCCGCGATCGTCCACGCGACGGCCTGCAGCACGCGGTCGCCGAGGAGACGGATGCGCAGCCCGCGCACGTAGTCGAGGCGGGCGTCGGCCTCCTTGCGGGACAGCTCACCCCGCAGCACCGCCTGGTACAGGTCGGCCAGCAGCTGCGACCGGAGCAGCGTCGGCGCGACGAGCTGGTGCTCGGCCGCGACGGTGCTCCGCTCGGCGGCCAGCCGGAACGCGACGTCGGCGCCGATCACGTACCTGGTCACGGCGTCAGCGTACGCGGATCGCCGTACGGAGTACGCGGCTCGACGTACTGGAAATGGGTCCGCTGGACGGACGCGCCGCCGGCCCCGGCCACGAAGACTGACCGCCATGTCGATGCGTGCTCTCCTCCGATCCCTGCCCGCCGTTGCCGTCAGCACCGCCCTCCTCGCCACCGTCGCCGCCGCCCTCCCGGCAACGGCCGCTACCGCCGCCCCGGCCACAGCCGTCACCGCCCCCTCGGCCACAGCCGTCACCGCCGCCCCCGCGGCGGCCGCGGACGTCGGGTGGCCGGAGCCGGGCGTCGTCCGGATCGATTCCGGGTGGCTGCGCGGCACCGTCGCCGACGACCACGTCAGCTACTCCGCCATCCCGTACGCGGCCCCGCCCGTGGGGGAGCGGCGCTGGCGGCCGCCCGCCGGGGTGCGGCCGTGGCGCGGGGTCAGGGACGCGACGACGCCGAGCCCGTACTGTCCGCAGGGCGGCATGCAGGGCATCGTCGGGCAGGAGGACTGCCTGTACCTCGACGTCACCGTGCCGGCAAGAAGCGGCGCCGAGCCGGCAAGAAGCGGCGCCGAGCCGGTGCGAAGCGGCGCCGAGCCGGCGCGGGCCGGGCGCGGCGACCGGCTGCCGGTGCTGGTCTGGCTGCACGGCGGCGGCTTCACCAGCGGCGGCGCCCGCGAGTACGACGCGGCGCGGCTGGCGACCGCCGGCGACGTCGTCGTGGTGAGCGTGAACTACCGGCTCGGCGCGCTCGGGTTCCTGTCCGCGCCGGCACTGGACGCGGCGGGCGGCAACTACGGGCTGATGGACCAAGCGGCGGCGCTGCGCTGGGTGCGTCGCAACGCGGCCCGGTTCGGCGGCGACCCGGGCAACGTCACGCTGGCCGGGCAGTCGGCGGGGGCCCGCTCGGTGTGCGCCCAGCTCGTCTCGCCCGACGCGCGCGGCCTGTTCGACCGGGCGATCGTGCAGAGCGGCGCCTGCGACAACCCCGTGCCCGACCTCGCCGCGGCGCAGGCGTTCGGCGAGCGGGCGACGGCCGACCTCGGCTGCGCCGACGCCGCCGGAGCCGACGCCGACGCGGCCGACGCGGCCGACGCGGCCGACGCGGCCGACGCCGACGCCGACGCCGCCGCATGCTTGCGCGATGTCGCGCCGGAGCAGCTGGTCCGCGTCCTGGCCCGGACCGGTACCGAACTGACGTCGCGCGTGGCGGACGGCCCGTGGAACCCCGTCGCCGGGACGCAGTCGCTGCCCGTCCAGCCGGGTGACGCATTGCGGGACGGGTCGGCGGCGCGGGTGCCGCTGCTCGTCGGCGCCGCGCGGGACGAGATGCGCGCCTTCGTCGTCGGCGAGACGGTGACGGCGGACGACTACCGCGCCGCGCTGACCGGCCTGTTCGGCACCGACGCGGAGACGGTGCTGGCCGAGTACCCGCCGGGCGACGACCCGGCGGTCGCGCTGGCGACCGTGCTCACCGACTGGGGCGGCCGTATCGGAACCTGCCCGGTGCTGCGCACGGCCGAGGACGCCGCGGCCCACCAGCCGGTCTACGCCTACGAGTTCGCCGAGGACAGCGGCGAGGTCGAGGACGGCTTCCCGATGGGCGCGTTCCACGGGCTGGAGCTGTCGTACCTGTGGGACCTGGACATGGCGTGGGATCCGTACCCGCCGCTCGACGCGGACCAGCAGCGGCTGTCCGCGACGATGATCGACTACTGGACGGCGTTCGCCCGCACCGGTGACCCGAACGGCCCCGGCCGGCCGGTCTGGCCCGAGTTCGGTGCGACCGGCGCTGTGCTCGGCCTGTCGTCCGCCGCCGTCGCGCCGACGCCGTTCGCTGACGACCACCGCTGCGGCCTCTGGTCGGCACTGCCGCGATGAGTTCTCCGGCCGCACGCGGTCGGTACAGACTGGAAACCGAGGAGGTCCCCATGGGCAAGGTCCTGAGCCACATGACGATGTCCCTCGACGGCTTCATCGCCCAGCCCGACGACGGCATCGGCGAGCTGTTCGAGTGGTACGAAGCCGGCGACGTCGCCGTCGACAACCCCAACGAGACCGTCCGCTTCGCCGTCGACGACGCGAGTGCGACGGTGCTGCGCGACCTCACCGAGAACGTCGGCGCGCTGATCGCCGGCCGACGGCTGTTCGACATCGCCGACGGCTGGGGCGACAAGCACCCGGCCGGCTCGCCCGTCGTCGTGGTGACGCACCAGCCGCCGGCCGACGCCGCCGAACGCTGGCCCACCACCACCTTCGTCGACGGTGTCGCGGCGGCGGTCGAGCGGGCCCAGCAGATCGCCGGCGACAAGGACGTCACGATCGCCAGCGCCAACGTCACGCAGCAGGCCCTGGCTCTCGGCCTGCTCGACGAGGTGTGCGTGAGCCTGGTGCCGGTGCTGTTCGGCGAAGGCATCCCGTACTTCTCGACCCTCGGCGGCGGCCACCAGCTGCTCGAGGACCCGGCGGTCGTGCAGGGCCGCCGGGCCCTGCACCTGCGCTACCCGGTGCGCCGCTAGGGGTTTCAGCAGCTGGAACCATCGATTTCAAAGGGTGCCGTGGTCTGCCAGACTGCGCGGCATGATGAGACGATTCGCCGTAAGAACGGGGATCATCGCGGTTTCGACCGCGCTCGCGGCAGGCATGGTGCAGCCCGCATCCGGTACCGACGCGGCAGGCCCGGCCGATGAGGCACACGTCGCAGCGATCGAAGCCGGCATCGACAACCCCGGCTTCGAGGACGTCACCGCGGACGGCGCCATCGCCGGGTGGTTCCCGCTGACGTCACCGGCCTGCGGCACCACCGTGGAGCCGACCACCGAGGACGCGCATTCGGGTGAGCGCAGCGCGAAGCTCACCGACCCGACCGCCGGGGGCATCGTCTGCCTGCAGAGCTCGTTCGTCGACGTTCTCGGCGGGCAGGACGTGCGCGCCTCGGCCTGGATGCGGACGCTGTCCGGCACGACCGCCTGGCTGACGATCCGTTTCCACGACGACGCCGGGGCGCTCGTCGGCACCGCCGACACACGGCCCGGGACGCTCACGGAGTGGACCGAGCAGGTCGTGACGGCGAAGGCGCCGATGGGCGCCACCCGCATGCGGGTGATGCTCTACGGCGGCTCCACGACGGCCGGCGTGAGCCTGATCGATGACGTCACCCTCACCGGCCCTCGTGACGACTACGACCCCACGCTCTCGGGCGCTCATGAACTGTTCGTCGACGACTACCGGATCGCCACGAGGTCGCCCGACGTGGAGCGCGTCGTGCACCCGCCGCGGCGCAGCGCGCCCACGCTGACCGCGGACAAGCCGTGGGAGGCGAACAACTACGTCTACAGCAACACCGTTCTCTACAACCCCGACCTGCGGAAGTTCCAGGCCTGGTACGGCACCTTCAGCCTGGTCGACTTCCACAACTACGGGCTCTACGCCGAGAGCGTCGACGGCGTGCGCTGGACCAAGCCCGAACTGGGCCTGCACGAGTACCAGGGCTCGACGGCGAACAACATCTACTCCACGGACGCGCCGGGCACCGTGCTCTACGATCCCGCCGACCCGGATCCCGACCGCCGGTACAAGATGCTGGCGTTCAAGCCGAACCCGCGCGGCTACCACGCCTACACCTCGCCCGACGGCATCCACTGGACGCCGAACGCCGCCAACCCGGTGATCCCGAACGGCGACGTGCAGAACCTGGGCTACGACCCCTACGAGCAGCGCTACTACGCGATCACCAAGCAGCCGATGCCGCCCAACCAGCAGGGCGCCGAGAACCGGGTGCAGTTCATCTCGTTCTCCGACGACTTCGTGACGTTCACCGACCCGGTGGTGTCGCTCGAGGCCGACGTCCGCGACAAGGCTCAGGCCACGGCGAGCGGCGCCTCGGACATGCAGGTGTACAGCCTGCCGTCGTTCGCCTACGAGGGGATCTTCATCGGTCTTCCGGCCATGTACGAGGTCACCGGCACCGGCGTCCCGGGCAGCGGAGGCGACGGCACGATCGAGGTGCAGGTGGCCGCGAGCCGTGACCTCGACTCCGGCTGGAACCGTCCGTCGCGCGACCCGCTCATCCCGCGTACTGCCGCGGGCGATCGGGACGACGGCATGGTCATGGCCTCGTCGCAGGCCGTCATCGACGACTCCACGGTCCGGGTCTTCTACACCGGCTGGGACGGCACCCACGGCACCTTCGACCGCCGCACCACCACGTCGATCGCCACCTGGCGCCGTGACGGGTTCGTCTCCATGAGCAACGCCGGCGACCGGCCGGGGCTCCTGACGACCATGCCGGTGACGGTCGACGGGTCGTCGCTGCACGTGAACGTGGCGCCGTCGGCCCGTCAGGGCGGCGTGCGGGCCGAACTGCTGGACGAGAACGCCGCGGTCATCCCGGGCTACTCGCTGGCCGACTCGGTGCGCGTGCGCAAGGACACCCTGGACGGCGTGCTGGCGTGGTCGGGCAAGCGCGACCTGTCGGCCCTGCAAGGTCAGGAGGTGCGGATCCGGTTCGAGATCACCGGCGCCGACCTCTACTCGTTCTGGCTTCGCTGACTCAGGTCAACCCACGTGACCGCCATCGCTGCGGCGATGGCGGTCACGGCCGATCTTCGTGCGCTTGGTGGACTCCGAACTTGGGGAGCGATACCTGCCGGGTGAGGCTTGGAGTTGGACGCGCACTCACGTGATGGTGTCCTTCGTCGATCATGCTGACCAGGCGTTCCCCAACTCAGTCATGCTCGCGTGGGTCCGAGCTAGGACGTCTGGCGAGTCGCCCCGCGACCTGGAAGGTAGGCGGTCATGAAGAAGCCCTGGCGCGGAGCCACTACAGCACGCACCAGGGCTTAGCTGGGATCACTGGTGTTGACGCACCTAACCCAGCCATGACCAAGCCTACCCGTTGACGGGGAACATGGCTCAGTGTCATGCTGATCAGCTAACTACATCGGGAATCCGCCCGAAGTAGTCCAGAGATGGGCTACCGGGCGGACTGTTGACGCGGTCCACTCGGTGCCCTCAGCACTCAGGAGGAATCCTTAGTGAGCCACTACAGCAGGCGAGGACGTACGACGCTGGAGCGCTTGGAGAGGTTCCGCCGTCACACCAAGATCATGGGTCAGATCCTTCGGGATCTCTGGCCGTTGTTCGCGGTGGCGTTCTTGATTCGGATGTGACCTTGGGCCGGGCCGGCTCACCACCGGGCCGCCAGGGAGCGAACGGGGACTGGCGAGAGCCGGTCCCCTTCGTGCGTCAGGAGCCCTCCGCCCTTTCGGGCGTTTGCACTGGTCAGATGTCCTTGGCTCCCGCACCTGGACTCGAACCAGGAACCCTCTGATTAACAGTCAGCATTGCCCGAATGGCATGCTTACCTGCGGAAACGCAGGAATCGGGGGAGCGAGAGAACAACAGTTAGGAGCTGTGTCGTCGATCTTCGGATCTGAGGGAGGCGACATGCTCAGAAGACTGTTCCGGTGGCTTGACGATGACCCTATCTGGGACGGTTACGACCGTCCTAGCTACGCAGAGCACATCTGCACATGCCCCGGCGGCTCGGTTTCTCGCGGCAGCCACACGGACACTTGCCCTAAGTGCGGTGGCCGGGTCCGGTACATGAGCCCACACCCGAAGGACGTTCAGCGATGAAGCTCGTGGCCTGCCTCCGGGTGAGTAGCAACGGGCAGCTTGACGCCTACGGCCCGGACGCTCAGCGTGCGGACATCAAGGGCTGGGCCAAGGCCAACGGCCACAAGGTGATCTCCTGGCACCAGGACGCCATCTCTGGGGCCACCGATGCCGTGGACCGCCCTGGACTGTCCGCCGCCCTCCAAGACCTCGAACGCGCTGACGGCCTCATCGTGGCCAACCTGGGCCGCCTGGCCCGTGCCGTGACCACTCAGGAGGCGATCCTGGCCGCCGTGTGGTGCCGGGGCTACCGGGTGTTCACGGCTGACCAGGGCGAGGTCATGCAGGACGACCCGTCCGACCCGATGCGCACGGCCATGCGCCTGATGGTCGGGGTGTTCGCCGAGCTTGACCGCTTGATGGTGGTCAAGCGGCTCAAGGACGGCCGGGCGGCGAAGGCCGCCGCTGGCAAGAAGGCGACCGGCAGCTACGCGTTCGGGTACAAGGGCCACGGCAAGGGCCGGGATCGAGACGAGGTGCCCGACCCGGTCGAGCAGGTGACCAAGGCCCGGATCGTCGAGCTACGCCAGGCCGGCACCTCGTACCGCACCATCGCAGCCACTCTGGACCAGGAGGGGCGCAAGCCCCGGCGGGCCAAGCGGTGGTCGGCCATGACCGTGCGCACCATCTACGAGCGCGCAACTGCCTAGCCCACACGCAAAGAACGCCCCTTCCCAGCGTCAACCGGGAAGGGGCGTTCTGCGTCTCTGATGTGTCCGACCTGCGGAGTAGCGTGCAGGTCATCGTCATGAGCTGGGGGGCATCATGAGGGCACTGTGGATCATGGGGGTTGGCGTCGCCTTGGCACTGTCGGGATGCTCATCCGACGAGTACCGGCCGACAGTTGACCAGCAGGCCGATTACCTGAACGCACTTTCGCTCCTGGACCCCATCTGGTCGATGGCACTGCAGGGCGAACATGCGGACGTCGAGGCGATGCTCATCGATGCAGGCATCGAGGTATGCACGTGGTTCAGCAAGGGCGGGTCGGCGGATGGGTTCATGTCCGAGACGGCCCGCCAGGGCGCCCAGGCGGACGCATCCATCGTCACGGCGGCCGGTAGTGCCATGTGCCCGGACGAGAGTGTCGGAGCGTTCGACTAGAGTCGAACACTAGTTCTATTCTGGCTTTTATGGCAGGGCGGTACGCGAACGAAGAGCACCCACCGCAGGGTATCCCGGCGCGGAACCAGGACGCGATCCCGTGCTTCGTGCGGCTGGTCGACGCCGAGATCGGGGAGTTGTTCAAGGCCGCCACCGCGAGACGATGGACGACTACCCACGTCATGGTCAGCTTCGAGGTCCCCGGCACGTCGCCGTCCTGGCCTCGACAGGAGGTGTTGGCGTGGGTTCGTGCCGAGGACGTGCGCCGCGAGCTACGCCGCGACTAGGTCGGCCTCTTCATCGATGGGGTAGACCAGGGTGCTGACTTCCTCGACCCTGACCGCTTCGTCATGGGTGGGGCTCCCGCTGGAGCCCTCCCAGTCGTCCGGGTGCCACGTGAACGACACGAAGTTGCGACTGCCCTCGACCCTGCGACGCCCCTGCACCACGAGCCGTGTGGGCCAGCGGAGCCGGCCCAACTGGCCGGCCCAATCGCTCAGGTCGAGGTGCCATGCACAGACCCGCTCAGCAGTACTCGGGTCAGCCGAGCCCCAGCGCCACCGCCAGCCAGTCGAGCGCTCGTCTCCATCGTCCGGGGGTCCGCACACTGGGCACTCGGTCAGGCGTCCCAGTGTCAGTGGGCTCCATCGGTACTCGGGCACGGTTCTCCTCCTGGGCTTTCGGTGTGACAGTGAGCCGGTCGTGCCGGCATGAGATCGGCCGGCACAGCTCGGCGCAGACCACGACAACCCCGTCGTCCCGGACGGGGACGTTGAGGTAGTGGGCGTACGCCGCGATGGCTCTCGGCGGCATCACGAGTTGGCGGTTCATGAGTGGTCCCCCTGGAGGTCCAGGCGTCACGCTAAGGCGGGGGCAGACCCCCTGTTTCCGGCGCTCCGTGGGGCCAGAAACGCCTGGCAGGGCAGCCGGGTACGCGAGTACCCGGCGCCCTATTTCAGGGGGCTTAGCGTGACAACCGCGGCTTGGCTCGGTTGGCTGCCTGACGGCAGCTATCGGCGTGGTACTTGGCTGTCGAGCGGGAGGCAGTGAAGGTCTTCCCGCAGTGCGGTCCCTGACACGTCACCTCGTGCTGAGTGGCCGGGTGCCAGTGGTAGAGCCGGACGTCGGGGCACTTGGCCGGCTTGCAGTGCGGGGAACGATGCGTCTCGCAGTACTGGATGAGGTTCACGACTCGTCCTCATCGGCCGGGACGCGCTCCACGATGACCTGAGAGATGTCCACGTATGGCGCGGCACGCTCCACCGTGATCTGCGAGATGTCGACCTGCGGCGCGCTCATGCCGCCACCGCCGTAACGATCGGGACGGCGGCACAGTCGGCCCAGTCAACAACGCCCGTGATCTCAGCAGGGCTGAACTGATACGTGAACTCCGTGAAGGTGTCCCCGGAAGCGATGGCCTGAGCCGTGAGTGTCGCTCGAACCGTGCTGGCACCTTCAACGATCTGAACGCCCACGGTCGCGCTGGCGGCATCCTGCCGCCTGGCACGCACGCGGATCAGGACGGTATCCCCGGAATCGGGGTCGGTCAGCTCGGACAGGTCAACACGGCAGTCCTCGTCGGTCGGGTTCTCGGGGCTGACGATGTAGGTGGCGTCCGTCCCATCGGACAGCGCCTGCCACGCAGTGGCGGCGCCGACAAAGGTCCAGCCAGCGACATCCACGTCAGCAACGGGAACCGCGATGTCCTCAGCGCCGGTCACCGTGATGGTGACCGTGTCCGCCGGGGACGGAACGCTGCTGACGTCCTCGACCACCAGACTGAAGACCAGCACGGAGCTGGCGGCCGGAGCGGTGAAGGTCGGGTTTTCGGCCGTGTCGTCGTTCAGCGTGACAGCGGTGCCCGAGGTCTGCGTCCACTGGTAGGTGAACGGTGCGCCCGCTCCGCCTGAGGCGGAGCCGTCAAGGTTGACGACAGCGCTCGCGGCGACGGACTGATCCGGGCCGGCGTTGGCCGTGGGCTGGGCCACGGCTGTGCCGATGAGAAGGGTGATGGACTGACCCTGAACGTTGGACGACGGCGTGGCGAGCCGACCGGATACAGCACCCGCACCGGAGACTGTCTCGTCTGCGGTCATGTGGAGGCCCTGGCGGGTACCCCCGGCCACAGCGTTAGTGCAGCACACGTCTACGCGTTTGGTCGTGCTGGCGTGCGCCGTCCAGGTGATCGGCGAACCGGTGACAGAGGCAGCGGAGATGACGCCGTACATGTGCTTGGCGATGCACGGCTGAGTTGCCGTTGCACCCGGCGAGGTCACCGTCGAGACGCTGCCTGACGCGGGGTAGCTGACCGCGAAATCCAGCACGTCATCGTCGTCGTACGCCTCGCAGGAAACGGCCCACGGGGAGCTAGACGGAATGGTGAGCAGGATAGTGTCACCGGGGTCCAGCGCGCCGCCGGATGTGACCGTGCCCTTGTAGACCTCGATGCGACCGGCGGATTGAGTAGTGCCAGATGACTCGGTAACCAGGGTCAAACCAGAGGTGACGCTCGTGACCTCATCCGCCTGGAGGGTGACCGTGACGATGAGCAGGTCACCCGCCGAGGCGGCTGCCGGCACCAGGACGGTGATGCCTGGAACATCGGAGCCGCCGATGTTGGTTTCTGCTGCAATGAAAGCCATTGAATTATGTCCTTACCAGGGGGCGCCGTTGTCGGCGTAGACGTTGGTTTCATCCATGTCGAATTCACCGAGATTCCCGGCCGCGGCTACGCCGCTCTCTCGGTGATCGCGAAGGGATTTACAGTGCCGTAGAGCGGCCCAGCCTGAATCAGATACCAAGCCGTCAGAGGGTGGCGTGACGCCACCTCTCCAGCCACTCGGGCCGATGATTCCGTAACTGCCACCGGACAAGGCGACATTCTCGAATAGCATCCGGTTGATCTGTGTTTGCAGGGTCGAGCCGTTCTGGATGCAGGCAGAGCCGATATGCTGGCCGACCTCGGCATTGAAGCCGGCGTTCGGCCCGAAATAGCCGCTGATATGTCCATCACGGAAGATCGCGGTTCCGTTGGCGTGAGTGACCTGCATGCCGCCGACGTGTGAGGTTCCGCTGCCTCGCGTGTAGTCCATGAACCTGAACCGCTCGATCAGCACGTCCCGCGTGTGGAGCAGGGCGGATGCTCCGCAACCTCGGACGAGCACGCCAGACAGCCGAATGGGACCGCCGATGATCCCGCGCTGCGTGTATGGGTTGGCGCTGGCGTTGAAGACGTAGCCAGGCTGGGCCGCCTTGCCCAGGATGGTGATGTGCTTGAAGTGCGGACGCTTGCCGGCGGGCGGCAACACGGAGGAGCTGGACCACCACGCCTCGATGCCGTAGCCCGTGCCTACCGTGGAGCCATCGGTGGCCCCGATAGCGGCATCGCCATAAATGACGATGTCCTCACCCACGACATCACCCCAGAAGGGCTCGTTCATCTGTAGGCGAGAATTGATCAGTACGCCGTCCAGGCGACCGGTATTCATCGCCCTGGTGCGGGCCTGGGCCGGAGTTAGAACCTCCAGGGCCTCGGTCGGGATGCGGCAGCCGGGCGACATCGCTAAAGGGTCAATGAAGGCTGTCGGGTTCCGCACGTAATCCGACAGAGGGCCACCCGAGAACGGAATGTCCAGAGGGCCGTCAGGATCGATCGGTGCTCCGCCCCTAGGCGGATCGCCGCCCGAAATACGGCGCCATGCACCGTCGTAGCGAACGCTGGTACCCATTGAGTTCCTTAATGAGGGCATGGGAAAGGCCCGGACGCACGAAGCGTTCCGGGCCTTGCGGTTGGGGGTTTGTGGTTATAGACCTGAACCGAGGGTCATGGAGTGGTTGTCGAGGAAGCGGTCGTAGACCTCGGCGAACATCAAGTTCTCCTGCTTCAGCTCACCGACCTTGACGTGGTAGGCGTACAGCAGGTCGAGGTTGGACTCAGCCTCGATGTTGCGGGAGCCACCGAGCATGGACCGGGCGTCAAGCTCGGCACCTATCCGGTCGTGCCAATCCACGAACTCTTCAAGCCCACGCCAATCCGGCCGGTCCGGAGCGTCCCCGGAGTCGATCAGGCGGCGGACCGAGTTGACGATTCCGTAGGACTTGTCGGTGTCGAAGGCGGTCATGGCCTCGCGCCAGCCGTCGTAGCGTGTGGCGATGTCATCGCGGAGGATCGCCTTTAGCTGCTTCAGGTCCCCAGCTCCACGCTGTTCGACGGAGCGAAGGCCCCTGGCCGACAGCTCGGCGTCGATCTTGTTGTTCCAGTACTGCCACTCCGACCAGCCCTTGCGCTCCTCAGCAGCGGCTGCGGCCGCTTCGGGACCGAGCGGTGACCGCTGTGTGGTGGAGTCGAGGCCAGAGATCGGCGTCTCGGACTGATGCCGGTAGACCTGATAGTTGAACTCGTCCGTCTCGGTGCCCAGGCCCACCAGGAGCAACCCCAGTTCGGGGTTGCGCTCGATGAGGGCCTTGTACTTCTCGGACTGCTTGAACCCTGACGAAGTGGCCGGGACGCCAGTGTGGTTCTGCGTGGTGCTCTGCCACCACATGTACTGGTCATCGCCGAACTCGTTGAGGTACGTCAGGAACGCCTTGTCGTCGTACCCAAGCTCGGCTTGGATCTTGTTCGCCTGGTCGATGTAGAACTGACCCTTGACCTCGGGCGTGAACGACGCCGGGGACATGAACCGGGCCACGATCCAGGCAGCCTGAGCGCCCTTGGCGATGTCCAGGGACTCTTGCGCTTCCGGCTTCGGACCCTGCCGGCCGGAGGCCTCCCAGTCGGCTAGGCGCTGCTGGTGGACTCTGGTGAGCATCTGCCGGTTGAACACCGGATCGTCCGCACCCTGGAGGTAGCGGAGCGTCTGCTGCTGCCAGGCAGCAGGGAGGAACGTCTCCTTGAGCCCGACCGGCCCCAGGGGCGTGAGGTACTTCGTCAGGAACGAGCTGAAGGAGTTCTCATCGGCAAGATCCGGATGGTCCTTGAGGTACCACGAGGCGGCCACCTGAACGAAGGGATGCGTTCCCGGCAGCCACCAGGGGTTGCCCTGGATGACGGTGTTCAAACCGTTCTTGTTGATCTTGAAGTCTGAGAAGACCTCAGCCGCGGCGCTCTGGTCACCAGGCATCAGCTTGTCGAAGAACCTCAGCGAGTCATCCGCCCACGGCACGCGGATGTAGTCCAGCGACCCATGGTCGGGGTCGTCCTTGCCGAGGCCGTTCGCGTCAACGAACTCGACGAAGCCGGTGTCGTCGATCTGCTGCCACCCGTTCGCGTAGAGCCTGACGAACTGCTCGGGCCGCTCGGAGAGGATGCGTGCCCAGCGGATCAGCGACTCCTGCCACGCGCCCATGAACACCGTGAGGTGTCGAAGGTTGTGCGTGAGGCCGGTCATCTCGTCGCCTGCGAACATGTAGCGCCGGGTCTGCCTCAGCGCATACTCGCGGGCCTGGCGCTCCATCGTCTGGAGCGTCGCCTTCTCCACGAACTCATCGGCACCCAGGGTGTCCGCCGCCGCCTTGAGCCGGTTCTTGTACATGCGGTTGAAGAACGGATGCCGCACGAGCGCATCCGTCGGCAGGGTGGCCAGGAAGTTGTACGTCTTGTCCCTGGCGCCGCTGAGCATCTGGGACAGGCGACCACCCACCGACATGTCGACGGCGTTGGAGTCCAGCGCCTTCGGGGCATCCATCGGACGCGAGTCGATGATGCGCTGAAGATCCAGCTCCGTGATCTCCTCGCCGGAGATCACCCTGGCCCGCAGAGCCTCAGTCGGCAGCAGGGCATTCAGGTGGTTGTCCAGCTCCGTTTCCCAGACGTAGGGCTGGGCACTACGCCACGGGATGCGGCTGGCGTGCTCCCTGCCCTCACCCTTGACCCACGTGTCGAGGGACTTGCCTTCGAGCCTGGCCCGGACGGCGGGGTCCTGGCGGAGCTGGTCGTTGATGATCCGCAACCACGTCGCGGCGTGGTCCTGCTCACCGATGGTGGAAGACACTCCACGGCCGGCCTCAGTTCGCAGGCGCCGAAGCTCCGACTCGTAGGTCGAGGTCATCACGCGGTGGAACGGGGCGCTCGACGCGACCGAACGGAAGTTGTCGCCGTAGCCCCGCTCGAAGGCTCCGGTGTGCTGGAGCTTCGCGCCCTTGACGCCCTTGACCGTCCCAGCACGGGAGCCGATCTGGTCGATCGTGCTGAACAGGTTGGCGTAGCGGGCGCCACGGCGGCCGATGCCGACCTGAAACCCACCCTTGACCGGGGTCACGGTCAGCACGCCGTCAGCGTGCGACAGCAGGTCCGAGTGCTCTTCGGCGTAGCGGGCGATGCCCGCGACGTCCGGGACCACGGCGTCATCCAGTTCAAGCCGGGTGACCGTACTCAAATCTCGAGATTTGTTGCTGGCCACATCGAACGCGAACGGCTGCCCGCCGTCGGCCGCAGTCTGAAGCTTGGACACCACGGCAGGAGCGCGAGGCGGGCGCTTGCCACTGGCGCCGGCAGCCAGGCGCAACCTGTTGTACTTCTCGACCGGGGTGAGGTTCTTCTCCACCGACTTGAGCCGGTCGGGGTTGACCTCGTAGACCCACTCAGTACCCTCGCGGACCATGAGCGGGTTCTGCTGCTGGCGACGCCGGTAGCGTCGCCGCTCTGCCCGGTTCCACGTCCGCGACACCCGGTTCAGCGTGCGAGGCGCGAGGTTGGCCATGCCGATGAGACCGGCCTTGGCCATGTCTGGCAGCGCCAGGAGCGAGTTAGCAGCAGCGACGGCGCGCAAGCTCTCGTCAGCCACGTTGCGCACCACGTAGCCGCCACGGAACAAGACCATCGGCTTCCAGTACTGAGCGAACAGGTTGTACACCCAGTCGGCCTGCTCACCCTTGCGGGCGAGCTGACCCCGAAGCCCTCCCGCGTGCTGCGTGAGGATGTTGTCGAGGGCCTTCAAGTCCATAGGCATGAAGGTGTTCTGGAGCTGCGTCAGCGTCAGCGGGAGTTCGATGGTCTCTTCGGCGCCGTTGTTCGAGTAGCGGTACTTGATGGTCTCGCCCTCAGCAGCCGCGCTGTAGGCGCGGTTCTCAGCGCCCTGGCGCTCGATGTCGCGGAACAGCTCGTGTCGACGCCGGTTGTACATGGAGGCGATAGCGCGGGCCTCGTCACCGGTCAGGCCGTGCTTGGCCGCCACGAGGTCAATGCCAGACATCTCCACCTGAGCGGCCACCGCCCGGCGCTGGACGTCGTTGGAGGCGCTTGCCGCGTGGTTGGTGAGCTTCCGGTGCCAGCCGTCCAGGTCGAGGTTCCCGCCGTTCGCGGCGATGACCCGTTCCAAACCCTTGTTGCCGGCGATGGCGCCGGCCTCGGTCAGGTAGGCCGCCGACTCCTGGTAGATGTTGCGGCTGAGGTCCATGACCCCAGGCCGGCTCCGCAGAGCCGCCAACGGGTACTTGAGTACGGTCGCCACCCGACCATGCGGACCCGAGCGGTACGTGTGCGAGGCGGTGTCGACGATGGAGCCGGTAGCCGTGGGAACGACGTTGGTCGAGGCCCCCGCGATGCGGTCGTCCAGGCTGTTGATGAACCGGCCGTAGGACTCGTACTCCTCCAGTTGCGCATGGAGACCTTCGCCCTCGCGGCGAAGGGTCGCGATGTCCTTCTGGGCGTTGAACGCACGGTCGTACGCCTGGAAGCCCGAGATGTTCGGGTCGGTCAGGGCATCCTCGAAGCGAGTCTGAGCAAGCCTGACCTCATCGTCCAGGGCGGGGAGGCTCTTGTTCTGCAAGACGTCGATCTGGTCTGCGATCTGCCGGCCGGGGTCACCGAACGCGACCCGCAGCTTGTCCATCGACGTTGGGCTGCCGAGGATCGCTCCGACGCCGTGATAGAACACGTCGTCGTCGAACTCGTCCACGTAAGCCAGGTTGTCAGCGTCCCACTTGCGCGCCCGAGACAAGTCGTAGAACAGAGCCGCGGCTGTGGGGTCCGTGCGGAAGGCACGGACGTTCTCGATCAAGTCCGTCTGGTCCATCTCGCCGGCCCGGACTTGGTCACGGAGCTGGCCGATCCGCTCACGGAGCTGGAGGGAACGCTGGGCCACCGGATTCCAGGCGCGGCCTCGCAGGGACTCCAGGGCGTCATCAGGGGCGCTGACAATGCGGCGCATGGTGGCCGCGCTCCCGCGCGGCATCCGGTCCAGGTCACCCACGATGGTGGCGCGCATGCGACCGGCACCAGCGGTGGCCACGGTCAGCGGGTCGAGGAACCATTCCTGCATGAAGTCCGCGGTTCCGCTGACGAAGTTGTAGGCGGTGTTGCTCTGGCGCAGTTCCCGGTAGTTCGCGTCCAGCGGCAGGCCATCCTCACCGAAACCGGCCTCGTACGCCTGCTCGCGCATCTCGGGGTCGGTGAACATGTCCGCCACGGACTGACCAAAGGTGGCGTCCTCCGTGCGGTGCCACGCCTCTTCGTACGTGGTGCCATCCAGGAGGGCTTCGAAGCTGTCCGACCACGACTCGTTGCGCTGGGCCTCGTCCAGGATGTTCCCGAGCTGGAGCGGGGTGGAGAGACCCCGCTCAACCGGGGTGGCGACGTACTTGTCGTACTTCTCCAGGCCCTCGCCGGAGATCTCCCGCGCGCGGTCCTGGGCATCGCCGTAGCCAAGGAGGTCGGCCTGCCATTCGTTGGCCGACTCCAGGCCACCCTTGACCGCACCGAGGGCATCACCGACAGCGCCGAAGGCCGAAGCCGTCGTGTCACGGATGCGGTCGAAGATGGTCCGCTTCTTGGGGCCACGGACGCGCGAGGTCAGGTCATCGAACCAGCCGAGCATGCCCTGAAGCTGCTGCTGGCGCAGCGCCTCGTCCTCAGAGACGGTTTGCATGGCGTTTAGCGCAGCCTGACGCTGCGACGGCGTGAGGCTGGTCATCGTGCCGATATCGTGCGCGACGCCGAAAAGCGGCTGACGCTGGACGGGGGAAACGGTGGCAGCGGCGGCTTCGCCGACCCTATTCGCCCACCAGGTGCTAGATCTGTTCATCATGTCCATTCCGGAATGGCCGAGGCCCAGGGTCGGCACAATCGCCAAGAACCCTGGGCCTCGGAACCCCACACCCGTCGATGTGGGGTCAAGCCATTAGTAGTTGTGTTCGCCTGTCAGCTCTTCGAGGATTTCCTCAACCGTCGCCTGTGGCGGCTCGTAGCCGAGCGCTTCGAGAAAGCGTGCCTGTCGCCAAGCGTCTTGCTCGAATGCCTCGCGTTGGTCGCCTTTGGCGATCTCACGCAGTCGCTTCCGCTCCTGCATCTTCGCGTACTCGACCTCGAACGAGTAGGTCACTTCTTAGCGGCCTTCGCCTTGACGCCTTCAATCTCAGCGCGGGCGAGATCGAGGAAGTGCGCCTTCTCCTGGGCGGCAGCCTCCTGCTGGAGCGCAACGGCCCGCTCGACAATCTCGCGTTCCTTGGCGGCCTTTGCGCGCTCTTCCGCTTCGACTGCCTGGCGCTCCTCTTCCTCGCGCCGAACCGCCTCACGCTGCTTCACCAGATCGGCCCAGCGTTTCGGCCATGAGGTGTCGCCGTGGTCGGCGACCTCGATCACCATCGGCTGGTAGCTCCGGAGGTCGGAACCGGACCGCAGCCAGTGATCAAGGTTCGCGTGGGCGTGGGCGGCGTAGGCCCTGGCCTCTTCGGCGGAGGCGAACCCGCCGACCGCTTCGGTCTCGATCTTGTCACCACGGTTGCCGTGCGGCGGCGCAACGATCACTGCGAACGTCATGCGGTCACCGCCTTGCAGGTCAGGATCTCGTAGGCCTCGATGCCGGCTTCGACCTGATCCCACAGCCGGGCCGCCTCGCGGGCGGCCTGCATCTCGGACATCAGCTCGTAGTAGCGATCCCGCTCTACGCCAGTCAGGCGCCGACGCCACGCCGCCTCGTCGAACGGCTCGGGGGTCGCACCAAGGTCGATCGTCACCGTGGTCACCGGAGCTGGCTCCCAGCGTTGCCCGACCGCTCAAGCGCGGCATAGAAGGACTCCTTCGAGTCCGCCTGGAGGGCTTCGGTCATGCCAGCCTGACGCTGGGCAACGACCTGCTCCGTCGTTAGCCGCGAGGGCGCTGCGGCACCAGCCAGGACCGCGTTCAAGTCCTCGTACGACTTGGCCTCGGCAACCTGCTGCCGTAGCGCGGACTCATCCACGGCCGGCGTGGCGACCTGCTGTTCGACGGCCGCTGTCTCAGGCGCCTGAGCCTGGGTGCGGAGTCGCTCAAGCTCAGCGTTCGACGCTTTGAGCTTGTCGGCCAGCCATGCCTCGTCGTCGGTCTGGGCTTCCCAATCAGACGGGATGTCCGGAATCTGGTACTCGGTCACTTCGTTCTCCTTGGGGTCCATGTGGGGTCTGGTTGCCGGGCGCCTGGACCCCACACCACGGGCGCCCGGCAAGTTCTTGGGGTTCAGTCCTGGGCGGCGGTGTCCCCGCTGGATGCGGGGGCCGCCTCTTCCCTGGACTGTCGTTCTGCGCGGAGCTGGTAGTTCTCCACAAGCGCCTCTTCAAGACGCGATTCAAGAGCCCGGTAACTGGCCCTCATGAGGTCGCATGCTTCGAGCATTTCGTCACGTTGCTTCTTGTGCTCGTCGCGATGCGTCATGCACTCACGCAGTGCCGCCTTCAATCTCCCGACTCTCTCAGTGAGGCGACCGATCTCCTGCCTGAATTTGCGCTTGCTGGCGTCGTCCGCGAGATCTCGGACATCCAATGGCGTCCCGTGGTCGGAATCCCTGGGTGAATCGCCAGCATTCAATTCGCCTTCGGTCATCGTCGTCACGTCGGTCATTGGCTTCTCCTCATTGGTTGCCTGAGTAACGCACGGAGGAATGCGCACCCGCTCATGCCGGTAACTTGATACTCACCGCAGGGCCGGCCAATCCGCAGTGGAGCCTGTGGAAATGAAGAAGCCCGGCCGAAGCCGGGCTTTCCCCTTCACTCTACTGGGTGACGAATTGCCCTACGTTTCACCGAAAGGCAAGTCATTCTCGGCAACAAACTTTGTGACCTTGGTCTCAGCTGTCCGAATGTGGGATCTCGCAGTGTCCTTGTCAATCCCATTCCATTCAGCAATGTCCCTGAATGGCTTCTTCTTTCCCGAGGCGTATCGGTCCGCCAGCAACCGGCGTTCGTGTGTGGTCAACGTCGCCAGCGCAGCGGCGAGCACATCACGCTCGCGCTGCGTCTCGTACCGCTCAGCGGTAATCCGGGTCCAGTACGGCTTGGCGTGCTTGTCGGCCGGGTGAAGCCGGCCGATCAGGTACCGGTCACCCGTGATGGACGTGATCCACACCGGGGATTCGACCCAACGACCGCCGACGCGGATCACGTCGAAGTCCCGCCGGGTGCCTGCCGGGATGACCTCGCCGGCATCGGTGAGGATCGCGTTGATGGCGGCTGTGTTTGTCGCGTGGTGGATGACGTGGCGGCGGTAGAGGGGGTCTGGCTCGCGTCCGTCCTCGATCGTGTCCGCCTCGCCCGTGGCGTAGGCCCAGCCGATCTCGACGTCCGACAAGGCGCCTGCATCATCCCAGGCTCCCTCGTCAGGGATGCGTACCCGCAGGTTGCCCATTCGCGGGTGCTCCGCCTGACAGGCTTCCCGCATCTTGCGCTTGAGCGCCCGCCGCAGGAAGCGGGCGGGCTTGCCCTCGTCGGCCCATCGGGCGAACTTCTCCGGGCTGCGCTCGATCCACATGAGGCCCTGCTGTGCGGCGTCGCCGGGGTCGACGTCCTCGACCTTGCGAGCCGCGGCGATGATCGCGCGGACCAGACGGCGACGGAACGTGTCGGAGGCTTCCGGGAGCACGGTTCGCAGCCATCGCTCGACAGCTGGCCACAACGTGACCTTGTCCTCGCCCAAGGGCTCACTCATTCAGTTCTCCATTGGCTTCAGGTCTGGCTACGTATCGGCCGGGGTGGCTACCGGCTGCATTCACAGGGGTGGTGCTGGAGGATCAGGCGGCAGCTTCGGAGGGCTTCCTCCACGTCGCGACGCTTTGAAGCGTCGGACCGGCCTGCACGGGCTGGCCGTTGCCGCCCAATAGGTACAGGTCCTTGAACACGCCGCGCTGGAGTGCCTTCTTCCATGCCTCTGTGTTGCGAGGTTCCTCGCCCTCAACGCCAACCTCCGCGAGGTGGCGCGCAGCGGCATTGACGCTCATGAACGTCTGCCCCGCGTCCAGGACAGCGCGAGCAATCCGCACCATCGAGTCCGGACGAGTGACCTCCTGCTCGATCCTGCTGACCTTGCTCGACGACGCCGAACCGGCAACGGTGAAGAAGGCGCCGTGCTCGCCGTCTCCCTCGGGAACGTGGATCGTTGTCACGCTGAACGGGTCGACGTCGTTGCCCTCCACGATGAGGTCACACTTGCGTGTGCCGGACTGGCGCTCAACGCGGATCAGGTGCCGCGCCCAGCCCTCGATGCAGCTGGCGCCCATCGGCGTCGTCTTGGGCTGTCCGGACTCGCCGGCCTTGCCCTGGTGGTGGATCAGGAGCACGGCAATGCCCCGGTCCACGAGCATGTCCAGGTGGTCAAGCACCTCGCCCACGGCGGCATCGTCATTGACCGAGCCCCGAGAGAGCAGCCGCTTGAGGTTGTCGACGATCACCAGGCCGATGCCCTCGCCCTGAGCCCAGTCCGCGAAGGCGGACCACCAGGCATCGTCCTTCCCCGGCCGCACCGTGGAGACCAGGAAGTTGGCGTCAGCGGGCAGGAGTTCCACACGGCGGCGCGTCTGTCGGTTCTGCCCAGGGTCTAACCCAAGGAACAACACCCGACGCTGTTGCGTCGGCTTACCAAGCCACGGCGATCCAGTGGTGACAGCGGCGGCGATGGAGATGGCGTAGTACGACTTCCCCGCCTCGGGTCGCCCGTACAAGAGCGTGGCCGATTCGTGCACCAGTTCACCGATGATGAAAGGCGGCTCGTCAGGGATCTCGATGTCTCTCACCATGACAGCCTCCAGCGGTCCCAACAATGTGTTCCCCGTTTCACAATGGGCGCGCTCGACGGCGCGCCTCTGATCAATGACGAAGAGCTGATAACCGGGAGTGATCAGGCCGGGATGTGCAGAATCCCGTTCAGCACAACAGAGCGCCGATGCTCGTGGTTACACCCCGGAACCCGGCAAGACGACATGTTCACACTGCGAGCCAGAACGGCTCGCAAAGGGCCGCGCTCATAGCTCTGCTTGCCCATGACAACCTCCCCCGATTTGCTCTCAATAGAATTGTCCCATGCGGTGATTAGCGCTTGCAAGCTAACGACTCCGGACCAGGAACTAAGAACATGCACTCTGGATTCGACCTGCGGGAATGGTGCTGGGACATGGGACACCGCCTATAGAGAACCTGTCCTTGTCCCAAGGCTCGCTAGCTCGCCTACGGCTCGCCGCGCTCGCACCTAGAGCCATGCCCCGGCGCATCGCGGGGCCGGCGTACGCCGAGGCCGCTGCCCGCCGCCGCATGGTCACCTAAGCCTTAATGCTGGGAGCCGAGGGCGCTTGCGCCCGTAGGCGACCCCAGAGCCATGGCCAAGGTCTAGCCTCCGTCTGCCAGGACCCGCCGCGCGCTGACCGGCGTACGCCGGGCGCTGGACGGCGCCACCAGGAGTCCTAGGCGCGGACCCGACTCCGTCGGGGTCCGCTTGCAGCGACCAGAGAAAGGAGAAGGTCCGGGCCAAGGGGTCGGGCGTAACCGCCCTCCCCAGACTTAGCGCTTGGACCAGGCCCTTGACCTAGCACCTCGGCAAGGGCTGCCGCCAGGCAGTCCCCTAGGGCCAGGCTCCTTGCTCGGTACCCTCGGCTCTTCGGCCGCCGCTGGCGCGACGACCTCAGAGCCTCGGTGACCATGGCCCATTCTCTTCATCCGTCGCCGCTGAAAACTACGCCGACGAGATCGGCGTTGAGTACCGAACGCTCCTGGATTACCGCCGCGTGGCGATTGCTTACAGATCTTCCGAACGTTCGGAAGATCTCCCATGGAGTGCCCACCAGGTTCTAGGACGGGCGCAAGCCCGGCCGTCCCTAGAGCCAGGAGCCCCGATGCGGGGTCTGTTGGGGGCCTAGATGCGGGGGTTCAGGGCCAAGGATTACTACCCCCTAGTTTGTACCCTCTTTGGTACCCGGTATTTGCACCCCCTACCACCCAGTTTGCAGGGCATATTGCGGGGCTGTTTAACGTGTGGACCACGGGGCCAGAAACCCAAAGTTTGACGCACATTTGGAAGTGCCCTCAGTATGTAGAGCGCGGGCCGGGATTAAGCATCGGGGGGTCAAGATCCTGCCAAAAGTGGCAGAAAACCCCTGGTCAGCGGGCGACACGCCGCGCGACACGCCGAGAACGGAGCCAGAACGCCAGGCCAGGGCGACGCTGGACCCACAGGTTCACTTACACCCCTGGTCACGGGCCTAGGCCCTCTATGTGCCGGCAAGTGGCATGACAGTAGCGTCAAAGCCTACGCTCATGACACCCGATGCAGGGGTATTGAGACTGGTTATCAATATTCCTGGGTGCATGGCGCAACGCGCCCACCATTATTTGTACGCGTAAGAGGCTACGCGCCCGTACATTCAGCCCTTCTAGCACCGCTGACCTGCTGCCATGAACTCGTAGGCGTCTAGTACTAGACAGGTCGGCGCATGGTGTGCTTGTCTAGTCCTAGACAGCAACACACCACCGCAGGAGGACATCATGGCCAAGCACATCAACACCGCAGACACCTTCGACGCTGACGCCTACTACGAGAGCTGCTGGGGCGGCAAGCCTGTCCTCTCCTGGACCGAGTGCCTGGCCATGCTGCCCGCCGACGAGCGGGCCGCGCACGGGTCCGAGGACGACGGCGAGCTGGCTCAGATCATGGCATCGATCCGCGAGATGGAGGCCGAGCTGGACAGCATGAACGCCGAGATCGCCGCAATCGAGCGCAGCCGGGCTGCCGTCTGAGCGCAAGGGATCGGGACCGGGCAGAGGCTAGCTGCCCGGTCCCTTGCTTGTGACGATAGCTGAGCGGGGGTGACACAATGACCGACGTGCCAGACGACCAGCTCATGCGCGAGGTTCGACGCCTGGCCACCGAGCGCGAGGCACTGACACGCAAGCGGGCTGAGGTCACGGAGCAGCTTCGAGCTGCCACCGTGCGACTGGTCCAAGCGGGTGAGATCTCAGAATCTCAGGCTGCCGCCCTCGCGGGCGTCAACCGCAACACGTTACGCACATGGTTGGGCAAACAGGACTGGCTGTAGCCCGCGTTTCCCCGAACCCGTTGCCTGACTCCTGCCGGTGGGTGCCACGATCTCCCAGCCTCGGGGGGCATCCATCAACGACAGGGGAGAACTCCGTGCTTGACGTTCTGCGGCCTACGGCGGGCGGGCCTGCTCAACGATGACCTGGTGTCCATGGCCCGCGAGAAGGCGGCCAGTGAGGGCATGGACCTGCCCACCCTCATGCATCACATGCTCGCCAGGGTACGTGGTCAAGGAGGGCTGTGGTTGCGAGCCGTGCGACCACAAGCGCGTCATCACGTGGCAAGAGTTGGTGGCCATCATGACTCCCGAGGAGCGCCGCATGTACGGCGTTTGACGCCAGGCGTTCGCCCCTTGGCCTGCGCCGTCGATGTCGGTTGCGAGCGCTATGCAACCTCTGTCACGCTTTGTGTGTGAGCACAACGTGGACCAAGCCAGGCCGCCCCGTGGCGGTTCTGCGTTGCTCTGCGTGCGGCCGGTTCGCCGGCCGCGTGTGGGACTGCGGGTCCATTGAAGGCTCTCGTCGCTGTGAGCACGACGCACCGTTGCGTCGCCAGCGGCACACGCATCACTGACCACGAGGCTTAGCGGATCAAGGCTGGAGTCGCGCCCAGCATCCTGCGCATGAGGCCGGTGCGCCTACCCGAGAGGGAGGCGCGCCAGCATGGCCGCACCCAAGACCCTGACCCCGGAGCAGCGCACCATGAGGGCACGTTTGGCCGCCCACGCTAGGTGGAGCAGGGAGGCCAACCGCACGGCGAACGCCAGGCGGGGTCAGGATGGCCTGCTGGCCCGGTTCGAGCGCGAGGTGGACCCCGACGGCCTGTTGCCCGAGGGCACCCGCCGCAAGCTCGCAGAGAGCGCCAGACGCAAGCACATGACGAGCCTGGCGTACAAGTCCAGCCGCGCCCGAGCGGCCTAGAGCCGGTCGCCGGGGGAGAGCCTGCGATGAGCCGTGTGCGCCCGTTCGTCAGCGGCGCTGGCACCGTAGCGCGCCACCATCGCGGGGGAGCGCCAGCCAGTCAGGCGCATCAGGTCGTTGCTGTCGCCGCCGGCCGCCTTCCACTGGTGACTGAACGTGTGCCGGAACCGGTGTGCGTGGAGGTCGGGTACACCGGCCTGGGCTCCTCGGCGCTTGAGCATCTGCTGGATGCCGCTGTCGGTCATGGCTCCCTTCTGCCCGAGCCAGAACGGAGTGACCATCTCTCCGTCGCGCTCGACCACGAGACGAGCTTTGGGATGCTTCGACCGCTCCCTCAAGTAGCGGTCGAGCGCCTGACCAGTCCTGGCCCCGAAGGGGACCGCACGACCCCGGTTGCCCTTCCCCACCACGTGGATCACGTCGTGCACGTCCAGGTCCACATCGTCCAGCGACAGTCGCGCCATCTCGGCGCGGCGTATCCCGGTGTCGAGGAAGAGCCGGATCATGGCGTGGTCGCGCCGGCTCTCGAAGTCCTTGCCTCCGGTGGCCTTCAACAGGGCTCGCAGCTCGGCCTCAGTGAGGATCGGCACGGGGGCTTCGGGGACCGAGGGTTCGGTCATCTTGGCCATGGGAGAGCGCTCGATGTAGTCCTCGTGGACCATCCAGTTGAAGAACCGCCGCAGGTTCCGGTAGCGCACACTGGCAGTGGTCACCTTGTGCCGGGAGAGCTGGTCCTCGATGAACGTCTCGACGTGCTCGCGAGTCATGGACTCGAAGTCGACGCCGGGGTAGAGGGCTGCCAGCAGGTCGGCGGACTCAGCGTAGGACTGGATGGTCCGATCAGAGCGCCTGGCGATGCGCAGCGAGCGGGTGAACGACCGCAGGAGTGCCTTGTTGGCGTCCGTCATAGACGCTAAGTTAGATGCTGTGACGACGGCATGCAAGACCAGCGCTCCTGCCCTCTTCGGGCATTTGCGCTGGTCAGTTGTACTTGGCTCCCGCACCTGGACTCGAACCAGGAACCCTCTGATTAACAGTCAGATGCTCTGCCAATTGAGCTATGCGGGATCGGCGAACCGAACGTTCCGGCCGACGCTGAACTTTAGCAGGCGAGGGGGTCCGGTTCCCAATCGGTTCGGGTCAGCCGAGGACGTGTTCCTCGTAGCGCTTGCGCATGAGGGCGACCACCTCGTCGGGGTCGGCGGCCCAGAGGTCGGCGTTGAAGATCTCGACCTCGATGGGGCCGTCGTAGCCGGCCGCCTCGACCAGCCGGCGGAAGTACCGGAAGTCGATGTGGCCGTCGCCCATCATGCCGCGCGACAGCAGGGCGTCGGCGGGGAAGGGGGTGATCCAGTCGCAGACCTGGAAGCTCGAGATGCGCCCCGCCGAGCGGGCGATGGCGGCCTCGACGACCGGGTCCCACCAGACGTGGAAGGTGTCGACGACGACGCCGACGGAGGACGGGGCGAAGGGGGCCGCCAGGTCCAGGGCCTGGTCGAGCGTCGACAGCACGCCGCGGTCGGCGCAGTAGAGCGGGTGCATGGGCTCCAGCGCCAGTTGGACGCCCGCGGCCTCGGCGTCGGGGACCAGCGCGCCGATGCCGTCGGCGACCCTAGCCCGTGCGCCGGCGAGGTCCCGCGACCCGTCCGGCAGCCCGCCGACCACCATGACGAGGCAGTCCGCGCCCAGGAGCGCGGCCTCCTCGATGGCCCGCCGGTTGTCGTCCAGGGCGGCGTCGCGCTCGGGGCCGGGGAACGCGGTGATGAACCCGCCCCGGCACAGCGACGACACCCGCAGCCCGGCGTCGGCGACCATCCGGGCCGCCGCCGCGACGCCGCACGACTGCACCGGCTCGCGCCACAGCCCGATCGAGCCGATGCCGGCCCGGACGCACCCGTCGACGGCCTCGGCGACCGACCACCGCTCGGTGGTCCGCTGGTTCAACGACAGCCGGTCCATCACACCACCCCGTAGGCCGACAGCAGCGACGTGAACCGGGCGGCCGCGAGCCCCGGGTCCGGGAACAGGCCGGCCGCGTCGGCCAGCTCGAACGTGCGCACCAGGTGGGGGAGCGACCGCGCACTCTGCAGCCCGCCGACCATGACGAACCCCGGCTGCAGGCCGGACAGCCAGGCGAGGAACGCGATGCCGGCCTTGTAGTAATAGGTGGGCTCGCCGAACACCTGACGGGCCAGCGGGACGGTCGGCGCGAAGGCGGCCTCGTAGGCGGCGACGTCGCCGCGGTCCAGCGCCTGCAGCGCCGCCGACGCCGCGGGGGCGATGGCCGCGAAGATCCCGAGCAGCGCGTCGGACGAGCCGCGGATCAGCTCCGGGTAGTGGTAGTCGTCGCCGGTGTACATCCGGACGCCGGCGGGCAGCCGCGACCGCAGCGCCTCCTCGAACGTGGCGTCCAGCAGCGACACCTTGATGCCGTCGACCTTCGCCGCGTGGTCCTCGATCAGCGCGATGACGTGATCGGCGGCGGCCGAGGCGTCGGCGTCGCCCCAGTAGCCGGCCAGCGCGGGGTCGAACATCGGCCCCAGCCAGTGCAGGATCACCGGCGCCGACGCCTGCTCGAGCAGCCGGTCGTAGACCTTGCGGTAGTCGTCCGGGCCGGTGGCGACGGCGGCCAGCTGGCGGCTGGCCATGACGATGACCTGCGCGCCGGCGTCCTCGACGACGCCGAGCTGCTCTTCGTAGGCAGCCACGACGGCGTCGAGGGACGCGGTGCCGGTGAGCTGGTCGGTGCCCGCGCCGGCCGCGATGCGCCCGCCCGCGGACCGCGCATCGGCCGCGCTGCGCCGGATCAGCTCCTGCGTGGCCGCCCAGTCCAGGCCCATGCCGCGCTGCGCGGTGTCCATCGCCTCGGCGACGCCCAGCCCGTACGACCACAGGTGCCGCCGGAACGCCAGCGTGTGCTCCCAGTCGACGACGGCGGGCGCGCCGGGCCGGTTCTCGCCCAGCGGGTCGGCGACGACGTGCGCGGCGGCGAACGCGACCCGCGACGCGAACGGCGCGGCCGGCCGCGTCCACGCGCCCGGCGTGTTCATCGTGTACGTCCGCAGCTTGCCGTCCGCGCCGGGCAGCCGCAGCTCGAGGCCGGTCACAGCGTCAGCTCCGGCAGCTCCACCCGGCAGCCGTCGTCGGACGACTGCAGCCCGGCCTGCGCGAGCCGCACCCCGCGGGCGCCGGCGAGGAAGTCGTACGGGTGCGGGCCGTCCTCCACGACGTGCCGGACGAACTGCTCCCACTGCGCCTTGAAGCCGTTCTGCGGCGGCGCGTTGTCGGGGACGTCCTGCCACTGCTCGCGGTAGCGCTGCTCGTCGGCGAGGTCGGGGTTCCACGTCGGCCGCGGCGTCGCGGTGCGCGGCTGGATGACACAGTGGTGCAGCCCGGCGACGGCGCTGCCGAGCGTGCCGTCGACCTGCAGCTCCAGCAGCTCGTCGCGGTGCACGCGCACCGCCCACGACGAGTTGAACTGCGCGACGACGCCGCCGGCCAGCTCGAAGATCGCGTACGCGGCGTCGTCGGCGGTGACGTCGTAGCGCCGGCCGTGCTCGTCCCACCGTTCCGGGATGTGTGTGACGGCGCGCGCGGTGACCGCCTCGACCCGGCCGAACAGGTTCGTCAGCACGTAGTCCCAGTGGCAGAACATGTCGACGACGATGCCGCCGCCGTCCTCGCTGCGGTAGTTCCAGCTGGGCCGCTGCGCCTGCTGCCAGTCGCCCTCGAACACCCAGTAGCCGAACTCGCCCCGCACCGACAGGATGCGGCCGAAGAACCCGCTGTCGATCAGCCGGCGCAGCTTCAGCAGCCCGGGCAGGAACAGCTTGTCGTGCACGACGCCGTTCTTCACGCCGGCCGTCTTGGCCCGCTTCGCCAGCGTCAGCGCGCCCTCGACGGTCTCGGACACCGGCTTCTCGGTGTAGACGTGCTTGCCGGCGTCGATCGCCTTGACGATCGCCTCCTCGCGCACGGAGGTCAACTGGGCGTCGAAGTAGACGACGTTGGCGGCGTCGCCGAGCGCGGTGTCGAGGTCGGTGGTCCACCGTTCCAGACCGTGCCGCGTCGCGATGTCGCGCAGCTTCTCGTCGCTGCGGCCCACCAGGAGCGGGTCGAGCGTGACGCGGGAGCCGTCGGACAGCTCGACCCCGCCCTGCTCGTTGATCGCGAGGATCGACCGGACCAGATGCTGCCGGTAACCCATGCGGCCGGTGACGCCGTTCATCACGACACCGAGCGACTTGACTGCCATGCCACCTCCTGTGGAAAGCGCTTGCCCACACACCGTACGGCGTGGCGGCGCGGGCGCGCAACCTCTGGTGCGACGGGGATGTCGCCAGGTGGCAGGCGGTTCGGGCCGAATTCGTCGTGTCATCTGGCCAAATAGGGAAGGCGCTTACCCGGTGATGGGCGGGAAATCCGGGGACGGCCCGGGCGTGGCGCTCCGGTCGGTCTGGCGTCGCGTGCTGGTCTGCCGTGACGCGAAACGATCGATATCGGCTCGTGCTCGCGACGGGAGACCAGGACGTCACGCCAGACCAGGACGCGGAGTCCCGTGGTGCGGCCGGTGCGGTGGCGGCGCGGCCGACTCCGCACGTCGCACCATCCACGCCCGACGCCAAGTTGAGCTTGGAGAAACCGCGGAACCAATCGGGCGAATCGGGCGGAAACTCGCCGCTTGCTCCAAGATCAACTTGGCGTGGGGGTGTGGGGTGTGGGGGTGTGGGCGGGAAACCGGCGAACGGCCGGGCGTGGCGCTGCCGGTCAGTCCGCGACGGTGCGGGTGCTCTGCCGGAGGACGACCTCGCCCTTGATGCGCCGGGTCCGCGGCTTGGTGCGGTCGGCCGCGCTCAGCACCAGTTCGAACGCCGACGAGCCGACCTTCTCGAGCGGGAGCCGGACCGTCGTCAGGGCCGGGTTGACGTCGCGCAGGGTGCTGATGTCGTCGAAGCCGGCGAGGCCGAGGTCGCGCGGGACCTCGAGGCCGTGCTCGCGCCCGGCCACCATGGCGCCGACGGCCATGACGTCGTTGACGGCGAAGACGCAGTCGAGCTCGCCGATGCGTCCGAGCAGCGCGCTCATGGCCTGGTAGCCGCCGTCGCGGGTGAACGCGCCGTGGACGACGAACGCGGGGTCGAGGTCGATGCCGGAGCGGCCGAGTCCCTCGCGGAACCCGTGGACGCGGTCGCGCGCCGTCAGCATGGCGTCGGGACCGGCCAGCACGCCGAAGCGGCGGTACCCGAGCCCGACCAGCGACGTGGCGAGGTCGCGGGCGCCGAGGCGGTTCTCGATGACGACGGTGTCGACCGGCAGCTGCTTCTGCGAGATGGCGACGACGTTGCCGCCGTCGTTCTCGAAGATGTCGATCTCGCGGCGCAGCGCCTCGGCGACCGGGCTGTCGTCCATGCGGCTGCCGGCGAGGATGACGGCGCGGCTGCGCTGCCCGCGCAGCGCGACGAGGTAGTCGACCTCGCGCTCGGGCCGGCGCAGCGTGCTGCCGAGCGTGACGAGGACGTGGTGTCCCTCGGCGGCCTCCATGACGCCGGCGGCGATGGAGGAGAAGTAGGGGTCGGCGATGTCGTGCACCACCAGGCCGACGACGTTGGTGCGCCCCCGCGCCATGGCCTGGGCCTGCGCGTTCGCGGCATAGTTGAGGCTGCGGGCGGCGGCGAGCACGCGCTCGCGCAGGTCGTCGCCGACCTTGCGGGTGCTGCCGTTCAACGCGCGCGACGCCGTGGCCAGCGAGACGCCGGCGCGGGCCGCGACGTCCATCAGCGTGACCGAACCGCGCGGTTGCTCGGCCATGACTCTCCCGTCGTCCGAAGGAATGCGCTTCCACGATAGACCTCGCGGCCTGTCGCGGGTCGCAGGACGACACGAGGAGCGTTCGTCAGTATGTTAGTTTGTCTAGACAAAGTGGAGGGAGCTGGCATGCGTGTGGGGTTCGTCGGGGTCGGCCGCATCGGGGCGGCGCACGCGCAGGTGGTGCGCGACCATCCGGCGGTGACGGCGGTGCGGGTGGCCGACGCCGACCCGGTCCGGGCCGGCAAGGTCGCCGCCGAGCTGGGCGTCGAGGCCGTCGCCACGCCGGCCGAGGCGTTCACGGACGTCGACGCGGTCGTCATCGCGGCCGCCACGTCGGCGCACGCCGAGCTGATGATCGCCGCCGCCGACGCCGGGCTGCCGGTGTTCTGCGAGAAGCCGGTCGCCCCCGACGTCGCCGGGACGCGCGCCGTCCTGGCCGCGGTCGAGGCCGCGGGGGTCGCGACGCAGATCGGGTTCCAGCGCCGGTTCGACGCCGGCTACGCCGCCGCCCGGGACGCGGTGCGGACGGGAGCGCTCGGCGAGGTCCGCCGGCTGCACCTCGTCACCGCCGACGCCGAGCCGCCGCACCCGTCGTACGTCCCCACCTCCGGCGGCATCTACCGCGACTGCCACATCCACGACTTCGACATCCTGCGCTGGGTCACCGGCCGCGAGGTCACGACGGTGTACGCCACCGGCGCGAATCGCGGCGCCGAGGTCTTCGCCGCCAGCGGCGACGTCGACGAGTCGGCGGCCGTGCTGACGCTGGACGACGGCACGCTGGCGACGCTGCAGGGCTCGCGCTACAACGGCGCCGGCTACGACGTGCGCATGGAGGTCGCGGGGACCGCCGGCACCCACGTCGTCGGGCTCGACGAGCACGCCGCGCTGACCTCCGCCGAGCCCGGCGTCACGTTCCCCGGCGGCACGCCGTTCCGTGAGTTCTGGTCGCGGTTCCGGCCCGCCTATGAGGCCGAGATCGCCGCCTTCGTCGACGTCGCGCGGGGCGAGCGGGAGAGCCCGTGCACCGTCGCCGACGCGCTGGAGAGCTTCTACGTCGCCGAGGCCGCCACCCTCTCGCGCCGGCAGAACCGGGTCGTGACGATCGAGGAGGTCAGGGCATGAGCGACGATGTCCTGACCATCGGCCGCGTCGGGGTCGACATCTACCCCAATCAGGCCGGGGTGGGCCTGGAGGACGTCACGACGTTCACCAAGTACCTCGGCGGCTCGGCCACCAACGTCGCCGTCGCCGCCGCGCGGCACGGCCGCCGCTCCGCCGTCATCACCCGCACCGGCGCCGACCCACTCGGCCGCTTCGTCCACCGGGCGCTGACGGGGTACGGCGTCGACGACCGCTTCGTGACGGCCGTCGACGACCTCGCGACGCCCGTGACGCTGTGCGAGATCTTCCCGCCGGACGACTTCCCGATCTACTTCTACGGCCGCACGCCGACCGCGCCGGACCTGCAGATCCACACCGACGATCTGGACCTCGACGCCGTCCGCGACGCCGGCATCTTCTGGGCGACGGTCACCGGGCTGTGCCAGGAGCCGAGCCGGTCGGCGACGCTGGCCGCGCTGGAGGCGCGCGGCCGCAACGGCATCACCGTCCTCGACCTCGACTGGCGGCCGATGTTCTGGGAGTCGCGCGAGGCCGCCCGGCCGATCGTCCAGGAGGCGCTCCGGCACGTCACGCACGCCGTCGGCAACGTCGACGAGGCCGAGACGGCCGTCGGCATCCGCGACCCGCACGCGGCGGCGAAGGCGCTGCGCGAGGAGCACGGCGTCGCCGCCGCCGTCGTCAAGCAGGGCCCGAAGGGCGTGCTCGCCGTCGACGACACCGGCGAGCACGAGGTCGCGCCGATCCTCGTCGACGTGCTCAACGGCCTCGGCGCCGGCGACGCGTTCGGCGGCGCGCTGTGCCATCAGCTGCTCGACGGGCGCACCCTCGGCGAGGCCGTGCGGTTCGCCAACGCGGCCGGCGCGATCGTCGCGACCCGCCTGGCCTGCTCCGACGCCATGCCGACGACGGCCGAGGTAGCCGCGTTCCTGGAGGCAGCCGATGTCCGCTGACCACGTGCGCACCATCGTCGAGACGCGCATCCACCGGCCCGAGGCGATCGCCGCGGCCGCCGCCGCCCGCAAGCGCCCGGCGTCGCTGCTCGGCCCGACCGGCAAGCTCATGGTCATCGCCGCCGACCACCCGGCCCGCGGCGCGCTGCGGGCCGGGCCCGACCCGCTGGCGATGGCCGACCGCGGCGAGCTGCTGGACCGCCTGGTCGTCGCGCTGAGCCGGCCCGGCGTCAACGGCGTGCTGGCGACCGCCGACGTGCTCGAGGACCTGCTGCTGCTCGGCGCCCTGGACGACAAGGTCGTGGTCGGCTCGATGAACCGCGGCGGCCTGGCCGGCACGGTCTTCGAGATCGACGACCGCTTCACCGGCTACGACGCCGGCGGCATCGACGCCATGGGCTTCGAGATGGGCAAGATGCTGCTGCGCATCGACCCCGCCGACCCGGCGACGGCGCCGACGCTGCAGGCCTGCGGGCACGCCGTCGACGATCTCGCCGAGCGCCGGAGGATCGCGCTGATCGAGCCGTTCATCTCCTACCGCGACGACGACGGCCGGCTGCGCAACGACCTGTCGACCGAGGCGGTCATCCGGTCGGTGACGGTCGCGGCCGGGCTGGGCAACACGTCCGCCTACACCTGGCTGAAGCTGCCCGTCGTCGACGACGACCCGGCCGGCATGGAGCGGGTGCTGGCGGCGTCGACGCTGCCGGCGGTACTGCTCGGAGGCGAGGTCCCGGACGACCCCGACGCCGCGTTCCGGCAGTGGGAGAAGGTGCTGCGGCTGCCGACGGCGCTGGGCCTGGTGGTCGGGCGGACGCTGCTGTACCCGCCGGACGGCGACGTCGCGGCGGCGGTCGACACGGCGGTGAGCCTGCTATGAGCTGGTACCACCCGGCCGGGACCGCCGCGCGCGGCCCGTACGCCGTCGAGCTGACCCCGTCGACCGTCGAGGGCTGGCGGTGGACGTCGCTGCGGGTGCTCGAGTTGGGCCCCGGGAAGTCGCACACGTTCGAGACCGGCGCCGAGGAGCTGTTCGTGCTGCCGCTGAACGGCGGTGGCACGGTGGACGTCGACGGCGAGCGGTTCGAGCTGGCCGGCCGACCCGACGTGTTCAGCGGCCCGTCCGACACCGTCTACGTGCCGCGCGACTCGTCCGTCACCGTCACCGCAGCCGGTCATGACGCTGACGGCGCCCGGTTCGCGCTGCCGGCCGCGCCCTGCACGAACCGGCTGGCCGCCCGCTACCTGCCCGCGAGCGACGTCGCCGTGGAGATCCGCGGCGCCGGCAGCTCCACCCGCCAGGTGCACAACTTCGGCTCGGCCGGCACGTTCGACGCGGACCGGCTGATCGCCGTCGAGGTCGTCACGCCGGCCGGCAACTGGTCGTCGTACCCGCCGCACAAGCACGACGAGGACCTCCCCGGCGTCGAGTCGGAGCTGGAGGAGATCTACTACTTCGAGGTCAGCGACCCGGCCGGGTTCGGCTTCCACCGCGTCTACGGCACCGACGACCGGCCGATCGACGTGCTGGCCGAGGTGCGCACCGGCGACGTCGTGCTGGTGCCGCACGGCTGGCACGGCCCGTCCGTCGCCGCGCCCGGGTACCACCTGTACTACCTGAACGTCATGGCCGGTCCGGGCGCCACCCGCGAGTGGCTGATCAGCGACGACCCGGCGCACGCCTGGGTCCGCGACGAGTGGGCGGCGCAGGCGCCCGACCCACGGCTGCCCATGGGGAAGGAGCGATGATGAGGCTGACGGTCGCGCAGGCCACCGTCCGGTTCCTGGCCGCGCAGTTCACCGAGCGCGACGGCGTCGAGCACCGGCTGATCGAGGGCTGCTTCGGCATCTTCGGGCACGGCAACGTGGCCGGCTTGGGCCAGGCACTGCTGGAGGCCGAGCTGGCCGACCCCGACGCGCTGCCGTACCACCAGGCCCGCAACGAGCAGGGCATGGTGCACGCGGCGGTCGGCTACGCCCGCATGCGCAACCGGCTGTCGACGCTGGCCTGCACGTCGTCGATCGGGCCGGGCGCGACGAACATGGTCACCGGCGCCGCCCTGGCGACGATCAACCGGCTGCCGGTGCTGCTGCTGCCCGGCGACGTGTTCGCGACGCGGGTCGCCGACCCCGTCCTGCAGCAGCTCGAGCAGCCGCACGGGCCGGACGTCACCGTCAACGACACGTTCCGGCCGGTGTCGCGGTACTTCGACCGCGTCTGGCGGCCCGAGCAGCTGCCGGCCGCGCTGCTCGGCGCGATGCGGGTGCTCACCGACCCGGCCGAGACCGGCGCCGTCACGGTGGCGATGCCGCAGGACGTGCAGGCCGAGGCGTACGACTGGCCGGCCGAGCTGTTCGCGAAACGCGTGTGGCACGTGCCGCGAGCCGTCCCCGAGCCGGCCGCGCTGGCCCGCGCGGTGGCGCTGCTGCGCACCGCCCGGCGGCCGCTGATCGTCGCCGGCGGCGGGGTCGTCTACAGCGAGGCGACGGACGCGCTGCGGGCGTTCGCCGAGGCCACCGGCATCCCCGTGGCCGAGACGCAGGCCGGCAAGGGCAGCCTGCCGTACGACCACCCGCTCGCGCTCGGCGCCGTCGGCGCGACGGGGACGCCCGGCGCGAACCGGTTCGCCCGCGAGGCGGACGTCGTCATCGGCATCGGCACCCGCTACAGCGACTTCACGACGGCGTCGCGGACGGCGTTCCAGGACCCCGGCGTGCGGTTCGTCAACGTCAACGTCACCGGGTTCGACGGCGTCAAGCACGCCGGGCTGCCGCTGGTGGCCGACGCCCGGGCCGCGCTCGAGGCGCTGACCTCCGAGCTGGCCGGCTGGTCGGCGCCGGACGCCCACCGCGAGGCCGCGGCCGCCGCGAACCGCGAGTGGGACGCCGTCGTCACCGCCGCCTACGGCGCGGGCCGCCAGCCGCTGCCCGCGCAGACCGAGGTCATCGGCGCCGTCAACGAAGTCAGCGGGCCGCGCGACGTCGTCGTCAACGCGGCCGGGTCGATGCCCGGCGAGCTGCACAAGCTGTGGCGCACGCGCGACCCGAAGGGCTACCACGTCGAGTACGGCTACTCGACCATGGGCTACGAGATCGCCGCCGGCGTCGGCGTCCGCATGGCCGCACCCGACCGCGACGTGTTCGTCATGGTCGGCGACGGTTCCTACCTGATGATGGCGCAGGAGCTGGTGACCGCCGTCCAGGAGCGCGTCAAGGTCGTCGTCGTGCTGGTGCAGAACCACGGGTTCGCGTCCATCGGCTCGCTGTCCGAGTCGCTCGGGTCGCAGCGGTTCGGCACGGCCTACCGCTACCGCGGCGACCGGTCCGGCCGGCTCGACGGCGACGTGCTCCCGGTCGACCTCGCCGCCAACGCCGCCAGCCTGGGCGTCACCGTCGTCCGGGTGGCGACGGTGGACGAGCTGCGCGCGGCGCTGCGCGACGCGAAGGCGGCGCCGGCCGACGGCGGCCCGATCCTCATCCACGTCGAGACCGACCCGCTGGCCGGCGCGCCGGACAGCGACTCCTGGTGGGACGTCCCCGTCAGCGAGACGGCGGCGCTCGACACCACCCGCGCGGCACGCGCGGAGTACGAGCAGCACAAGAAGGCGCAGCGGCCGCTGCTGGGGCGGCAGACGGAGGAGAACCACGCATGAGGACCATCGAGCACTGGATCGACGGCGCCACGACGCGGGCCGGGTCGACCCGCACGGCGCCGGTGTGGAACCCGGCCACCGGGCAGCAGCAGGCCGAGGTGCTGCTCGCCGAGCCGTCCGACGTCGACCTCGCCGTCTCCGCCGCCGCCAAGGCGTTCGAGAGCTGGTCGCAGACGTCGCTCACCAAGCGCACCAAGGTGCTGTTCGCGTTCCGCGAGCTGGTCACCCGGCACGCGCGGGAGCTGGCCGAGATCATCGCCGACGAGCACGGCAAGGTCGTCTCCGACGCGCTCGGCGAGGTGCAGCGCGGCATCGAGGTCATCGAGTTCGCCTGCGGCATCCCGCACCTGCTCAAGGGCGACTACTCCGACCAGGTGTCCACCGGCGTCGACGTGTACGGGTTCCGCGAGCCGCTGGGCGTCGTCGCCGGCATCACCCCGTTCAACTTCCCGGTCATGGTGCCGATGTGGATGCACCCGGTCGCCATCGCCTGCGGCAACGCGTTCGTGCTCAAGCCGAGCGAGCGGGACCCGTCGGCGTCGCAGCTGGTGGCCCGGCTGTGGGCCGAGGCGGGGCTGCCGGACGGCGTCTTCAGCGTCGTCAACGGCGACAAGTCCGCCGTCGACGCGCTGCTGGACCACCCCGACGTCGCCGCCGTCTCGTTCGTCGGCTCCACCCCCATCGCCAAGTACATCCACCAGCGGGCCAGCGCCAACGGCAAGCGCGTGCAGGCCCTCGGCGGCGCCAAGAACCACGCCGTCGTGCTGCCCGACGCCGACCTCGACTTCGCCTCGGACCACCTGATCGCGGCGGCCATGGGGTCGGCGGGGGAACGGTGCATGGCCATCTCGGCGGCGGTCGCGGTGGGCAGCGGCGCGGACCGGCTGGTCGAGGCGGTGGCGGCCAAGGCGTCCGCCGTCCGGGTCGGGCCCGGCCGCGACGAGGCCAGCGAGATGGGCCCCGTCGTCACCGCCGCCGCGCGCGACCGGATCACCGGCTACATCGACGGCGGCGAGCGGCAGGGCGCCGAGGTCACCGTCGACGGGCGCGGGCTGGTCGTGCCCGGCCACGAGGACGGCTTCTTCGTCGGGCCCACCGTCCTCGACCGCGTCACCCCGTCGATGGACGTCTACCGAGACGAGATCTTCGGCCCGGTCCTGTCGGTCGTCCGCGCCGACGACGTCGACGAGGCGATCGCGCTGATCAACGCGAACCCCTACGGCAACGGCACCGCCATCTTCACCGGTTCCGGCGAGGCGGCGCGGCGGTTCCAGCGCGGCGTCAAGGTCGGCATGATCGGGATCAACGTGCCGATCCCGGTGCCCATGGCCTACTACTCGTTCGGCGGCTGGAAGGACTCGCTGTTCGGCCAGTCGCACGTCCACGGCCCCGAGGGGATCGCCTTCTACACCCGCGCCAAGGTCGTGACGTCGCGCTGGCCGCGAGTCGATCACTCGATCGCGGCCAGCTACTCCTTCCCGACGACGAGCTGACGGCGCTGGTCAGCGCACGGTGACCGCGCCGAACGTGGCCGTGGTGTAGCGGGCGTTGGCCGTGTTCTCCTGGTGGCCGTCGACGGCGAGACCGAGGAAGGCCGACGGCGGCAGGGCGACGTCCGCGGCGCCGACCTCGTGCCACGTCACGCCGTCGGGCGAGACGGCGCCGGTGACGGTGGCGCCGCGGCGGGTGAGGCGGACCCAGTAGGGGGTGTCGATCGGCACCTCCTCGGGGACGGCCGGGTACTGGGTGACGACGGCCTCGGCGCCGTGCGCGGAGCGGACCGAGAACCGCGACACCTTGCCGCTGCCCAGGTAGGTCAGCTCCATCATCGCGAACGGCGCCGACGGCGCGAGGTCGGCGCGGACCATCACCGCGGCGGCCACCTCCGGGTACACCTTGCTGATGGCGTCGATCCGGGCGACGATCTCGCAGTCGCCGTCACGGCGCTGGAACGCGAACCGGAAGCTGTCCGCCGTCCCGCCGATCGCGCCCGACCCCTTCACCGTCACCGCGTCGCCGGACACCGAGGTGGCGCCGCGCACCGGCACCGAGCCGACGTCGGCGCCGACCCAGGGCGCGGTGCGGGTGATCCGGTTGACGTGCACCGGAGTGGAGGTGGTCGAGGTGGCGTTGCCGTCGGTGTCGACGGCGCGGGCGGTGACGAAGTAGCTGCCGTCGGCGACGCCGGTCCACTCGACGCGGTAGGGGGCGCTGGTGGCGGTGCCGATCAGCTCGTCGCCGGCGTAGAACTCGACCCGGTCGATGGCGGCGCCGTGGCCGGTCGCGGTCGCGTTCAGCACCACCCGCCCGGTCGTGCGTGCGGCCGCCACCAGCGCGTTCGTTCCCGGCTGCAGCAGCGTGACGGACGGGTTCGACGACGCGGGGCCACCGATCGAGTTCAGGTAGCGCTCGAGGTTCGTGTACCCGTCGGCGCCGACGGTGTTGCGGTCGGCCGGGTCGTTCGGGTTCAGCCCGTTTGCCGTCTCCCACGCGTCCGGGATGCCGTCGTGATCGCTGTCGGCCGGAGCCGGGACGGAGGCCAGCGACGGCCAGCCGCCCACCTCGGTCTGCGAGTTGATCAGCCGGCCCGTGCGCCGCCGCACGTCCTCGACCAGCCGGGCGTCGACGGAGTCGCGGCGCGGCAGGATGGCGCCGGCCTCGTTGAGCACCCGATCGAACGCGACGGTCGCCGCCTCGGCCGGCAGCGGCTGCGGGAACGGCACCGGCGTGGTGCGCAGCGTGATCGGCACGTCGCCGTCGATGCCGAGCGTGTTGTCGGCGGTCACCTCGGGCGAGCCGTCCATGTGGTTGTCCGCGACGTACCAGGTCCCCGGCCCGCCGAGCGTGCTCACCGTCGGCTCGACGATGCGGTCGCGCACCTCGGCCAGCGTGTCCGGCCCGGGCCGGTAGTAGTTGCCGATCAGGTTGATGCCGGCGGAGTCCTCGCCGCCGTACGCGGAGTTGAAGCCCCAGTTGTAGATGACGTTGTTCTGGTGGTCGACGGTCAGCGCGTAGTCCGGTCCGGTGGCGTTGACCGGCGCGAACCGCGGGTTGCGGCTGGAGTTGTGGATGATCAGGTTGTGGTGGAACGACACGTTCTCGCCGCCCCAGATGCCGCCGTAGCCGTGCCTGCCCTCCGGGTTCACCGACATCGTCAGGCTCTCGCCGACGATGCACCATTGCACCGACACCCGGGTGTTCTCGTACGGCGACAGCGCCTCGTCCGTGCTCCAGGTCAGCGAGCAGTGGTCCAGCACGACGTCGGCGGTGCGGCGGAACCACATCGCGTCCTCGGTGATGCCGGCGATGTCGCCCATGCGGCAGCGCAGGTACCGGACGACGACGTTCTGCCCGGCGATGCGGGTGGGGTAGCCGGCGATGCAGATGCCGTCGCCGGGCGCGGTCTGGCCGGCGACGGTGAGGTTCGAGCCGCTGATGTCCAGGCGCGAGCTGAGGTAGATGGTGCCGGAGACGCGGAAGACGACGGTGCGGTTGCTGCCCTTCACCCCTTCGCGCAGCGACCCCGGCCCGGAGTCGTCGAGGTTGGTCACCTCGTAGACGTCGCCGCCGCGGCCGCCCGTGGTGTACATGCCGCAGCCCAGCGCGCCGGGGAACGCGGGGACCAGGGCGTCGGCGGTGCCGCGGCGGACGGCGGCGAACGCGGGCGATCCGGCGACGAAGGCGCCGACGCCGGCGAGCGCGCCGGCCGCGGTGAAGGCGCGGCGGGTGAGGGTGTGGTTCTCCGTGCGGTCGGGGCGGGCATCCGGAAGGGAGCTCATCGATCCTCCAAGACCTGGGAGCGAGGTGGGTGCGGACGATACTGCAAGCGGTTGTGCATTTGTGTCAATACTTGCAGTAGGGTTGCAGCGACGTCGTCCAGCGATGCCCACAGGAGGGTCTCTGTGTCCGAACCGATCACCCAGTTCCAGGCCGGCGAGCTCGCGGTCGAGGTGCACTCCGGCACCGCCGAGATGGGCCAGGCGGCAGCGGAGCGCGCGGCCGCCGTCATCCGCGACGCCGTCGCCCGGACCGGCCGGGCCCGCGCCGTCTTCGCCACCGGCAACTCGCAGTTCGCGTTCGTCCAGGCGCTGCGGTCGCAGGACGTCCCGTGGGACCGCGTGACCGCGTTCCACCTGGACGAATACGTCGGCATCGACGCCGACCACCCGGCTAGCTTCCGGCGCTGGATCCGCGAGCGCATCGAGGAGCCGTTCCAGCCCGAGCGGGTGCACTACATCGACGGCGACGCGCCCGATGCCGAGGCCGAGTGCCGGCGCTACGAGGACCTGCTGCGCGAGGGCCCGCTGGATCTCATCTGCATGGGCATCGGCGAGAACGGCCACATCGCGTTCAACGAGCCGAACGAGGCCGACTTCGCCGACCAGCGGCTGGCCCGGGTCATCACGCTGACGCCGGAGTCGCGCGCGCAGCAGGTCGGGGAGGGTCACTTCCCGGACGACGCCGCCGTGCCGGCCACCGCGATCTCGCTCACCGTGCCGGCGCTGCTGTCCGGCACGCAGGTGCTGGTCTGCACGCCTGACCAGCGCAAGGCGGCGGCGGTCGCGGCCGCGCTGCGCGACGAGATCAGCCCGGCCTGCCCCGCCACCATCCTGCGGACCGCAGGGCACGCGACACTGTTCCTCGACCCCGAGTCGGCCGGTCAGCTGGAGGTCCCGGTCGGCTGAGCCCGATCCAAACGGTTGCTGAAAGGTGGCAGCGATGCTGGCGCTGACGCACGCCACGGTGGTGAGTGACGGCCGGGTCGAGCCGGACCGGACGGTGCTGGCCGACGGCGGCCGCATCGTCGCCGTCGGCGCCGGGCCCGTGCCGCCGGACGCCCGGATCGTCGACGTCGGCGGCCGCATCGTCACGCCGGGGCTGATCGACCTGCACGTGCACGGCGCCGCCGGCCACGCCTTCGACGACGCCGGCGAGGCCGGGGTGACGGCGGTGCTGCGGCACCTCGCGGCGGCCGGCGTCACCAGCGTCCAGCTGAGCCTGGTGTCGGCGCCGGTCGACGTGCTGGCGGCGCGCGTCGCGGCGCTGTCCGGCCTCGTCGCCGGAACGCCCGCCGACGCCGCCCGGGTGCTCGGCGTCCACCTGGAGGGCCCGTTCCTCGCGGCCGCCCAGTGCGGCGCGCACGACCCCGCCGTCCTGGCCCCGCCGAATTCACGCGACGTCGACGTGCTGCTGGAGCACGCGGCGACGCTGCGGATGATCACGCTCGCGCCGGAGCTGCCCGGCGCCGTCGACGCCACCCGCCGGCTGGCCGCCGCGGGCGTCGTCGTCGCGGCCGGGCACAGCGACGCGACGGCGCGGCAGCTCGCCGAGGCGGCCGGCGCCGGGCTGACGCACGTCACCCATCTGTGGAGCGGGCAGTCCACCACCCGCCGCGAGGGGCCCTGGCGGGTCCCCGGCCTGCTCGAGGGCGCGCTGGCCGCGGCCGACCTCACCGCGGAGGTCATCGCCGACGGCCGGCACCTCCCGCCCGAGCTGCTGGAGATCGCCCGGCGCTGCGCCGGCGACCGCCTCGTCGTGGTCTCCGACGGCACCCCGGGCACCGGCATGCCCGCCGGGTACCGCTACCGGCTGGCCACCGTCGAGTGCGTCGTCGGCGACGGCGTCGGCATGGTGGCCGGCGCCGAGGCGTTCGGCGGCAGCACCAGCACGCTCCCGGACATGCTCGCCCACCTGCACGACGACCTCGGCTGGCCGCTCGCCGAGGTGGTCGCCGCCGCCACCAGCCGGCCCGCCGCCGTCGCCGGGCTGTCCGCGCGCCGCGGCGCCGTCGCCGCCGGCATGGACGCCGACCTGGCGATCTTCGACCCCGGCTTCCGGCCCTGGGCCACCGTGCTGCGTGGCCGCTGGCTGCCGGCATCACCATCTGGAGGACCCCTGTGACACCCGAACCCACCCGGCTGGTGCGGCTGCGCGCCGACGACTCCGTGGCGGTGACGCTCGACCCGCTGCCCGCCGGCACGCCGGTGCCCGGTACCGGGCTGGTCAGCCGCCAGCTCGTCCCGGCCGGCCACAAGGTCGCCCTGAGCGCCGTCGGTGCCGGCGCCCCGGTGCTCAAGTACGGCCAGGTCATCGGGCACGCGACGACGCCGATCGAGCCCGGCGACCACGTGCACCTGCACAACCTCGGCTACCACGACACCGTCGACCAGGACGTCGCGATCGGCGGCGGCGTCGTGCCCGAGCCGGTGCCGGCCGCGACCTTCCAGGGCATCGTCCGCGCCGACGGCCGGGTCGCCACCCGCAACTACGTCGGCATCATCACGTCGGTGAACTGCTCGGCCACCGTCGCCAAGCTGATCGCCGACCAGGTGCGGATGTCCGGACGGCTCGCGGCGCACCCGAGCGTTGACGGCATCGTCGCGATCACGCACGGCAGCGGCTGCGGCCTGGCCTCCGACGGCGAGGGCCTGGACCTGCTCAAGCGGACGCTGTCCGGCTACGCCGACCACCCGAACTTCGGCGCGCTGATCGTGCTCGGGCTGGGCTGCGAGGTCAACCAGATCGCCGAGCTGGACCTCCCCGAGCACACCCCCGTCGTCGGCATGACCATCCAGGAGGCCGGCGGCACCGCCGCCGCCGTCCGGGCCGGGGTCCAGGCCGTCGCCGACGTGCTGGACCGGCTGGACGTCCAGCGGCAGCCGGTGCCGGTGTCTGAGCTGGTGCTGGGGCTGAAGTGCGGCGGCTCCGACGGCTACTCCGGCATCACCGCGAACCCGGCGCTGGGCGTCGCCGCCGACCTGCTGATCGCGCAGGGCGGCACCGCGGTGCTGTGCGAGACGCCGGAGATCTACGGCGCCGAGCACTTGCTGGCCGCCCGGGCGGAGTCGCGCGAGGTGGCCGACGCGCTGCTGGAGCGCATCGCCTGGTGGCGCGAGTACACCGCCAAGCACGGCGGCAGCCTCGACAACAACCCGTCGCCGGGCAACAAGGAGGGCGGCATCACCACGATCTTGGAGAAGTCGCTCGGCGCGGTCGCGAAGTCCGGCTCGACGCCGCTGCGCGCGGTGCGCCGGTTCGCCGAGCGCGTCGACAGCCGCGGCCTGGTGTTCATGGACACCCCCGGCTACGACCCGGTCTCCGTCACCGGCATGGTGGCCGGCGGCGCGAACATCGTCTGCTTCACCACCGGACGCGGCTCGGTGTACGGCTGCAAGCCGGTGCCCAGCCTCAAGCTGGCCACCAACACCGCCGTCTACCAGCGCATGACCGAGGACATGGACCTCAACTGCGGCGCCGTGGCCGACGGCGAGATGGGCCTGGACGAGCTGGGCCGGCAGATCTTCGACGCCGTCGTCGCCACCGCGTCCGGACGGCAGACCGCCAGCGAGGCGCTCGGCTTCGGCGACGAGGAGTTCGCACCGTGGCAGCTCGGCGCGGTGATGTGACGGTGCCGCGGCTGTCCCGGACGACGCCCGCGCCGCGGCCCGGCGTCGTCCACCTCGGCGTCGGCGCGTTCCACCGCGCGCACCAGGCCGTCTACACCGACCGCGCGATAACCGCGACCGGCGACCCGCGCTGGGGCATCGTCGAGGTGGCGCCGCGCTCGGCGGACGTCGTCGCGGCGCTGCGCCGGCAGGACGGGCTGTTCACGGTGCTGGACCGCTCCGGTGACCGGGTGACGGCGCACGTCGTCGGGTCCGTCGCCGAGGCGTGGCACGCGCCGACGGACTGGGCCGCGGTCGCCGCCCGGTTCGCCGACCCCGCGGTCGGCGTCGTCACGCTGACGATCACCGAGAAGGGCTACCTCGCCGACCCCGTCACCGGCGCGCTGCTCGACGACGACGCCGTGCGCGCCGACGTCGCGGCGGTCGCGGCGGGGGAGCGGCCGCGGACCGGACTCGGGCTGCTGGCCGCCGGGCTGCACGGGCGCATGGCGGCCGGCGCGGGCCCGGTGACGGTGCTGTCGTGCGACAACCTGGTCGGCAACGGCCGGCGGCTGGGTGCGCTGGTGGGAGAGTTCGTGGCCCGGCTGCCGGCGCCGCTGGCGCGCGACCTCGCCGGATGGATCGCGGCGTCGGCCCGGTTCCCGTCCGCCATGGTCGACCGCATCGTCCCGGCCACCACGCCGGCCGACCGGGCCGACGCGCTCCGGCTGACCGGCGCCGCCGACGACGCGGTGGTCGCGGCCGAGCCGTTCAGCCAGTGGGTGATCGAGGACGACTTCGCCGGCGAGCGGCCCCCGTGGGAGCTGGCCGGCGCGGAGCTGGTCGCCGACGTCGGACCGCACGAGACGGCCAAGCTGCGGGTGCTGAACGCCGCGCACTCGATGATCGCCTACCTCGGCGCGCTGGCCGGGCACGAGACCATCGCCGCCGCCGTCGCCGACCCCGCGATCCGCGGCGCGGTCGAGGCGCTGCACCGCGACGTGCTGGCCACCATCGACGCGCCGCCCGGCTGGGACCTGCCCGCCTACGCGGCGTCGGTGCTGCGGCGCTTCGCCAACCCGGCGCTCGGGCATCGCTGCGACCAGGTGGCGGCGGACGGATCGCAGAAGCTGCCGGTCCGGGTGCTGCCGACGCTCCTCGCCGCCCGCGCCGCCGGTCGTCCGTCGGCCGCCGCGACGCTGGTGGTGGCGGCCTGGCTGCGTTTCGTCCTGGCCGGCCGCTCCGACGACGGCCGCCCACTCACCGTCACCGACCCGGCCCGCGACGCCCTGCGCGCCGTCCTCCCGTCGGACGTCGCGCGGGTGCTGCGCATTGCCGCCGTCGTCCCGGACGACCTGGCCACCGACGACGCCTGGGTGGCCGACGTCGCCCGGTGCCTGGACGACCTGGCCCGCCACGGCGCCGCCGCGACGGCGGGGGAGCTGAGTTAGCGCTCGCGGACGGGGCTGGTGGAGCTGCGCACGATCAGCCGGGTCTCCAGCTGGACGACGGACGGCTCGGCGTCGCCCGCGGTGTCGGCGAGGTCGAGGACGATGTCGACGGCGCGGGCGCCGGCCTCGGAGCCGGGCACGTGGATGGAGGTGAGCGTCGGGTAGGCCATGCCGGACATCGGGCTGTCGTCGATGCCGATGACGCTGATGTCGGGGCCGACTCGCACGCCGCGCTCGTTCAGCCGCGCCATCAGGCCGAGCGCGATCATGTCGTCGTAGGCGATGACGGCGGTGACGTCGGAAGCGTGCACGAGGTCGGCGGCACGCACGCCGGCCTGGATCTGCGGCTCGAACGGGCCGAACTCGACGAGGTCGACGCCGTGCGCCGCGCACGCCTCGCGCACGGCGTTCTGCCGCTGGGTGTTCGACCACGAGCGGCGCGGGCCGTTGAGGTAGCCGACCCGGCGGTGCCCGAGCGCGGTGAGGTGCTCGACCGCCTCGCGCATGCCCTCGGTGTCCTCGATGATGACGCTCGCCGCGCCCTTGACCTCGCGGTTCACGAACACGATGGGACGCAGCTCGGCCAGCTGGTCGAGGCGGTCGTCGGGGGTGCGCGGCGACACGACGACCAGGCCGTCGACCCGCTTGCGCATGACCCGGGCGCGCTGGATCTCGTCGGACGGGTGCTCGTCGACGTCGGCGATCAGCACCGTCTTGCCCTTGGCGCTGGCCCGCGCTTGCACGGCCTTGATGATGGGCGGGAAGAACGGGTTCGCGATGTCGGGCACGATCAGCCCGATGAGGTCGTTGCGCCCGGACGTGAGCGAGCGCGCCACCTGGTTCGGCACGTAGCCCATGTCCTGGGCGATCTTGCGCACGCGGTCGCGGGTGCGCGGGTTCACCTTGTCGGGGTCGGACAGCGCGCGCGAGACCGTGGAGGCGGACAGGCCGGTGGCCCGCGCGATGTCGGCGAGCGTGACGCTCATCGGTGTCTCCTCCTGCGTGGTCGCGGGGGTGCATCGTGCTGCAAACACGCCGAGCGTAGCGCACCCGAGCGATTTTGCGACACGTTCACACTGCATGTCGCCATGATCGTCAATGGTTCCTTGCGGCAACCGTTTGCGTCACGTAGCGTCCCTGGGCATGGCTGCTCCGTCAACCACTTCGAACCGTCCCGCCCTCGGCCCGGACGCCCCGCTGCGGCTCGGCGTCGTGGGCAACGGCAACCGCGGGATCATCGCGAAGACCGCCGCCGACCTGGACCCGTCGGCGCAGGTCGTCGCCGCGTGCGACCCCTTGCCGCGGGCCCGTGACCGCGCCGCCGAGCGGTTCGGGCCCGGCGTCGCGGCCACCGCGACCGTCGACGAGCTGATCGACGTCGGCGTCGACGCCGCGTTCGTCACCTCGCCGGACCACCTGCACGCCGAGCACGCGTGCGCCCTGCTCGAGGCCGGGGTCGCGGTGTTCGTCGACAAGCCGCTGGCGATCACCGTCGAGCAGGCCGACCAGATCCTCGCCACCGCACGACGCACCGGCAGCCGCCTGTACGTGGGCCACAACATGCGGCACATGCCGGTCATCATGCTGCTGCGCGAGCTGATCGCCGGCGGCCGGATCGGCGAGGTCAAGGCGATCTGGTGCCGCTACTTCGTCGGCGACGGCGGCGACCGGTTCTTCAAGGACTGGCACGCCGAGCGGTCCAAGGTGAACTCGCTGCTGCTGCAGAAGGGCGCGCACGACATCGACGTCATCCACTGGCTGGCCGGCGGGCACACCAGCCGGGTCAGCGCGATGGGCGGGCTGACGGTGTACGGCCAGGTCGCCGACCGGCAGGACCGGACCGGCCAGGTCGTGACCGAGTGGCTGGACCGCGAGCGCAACTGGCCGCCGCTGGCGCAGACCGGGCTGAACCCGGTGATCGACGTCGAGGACCTCTCGATGATGACGATGGCGCTGGACAACGGCGTGTACGCCACCTACTCCGAGTGCCACTACACGCCGGACTACTGGCGCAACTACACCGTCATCGGCACCGAGGGCCGGCTGGAGAACTTCGGCCTCGGCCCGGGCGGCGTCGTGCGGCTGTGGAACCGGCGCACCGAGTTCGCGCCCGACGGCGACGAGACGTTCCCGATCCCCGATGCGCCCGGCGGGCACCACGGCGCCGACCCGGCGCTGCTGCGCGAGTTCCTCCGGTTCGTCCGGGAGGGCGGAACGACGCAGACCTCGCCGGTCGACGCGCGGGCCGCGGTGGCCGCGGCGGCGACGGCCACGACGTCGCTGCGCTCGGGCGGCGGCGCGCTGGACGTGCCGCCGCTGGACGCCGAGGTGCGGGCCTGGTTCGACGCCGGGCAGCCGGCATGAGCGCGCAGGTGGGCGCGCAGCTGTACTCGCTGCGCGACGCCGGTGACCGGGCCGGCGCCTTCGCCGCGCTGGCCGCGGCCGGCATCGACGCCGTCGAGCCGTACGACCTGAGCGACGTGCCCGGCCTGCGCGCCGACGCCGAGCGGCACGGCCTCGCGATCCCGAGCGTCCACGCCCGCGACACCGACCCCGCCACGCTGGACCGGGTGGCCGCGCTGGGCGCGCACACGCTGGTGATCCCGCGCTCGGAGCCGGAGGACTGGGCCGACGCCGACGGCATCCGCCGCGTCGGCGCCCGGCTGGCCGCGTGGCGGCGGCAGGCCGCGCGGGCCGGGCTCGCGCTGGCCTATCACAACCACTACTGGGAGCTGGCGCTGCTGCCCGACGGCAGGCACGGTCTGGACGTGCTGGCCGACGCCACGCCACCGGAGGTCGGCTTCCAGGTCGACCTCTACTGGGCGCACGTCGGCGGCGCGGACGTCGCGGCGCTGCTGGAGCGGCTCGGTGACCGCGTCCGCTCCGTGCACGTCAAGGACGGCCCGGGCGACGTCGCCGCCGACCAGGTGGAGCTGGGCCGCGGCACCCTGCCGGTGGCCGCCGTCCTTGCCGCGGCGCCGCCCGGAGCCGCGCGGATCCTCGAGATCGACCGCTGTGCCGGGCCGGTGCTGGACCTGCTGGCCCGCAACCGGGCGGCCCTCGCCCGGCTCGACGAGGCGGTGGCGGCGTGAGCGCGCGCGTCGGCATCGGCGTCGTCGGCTGCGGCACGATCAGCCGGACCTACCTGGAGAACCTGCCGCGCGTTCCCGGCTTCGACGTCGTGGCCTGCGGCGACCTGGACGTCGAGCGGGCCCGGGCGGCGGCGGACGCGGCCGGTGTGCCGCACGCGGGCGGCCCGGAGGACGTCATCGGCCGCCCGGACGTCGACATCGTCGTCAACCTCACCGTCCCCGCCGCGCACGCCGAGGTCGGCGTCGCCGCGCTCCGGGCCGGGCACCACGTCTACGGCGAGAAGCCGCTGGCACGGTCGCGGGCCGAGGCGGACCTGCTGCTCGACGCGGCGCGGCAGGCCGGGCGGCGGGTCGGCAGCGCGCCTGACACCTTCCTCGGCGCAGGGGTGCAGACCGCGCTGCGGCTGGTGCGCTCCGGCGCGATCGGCCGGCCGGTGTCGGCCATCGCCTGCTTCCAGGACCCCGGGCCGGACCGCTGGCATCCGGCGCCGGAGTTCCTGTTCGCTGCCGGCGCCGGCGCGCTGCTGGACATGGGCCCGTACTACCTGACGGCGCTGACGGTGCTGCTCGGGCCGGTGCGGCGGGTCGCCGCGATGGAGCGCGACGGTCCGGCCGAACGCGTCGTCGTCAGCGGGCCGCGGGCCGGCACGCGGTTCGCCGCCGAGGTGCCGACGCACACCACGGCCGTGCTGGAGCTGGCCTCCGGCGCCGTCGCGACCACCGTCTTCAGCTTCGACTCGCCGCGCAAGCGGCACGGATTCCTGGAGATCGGCGGCACCGAGGCCACGTTGCGGCTGCCAGACCCCAACCGCTTCGACGGCCCGCTGCGGCTCTGCCCGGCCGGGACCGACGACTGGCGGGAGGTGCCCACCGAAGGGGCCCGCCTGGGCCGCGGACTGGGCGTCGCGGAGCTGGCCGAGGCCATCGCGGCGGACCGCCCGCACCGGGCGAACGCCGAGGTCGCGGCGCATGTGCTGGACGTCGCGGCGGCCGTGGCGGAGTCCGGGGCGCAGCGCCGGTTCGTCGACGTCACCTCCGACTTCGAGACGCAGCAGCCGCTCGATCCGGCCTGGGCGCCCGGGGAAGGGTGAGATGGCCCCGAACCGGCCGCTGTTGCAATGAAACAGCAACCTGTTGCTATTGCGGCAACCGCTTGCGGTCGGTAGGTTCTCCCCAACGCTTCCGCGACCGGCGTTCCTGATCTGGGTGAACGCCTGACTCGCCGCGGCGCCGCGTACGGCGTCAACGCCCTGGTGGGCGACGGACCTGCTGAATGAGCACCGGACAGTGAGGAGTTGCCGATGTCGGCAGAACAGATCGTGGTCTCGCGCAGGATGTTGCTGAAGGCCGGTGGCGGCTTTGCGGCCGCCTTCGCGGTCTTCGGCACGGCCGCGTGTTCGGGCGGTGACGAGTCGCCCAACCCGTTCGGCTCCGCCGGCGGCGACCCGGACGTGCTGGAGTCGCCGATGCTGACCGAGCGGGTCGACGCCGGCGAGCTGCCCGCGCTGGCCGAGCGGTTGCCGTCCACCCCGATGGTGGTGGAGCCGTGGGACAGCGTCGGGCGCTTCGGCGGCAACCTGCGCCGCGCGCAGACCACGCCGACGCACGACGGCGCGCTGCAGGCCTTCGCCAGCGCCGGCCTGATCGAGTGGAACAAGGCCGCCGACGGCTCGCAGCCCAGCCTGGCGGAGAGCTTCGAGAAGTCGCCGGACAACCGCACCTACACGTTCGTGCTGCGCGAGGGCCTCAAGTGGTCCGACGGCGCGCCGTTCACGTCCGCGGACCTCAAGTTCACCGTCGACCACGTGCTCAACCACGACGTGCTGTTCCCGTCGCCGGCGTTCTGGTTCTCCGACGCCGGCCAGACCCGGCCGACCATCGAGACGCCGGACGAGCTGACCGTGATCATCAACTTCACCCAGCCGTTCGCGCTGTTCGAGAAGTTCCTGTGTCACCCCGGCGTGAGCTTCCAGTTCCTCAAGCCCAAGCACTACATGGAGCAGTTCCACGCCGACCTCGCCGACCCCGCCACCGTCACCGCCGCGGCCAGCGCGGCCGGGTTCGACACCTGGGACCAGTACTTCTTCGACCGGGACAACTGGTGGACGAACGTCGAGCGGCCGGTCCTGGGCGCGTTCCTGGTCACCAGCCCGGCCAACGCGCAGAGCGGCACCGCGGCGCTGGAGCGCAACCCGTACTACTACAAGACCGACCCCGACGGCCGGCAGCTGCCCTACATCGACACCATGCAGATCCAGGTGCTCGACCAGGACGCGCTGGACCTGCGCGCGGCCAACGGCGACCTCGACTTCCAGGGCTTCTACCTCGGCTACAACTCCACCCAGGTGTACCTGCAGAACGCCGAGCAGAAGGCGTTCGAGGTGTTGCGCTGGCAGCCGTCGGCCGGCCTGATGGCGATCTGCCCGAACCTCTCGCACGCCGACCCCGTGCTGCGCGAGCTGTTCGGCGACGTCCGGTTCCGGGCCGCGCTCTCGCACGCCGTCAACCGCGAGGAGATGAACGACACCCTGCTCGGCGGGCTGGGCGTCATCCGGCACCCGATCGCCACCGAGTCCTCCGACTACTACGTCGAGGGCAGCGGTGAGCGGTTCATCGAGTACGACGTCGACGAGGCGAACCGGCTGCTCGACGAGATCGGGCTGACCCAGCGCAACGGCGACGGCACCAGGTTGCGCGCCGACGGCGCCCCGCTGGAGTTCGTCATCACCTACCTCGACTTCGACGCCGGGCTGGCCCCGACCGACGTGTTCGAGATGGTGCGCAAGAACTGGGCCGAGATCGGCATCAAGGTCGTCAGCCGGCCGGTCGACCAGACCCTGTACACCGAGATCCGGATGGCCAACGACTTCGACTTCGACGGCGTCGCACACCCGTCCGACGACTTCGACCTCGAGCCGGTCTGGTTCGTCCCGACCGCCGACAACAGCCACACCGCGCCGGCCTACGGCAAGTGGTACTCGACGTCGGGGGCCGAGGGCATGCAGCCGAGCCCGGAGTTCCAGCAGCTGATGGACACCTGGGACGCCATGCGCACCGCCGACTCCGACGACGCCCGGATCGAGGCCGGCCGGGCGATCATGCAGCAACACGACGAGAACGTCTACGCGATCGGGCTGGTCGGGCTGCCGTTCCAGCCGGTCATCGCGAAGACCGCGCTGAAGAACGTCCGCGACGACGAGCCGAAGCTGTCCTTCTACTACGGCCGTGAGGGGATCTCCAAGCCGGAGCAGCTCTACTTCGCCGAGTGACGAAAGGACTCTCGCCCTGATGTGGCGCTTCATAGCGATGCGGGTCCTGCATGTGATCCCGACTCTGATCGCGATCTCGATGATCGCGTTCTTCATCATCCAGTTGCCGCCCGGCGACTTCCTCAGCACCCAGGTGGCCCGGCTCGAGGCCGCCGGTCAGAGCGTCGACCAGGCGCAGATGGACGCGCTGCGGGATCGCTACGGCATCGGTGACCCGTTCTGGGTGCAGTACATCAAGTGGATCGGCAACATCGTGCTGCACGGCGACTTCGGGTTGTCGTTCCAGTTCCAGCAGCCGGTGTCGACGCTGATCGCGGACCGGCTGCCGCTCACCCTGGCGCTGGGCATCGCCACGCTGATGTTCACCTGGGCGATCGCCCTGCCTGCCGGCATCTACTCGGCGATCAAGCAGCACACCTGGGGCGACTACACGATCTCCGGCATCGGGTTCGTGGCGCTGGCGGTGCCGCAGTTCCTGGCGGCGCTGGTGCTGGCGTACCTCGGGTTCGCGCTGTTCGACCAGAGCGTCGGCGGGATGTTCTCACCGGAGTACGTCAACGCGCCGTGGGGCGTCGGGAAGTTCGTCGACCTGCTCGGCCACCTGTGGATCCCGGTGGTGGTGATCGGCCTCGCCGGCACCGCCGGGATCATCCGGGTGACCCGGGCGAACATGCTGGACGAACTGAACAAGCCGTACGTCATCACGGCGCGGGCGAAGGGGCTGTCCGAGGGCAGGCTCGTGACGAAGTACCCGGTGCGCATCGCGATGAACCCGTTCATCTCCACCGCCGGCTGGCACCTGCCGTCGCTGTTCGACGGCGAGATCATCGTGGCGCAGGTGCTGGCGCTGGGCACCATCGGGCCGCTGCTGCTGGAGGCGCTGAAGTCGCAGGACATGTACCTCGCCGGCGGCATCATCCTCATCATCGCGGTGTTGACGGTCATCGGCACGCTGATCTCCGACCTGCTGCTGGCCGCCATCGACCCGCGCGTGCGATTCGGGAAGGCGTGAGGCCGATGAGCACCGACCAACTGCCCAGCCAGGACGTCGAGACGCCCGGCGACCCGGCCACGGAGACCGGCCGCGACGCCGCCGACGTCAGCGTCGCGTCGCAGCGCCAGCTGATCTGGTGGCGGTTCCGCCGGCACAAGCTGGCCATGGCCGGCCTGTACGTGATGATCGCGATGTACGTCGTGGCGATCTTCGCCGGGTTCTTCGCGCCGTTCTCGAAGGACACCACCAGCGCCGACCACGCCTACCAGCCGCCGCAGCTGCCCAGCTTCTCCTTCTCCGAGGGGTTCTACGTTCACCCGACCACCGGATCGACCGACCCGGAGACGCTGGCCCGGGTGTTCGAGGAGGACACCAGCCGGGTGGTCAACCTCGGCTTCTTCGTCCGCGGCGACGAGTACTCGCTGCTCGGCGTCATCGACACGAACATCCACCTGTTCGGGCCGACCGAGCCGGGGGAGCGGTTCTACCTGCTCGGCGCCGACCGCACCGGCGGCGACCTGCTGTCGAAGATCATCTACGGGGCGCAGATCTCGCTCTCGCTCGGCCTCGCCGGGGTGGCGATCTCCCTGGTGCTGGGGTTGGTGCTGGGCGGCATCTCGGGCTACTTCGGCGGCTGGATCGATTCGGTGATCCAGCGCATCATCGAGCTGATCATGTCGATACCGACGCTGCCGCTGTGGCTCGGCCTCGCCGCCGCCATCCCGCCGCAGTGGGGCCCCACCCGCACCTACTTCATGATCACCATCATCCTGTCGCTGCTCGGCTGGACCAGTCTGGCCCGCGTGATCCGGGGCCGGCTGCTGCAGACCCGCACCGAGGACTACGTGCTGGCCGCGAAGCTCGACGGCGTGCGCACGCGGCGGATCATCTCGCGGCACATGCTGCCGTCGTTCCTCTCGCACATCATCGCGACGGTCAGCCTCGCGGTGCCGGCGATGATCCTCGCCGAGACGTCGCTGTCGTTCCTCGGCCTCGGGCTGCGGGCGCCGGCGGTCTCGTGGGGCGTGCTGCTGCAGGACGCGCAGAGCGTGCAGGTGGTGGCGACGGCGCCGTGGCTGCTGCTGCCCGGTCTGGCGGTCGTGGTGGCGGTGGTGGCGTTCAACTTCGTCGGCGACGGGTTGCGAGACTCCGCCGACCCGTACGGAAGGAGGACGACATGAGGTGGCGCCGTCGCAACCTGCAGCGAGACGCCGTCCGCGAGATCGCCGCGGCCACCGTCGGCGAGTCGATGGACCCGGACGCGATCCTCGAGCTGCGGAACCTGTGCACGACGTTCCACACCGACGAGGGCGCCGTGCACGCCGTCGACGACGTCTCGCTGCGCATCCGCCGCGGCTCCACCACGTGCATCGTCGGCGAGTCCGGCTCGGGCAAGTCGGCCACCGCCCGGTCGATCATCCAGGTCGTCGACCACCCGGGCCGGGTCGACTCCGGCCAGGTGCTGTACCGCCCGACGCCCGACGGCGCCGTCGTCGACCTCGCCGCGCTGGACGCCACCGGCCCGGGCATCCGGTCGATCCGCGGCCGCGACATCGGCCTGGTCTTCCAGGAACCGATGTCGTCGCTGAGCCCCGTGCACACCATCGGCGACCAGATCGGCGAGCTGCTGGAACTGCACGAACGGCTGTCGCCGGCGGCCGCTCGCGAACGCGTCATCGACGACCTGCGCCGGGTCGGCATCCCGCGGCCCGAAGAGCGGTTCGGCGCGTACACGTTCCAGCTCTCCGGCGGCATGCGGCAGCGGGCGATGATCGCGATGGCGCTGGTCTGCCGCCCGTCGCTGCTGATCGCCGACGAGCCGACCACCGCGCTCGACGTCACCACCCAGGCGCAGATCCTGGACCTGCTGGCCGAGCTGAAGCAGTCGCTGGGGATGACGCTGATGTTCATCACCCACGACCTCGGCGTGGTCGCCGAGATCGCCGACGACGTGGTCGTCATGCGACACGGCAAGGTGGTCGAGCACGGCCCGGTCGACCAGATCTTCCACCACCCGCGGCACGAGTACACGCAGGAGCTGCTGGCCGCACTGCCGCAGCGCGGCGCCGTCGCGGCGCCCTCACCGGAGCCGGAGCCGGCCGCGGAGGCGTCGCCGCGGCCGCTGCTGCGGATCGAGGACCTGGAGATGACGTTCGAGGCCGCGGCCGGCACCATGTTCGGCCGCCGCCGCACCGAGCGGGTCAACGCCGTCGACAAGGTGACGCTGGACATCCCCGAGGGCAGCACCGTCGGGCTGGTCGGCGAGTCCGGCTGCGGCAAGACGACGCTGGGCCGGTGCGTGCTGCGCGCCTACCGACCGACCGCGGGCAAGCTGCTGTACGCCGGCGCCGACGGCGGCGTCACCGACCTCGCCCGGCTCAGCGAGAAGGAGCTGCTGCCGTTCCGCCGGCAGATCCGGATGGTCTTCCAGGACCCCTACGGCTCGCTCAACCCGCGCATGACCGTCCGCCAGGTCATCGGCGAGCCCCTGCGCGTCGCCGGGCTGGCGTCCGGATCGGAGCTGGACGGCAGGGTCGAGGACATGCTCGAACGGGTCGGGCTGAAGCGCTCGATGGCCGGCCGCTACCCGCACGCGTTCTCCGGCGGCGAGCGGCAGCGCATCGGCATCGCCCGCGCGCTGATCACCGAGCCGCGGCTGGTCGTCGCCGACGAGGCGGTGTCGGCGCTGGACGTGTCGGTGCGCACGCAGATCCTCGAGCTGCTCGCCGAGCTGCAGGGCGACCTCGGCCTCACCTACCTGTTCATCTCGCACGACCTGTCCGTGGTGGAGCGGATCTGCGACCAGGTCGCGGTGATGTACTTCGGCGTCATGGTCGAGCAAGGACCTGCCGAGCAGGTGTTCGCCGAGCCGCGGCACGGCTACACGCGGGCGCTGCTGTCGGCGGTGCCGGTGGCGGATCCGCGCGAGCGCGGCACCCGTTCGCGGGTCGCGTACGAGCCGGAGGACTCCGCGGCCTGATCCGCTGGGCCGGTCCGGTCGGCGGGCGGGGAACGCCGTCTCCGCCCGCCTCGCTCGTGCCTCGCTCGGACGCCCGCAGCCTACCCCTGACGGCGTTCCCCGCCCGCCGACCTGGCTGGGCTGCCCGGCTTGCGGCGCGTCAGGTCCAGGTGGGGTGGGTGTCGCCGAGGGCGGTGAGGAGGTCGCGGGCCAGCTTCTGGTGCCCCTCGGGGCCCGGGTGCAGCCCGTCGACCAGCAGCGCGAGCGCCTCGTCGCCGTCCGCCGTCCAGGTCTTGTGGTGGTCGACGAGGTGGCCGCCTGTGTCGGCGGCCACCTCGCGGACGGCGTCGGCGTAGGAGTCGAGGTGCGGGGCCTGCGCCTGCGTCGGCGCCACCGTCGGCGGCGTCTGCAGCACGACGTCGGTGCCGGTCGCCTGGATGCGCCGCACGACGTCGGTGTACTCGCGGACGAAGGCCGCCCGCCCGTCCGGCCCGTCGTTGGCGTCGTTGCTGCCCAGCCCGATGATCGCCACGTGCGGCGCGTGCCGCAGCACCGACGTCTCCAGCGCGTCGCGCAGCCTCGGCACCCGCCAGCCGCTGACCGCCGTGTTCAGGACGGTGTCGTCGCGGCGGCCGAGCCAGTAGCGGACCCGCTCGGCGAACAGGTCGGCGTAGCCGCGGTGCACGCCGGTCCACTTCGCCGCGGCGACGATGCTGTCGCCGGTGAACAGCCAGTCGACCGGCGTCGGGCCGGTGAGGGCGGTGCGGGCGTCGAGCGTCATGGAACCTCCTTGAGCCGGGTGCCGAGCAGGTCGTGCAGCCGTCGTCCCGGCGCGTGCACGGCCAGGCCGGGCAGCACGCCGTGCCACGCTCCCCGTCCGTCGTCGTGCAGCCGCGTGGTCATGATCCGGTCGAGGTCGACCACCGGGTCGGACACCGTCACGTCGACGATGCGGGGGTCGACGGCCGCGGCCAGCATCGCATGGTGGGCGCCGAGCCCGGCCGCGTGGATGTGCACCGGCCGGTCCGGGTGCCCGGCCAGCATGACGTCGATGGCGCGGGTAACGTCGAACGCGCGGGCCGCGGCCAGGCTGTCGTCCAGCCAGAGCAGGTCGGCGAGCAGCTTGTACATCGTGGAGTCGTGGCTCAGCGGGGACCGTCCGGACCGGTCGCGCGGCGCGAGCGCGCCCACCCCGCGGACGTCGAGGACCAGCAGCGGCCCGCCGACGCGGTCGTCGCGGGCGGCTCTGGTCAGCACCGGGTGGTCGGTGGTCGCCTCGGCGGTGCCGTCGTGCAGCAGGACGAGGCGCAGCCCCGGGCGGGCGTCGGTCTCGTCGGCGAGCAGGACGCCGGCGTTCCAGAGGCCGGTCTCGGTGCGCCAGAAGCCGTGCCGGCTGCCGGCCGGGCCGGGCAGCCACCGCACGCCGGGCTCGTCCGGCACGTCGCGGCCGGCGGTGATCCGGTCGCGCAGCCAGTCGGTGGGGTCGGCCGGTTCGCGGGGTTCCCGGTAGCCGGCCGCGGTGAGGTCGTGCAGGACCGCCGCCTCGCCGGTGTCGCCGCAGGCCAGCGCCTCCAGGCGAAGCGTGCCGGGCTCCGTCTCGTCGTCCGGCGCCGGCAGACCGAACGCCGTGCAGAAGAACCGGGTGGCCGCGGCGGCCAGCTCCGGCGCGTACTGATGCGTCGTCGCGGCCGTGACCAGCGTGAGCGCGTCGGGTGCGCCGAGCGCCGCGTAGGTCGTCTGGGCGCGCCGGACGGTCTCCCTGGTGCCCTCGATCGGGAAGAAGTCGTACTCCGCCGCCAGCACCGTCACGGGCCGCGGCGCGGCGGCGGCCAGCAGGTCGGCGTGGTCGACGCCGTGCTCGGTGCCGCCGAGCAGGACCTGCTCCGCGTCCTGGTGCTGCCCGCCGTCGAGGTACCGGCCCCGCGACGTGACGAACGTGGCCGGCGCGGCCGCGGCGATCCTCGGCTCGACCGCCGTCGCCAGCGTCGTGAGCCAGCCGCCGCCGCTGTTGCCGGTCAGGCCGATCCTGCTTCCGTCGACCCCCGGCAGCGTCTCGAGCAGATCGATCGCCCGGCGCACCTCGTGCACGAACCAGCGCGCGGGGACTGCCCCAGCCACCACGACTGCAGGCCGGCGTACGTGTGCTCGGCGGTGCCGGGGTTGACCAGCGGGCGCCCGGTGTCGTCGAGGTAACCGAGCCGCTCGCCCTGGCCGAACGGGTCCAGCGCCAGCACAACCAGACCGGCCCGGGCCAGCCGCGCGCACACCGCCTGGTACTGCGGATACGCCTTCGCCTCGTCGGCATGCCCGCACACGAACACGACGGCAGGAGTGTCACCCCGCCCGGCCGGGAGGGCCCCCACCCTACGGGCGGGCACCGACAACGTCGCGTCGCCGGCGGATCGGCCGAGGTCGGCCGTCTGGTCGCCAGCGGGTCGGTCGCCGGTGGGTCGGTAGAGGTTGGCCGTGGCGTGCACGCCGGGTGCGGTCTCGATGATCAGCCGCTCGATGCCGTACCCCGCGTCGTCCGGCAGGCCGGACACCATGCCGCACCAGCGCACCGGCGGCGCCGTCCCGTCCGACGGCGGCAGACCGCCGAGGCCGCGCAGCACCGCCGCCCGCACCCGCTCGCCCTCGCGCCGCACGTCCGCCTCCGACGCGGCCCGCGCGCCCGACGCCGCCGACGCGATCCGCGCGGCCCGCTCCTCCCACTCCGCCAGCCGCCGCCGGGTACGCCCCTCGACGTGGCGCTGGAGGTCGAGGGCGGCGTCCACGTAGCCGTCCAGGTTGGGTGCGAAGCCGAGCCGCGTGGAAGTCACCGCAGCACACTATCGCAATCGGTTGTCTCGCTGTGAACTGCCCGTTTGCTTCCCATACTGCAAGATTGCCTTGACACTTGCAGTCGAACCTTGCAAGGGTTCTGGCCATGACCCGCTACGCCATCGCCGGACTGTCCAACCGCGGGGTCGCGAGCTTCGTGCGGCCCATCCTCGGCTCGCTGGGCGGCGCGGACACCGCGCTCGGCTACGGCGAGAACGCCGAGGACTACTCCGAGCACGCCGACGTCGTCGCGGTGGTGGACCCGGACGAGGCGCGGGTGACGGCGTTCAACGAGTCGCTGCTGCCGCCGGGGCACGCGCCGCTGGCGTGGTACTCGCCGGACGACTTCGACCGCATGGTCGACGAGGTGCGGCCGGACGTCGTCGTGGTGGCGTCGCCGGACCACACGCATGCCGCCTACGTGCTGGCCGCGCTGCGCCGCGACGTCGACGTCATCGTCGAGAAGCCGATGGTCACGACCGCCGCCGACGCCGCCGCCGTGCTGGCCGCGGAGCAGGCGTCGAAGGCGACGGTGCGCGTCACCCACAACCTGCGATACACGCTGCGCCACCGCACCATCAAGCGGCTCATCCTCGACGGCGCCATCGGCCGGCCGACGCACGTCAGCCTCGACTACCACGTCGACATCCGGCACGGCGCCAGCTTCTTCCTGCGCTGGAACCGGCGCCGCGAGCTGTCCGGCGGCCTGTCGGTGCACAAGAGCACGCATCACCTGGACCTCGTGTCGTGGTGGCTCGACGACGTGCCGGAGCGGGTGTTCGCGATCGGCGGCCGGCACTACTACGGACCGGACAGCCCGCACCGCCCGCGCGACGAGAACGGCGCGCCGCTCACCGGCGCCGCGCTGCGCGACAACGACCCGTACTACCAGGCCCAGCTGGGCAGCAACACCTTCCCCGACGGCGCCGCCGCCGATCGCGTCGGCCTGTTCGGGCTGTCCTACGGCCACCAGTACCCGGCGGGCCAGGACATGTACCTTTACGACGACGAGATCGACGTCGAGGACACCTACAGCGCGCTGGTCGCGTACCGCGGCGGCATCGCGCTCTCGTACACGATCGACTTCTCGTCGCCGTGGGAGGGCTACCGGGTCACCATCAACGGCACCCACGGCCAGATCGAGACGCTGCACAGTCGGCTGCCGGGTGGCGGGGCGCTGCCCGGCTCGGACGACATCACGTACCGGCCGCTGTTCGGCGAGGCGCGCACCATCGAGGTCGCGACGGTCGCCGGCGGCCACGAGGGCGCCGACCCGCTGCTGCGGCACGACCTGTTCGTCGGGCCGGGCCGCGAGTCGCTGGACCTCGGGCTGCTCGCCGACTCCGCCGACGGCGCCCGCGCGGTGGCGACCGGCGAGGCGATCTGGCGCTCCATCGCCACCGGCGAGGTGCTCGACGTGGACGGGCTGCTCACGCCGCCCGAGTGAAGGCATCGCTGGGTCGTACCGTCCGGGGGCCTTTGCAATGAGCACCGATACGCATCGATGCGTATCGGTGCTCATTGCAAAGGCGCGTCGAACCCCGCACAGGGATGATGTCGTGGGCGTCATCGAGCGCGCGGCTCGGTGCCCGGCGCCGCGACGCCGGCATGCCGACGCCCCGGGCACCCGGGTGCCCGGGGCGTGCTCAACAGGCCCTAGCTGGCCCAGGCCATCAGCGACTCGTTGCGCCGGGGGTCGCGCAGCAGCATGAGCGCGTGCTTCTCGAGCTGGCGCACTCGCTCGCGGGACACACCGACCTCGTCGGCGACGTCCTGCAGGGTGTGCTCGTGGCCGTCGACCAGGCCGTAGCGCATGCCGATGATCTTCGCCTCACGCGTGGGCAGGGAGTCGAGGACGCTGCGTAGCTGCTCGCTCAGCGCCCGGCGTTCGACGAGGTCGGAGGCCTGGACGGCGTCGTCGTCCTCGATCAGCTCGCCGATGCTGGACTCGCCGTCGTCGCCGATGGGGGTGTCGAGGCTGAGGGGGTCGCGGGAGACACGGCGCAGCTCGACGACCTTCTCGACTGGCAGGCCGGCCTCTTCGGCGACCTCGTCGACCGTGGGGTCGCGGCCGAGCAGCCGCTGGAGGTCGCGGTCGATGCGGTGCAGCTTGGCCACCGTCTCGGACACGTGCACCGGCAGCCGCACGGTGCGGGTCTGCTCGGCCAGCCCGCGCTGGATGGCCTGGCGGATCCACCACGTGGCGTAGGTGGAGAACTTGAAGCCCTTGGCGTAGTCGAACTTCTCGACCGCGCGGATGAGGCCGAGGTTGCCCTCCTGGATGACGTCGAGGAAGGGCAGCCCGCGCCCGGACAGCTTCCGCGCGACCGACACGACCAGCCGCAGGTTGGCGCGGATCATGTGGTCGCGGGCGGCCTCGCCGTCGCGGACCAGGACGTCGAGCTGGGTCTTGTAGGACGGGGTCAGCTTGCGCTTGGAGGGCACGGCACCGGCCAGCAACTGCTCGGCGTACACACCGGTCTCGATGCGCTTGGCCAGGTCGACTTCTTCGGCCGCCGTGAGCAGCGGCGTCGAGCCCAGTTGCGCGAGGTAGCGGCCGACGAGGTCGGGCTCGCCCTCGGAGCGCGCCTGGCGGCGCCGCGGCGTCGCGCTGGTGGCCTTCGGTGCAGCTGCCATGGATCCCCCTCGGTGTCGAGTCGGCGTCCGGACCGTACCCGCACGATCAACGAACATACGTTCACAACGCACGAGACCCCACAAAGATTCCGGCACCCCCTGGGCAGGAGAGAAATCTCATGATAAAGACGCGACGCAGGGCAGAGCGCGTTGCCCGCGGCGACCGTATCGCGGACCCCGTCGGACATGGCAGGCTGACTGTACGTACTGTTGTCAGGACAAAGTCAGCGCCGATGATTGGGGAATGGTGGCGATGAAGGGCATTGCCGGGGCACCGGTGAGCTTCGGCGTCTTCGAGCTGACGGCGGACCAGCCGCTGCCGGACCCGGAGGAGATTCTCCGCCCGCTGCGCGACCTGGGATACGACGGCGTCGACCTCGGCCCGGTCGGCTGGCTCGGCCGCGGCGAGGAGCTGCGCCGCCGGCTGCGCGAGTACGAGCTGGTGCTGGTGGGCGGGTGGGTCGACCTGCCGTTCACCGACGACGACGCGTTCCGGGCGGCGCTGCCCGGCCTCGACGACGCGCTGGAGATCTTCGTGGCGGCGGCCGAGCTGGACCCGGCCCGCACGCCGTTGCCGACGCTGGCCGACATGGGCAGCGACCTGCGCCGCGCCAACCCGGGCGGCGCCGCGCCCGGCCTGGCGCTCGACGACGCCGGCTGGGGACGGCTGGCGCGCAACGTCGAGACCGCCGCCGCGCGGGTGCGCGCCGCCGGCCTGGAGCCCACGTTCCACCACCACGCCTGCACGTATGTCGAAACGCCCGCCGAGATCGACGAGTTCCTGGCCCGCACCGACGTCGGCCTGACCTTCGACAGCGGCCACCTGCTCATCGGCGGCGGCGACCCGGTCGAGGGCTGGCGGCGCTGGGGCTCGCGGATCAACCACCTGCACCTCAAGGACGCCCGCACCGCCGTGCTCGACCAGGTGCTGCGTGAGAAGGGCGGCATGCGCGACGTCTGGGAGCGGCGCGCGTTCGTCGAGCTGGGCGCCGGCGACCTCGACCTCGACGGCTTCATGGATGCGGTGTTCGAGAGCGACTTCGACGGCTGGCTGGTGGTCGAGCAGGACGTCGTGCCGTCGCCGTCCGACCCGCCGGAGCGGGTCATCGACGACCAGCGCGCCAACCGCGAGGCGCTGCGCCGGTGGCTGCCGTGAGCGACCGCGTCCGGCTGGCCGTCGCCGGCCTCGGCGCCGTCGCGCAGTCCGTCCACCTGCCGCTGATCGCCCGTCGCTGGGACCTGTTCGAGCTGGTCGCGGTCTGCGACCTCGCGCCGTCGCTGCGCACCGCCGTCGGTGAGCAGTACGGCGTCCCCGAGGAGCGCCGCTACGCCGACGCCGGAACGATGATCGAGCAGAGCGGCGCCGAGGGCGTCGTCCTGCTGACCTCCGGCTCGCACGGCGAGGCCGCGCTTCGGGCGCTGCGGGCCGGCGTCGCCGTCTTCTGCGAGAAGCCGCTGACGTACACCGCCGCCGAGGCCGACGCACTGGCCGCCGCCGAGCACGAGCTGGGCCGGCCGGCGCTGCTGCTGGCGTACATGAAGGAGCACGACGAGGCCGTCTGGCAGCTGAGCGAGCGGCTGGCCGGCGTCGACGACGTCCGCACGGTCGAGGTCGAGGTGCTGCACCCGACGGGTGACTCGCAGCTGGCGTTCGCCAACCTGCGCCCGGCCCCGCTCGACGTCGACCCCGACGCCGTCAGCCGGCTGGCCGCGGAGTCCGGGCGGCTGCTGGACGCCGCGATCGGCGCCGGCACGTCCGACCGGCTGCGGCACCTGTACGCGAACGTCGTCCTCGGCAGCCTGGTGCACGACACCTCGCTGCTGCGGGCGGTGCTCGGCGGGCTGGTGACGGTGGACGGCGCGCGGCAATGGCCGGCCGGCGCCGAGCCGGGCCGCGAACCCGGGTCGGTCGAGGTCACCGGCGAGCTGCCGGGCGCCGTCCGGGCCCGGATGAGCTGGCACTACCTGCCGGACTACCCGGCGTACACCGAGACGCTGACGGTGCACCACGGCAGCGGCTCGCTGCGGGTGACCTTCGGGACGCCGTACGTGCTGAACAACCCGACCCGGCTCGAGGTGGTCGAGGCGCCACCCGCGGGGACGGCGGCCGGCGGCGAGGTCCGCTCGGTGTTCACCTCCACCGGCGAGTCGTTCGAGAACGAGCTGTCAGACTTCCACCGCATGGTGACGGCGGGCGAGCGGCCGCGGGCCGGTGTCGCCGAGGGCCGTGCGGACATCCTGACCAGCCAGCGGATCATCCGGTTGCTGGCCGGCGACGAGCCGGTCGGCGGGGAGGCGGCACGCGCGTGACCGAGCCCGAGATCGTCCTCGTACCGCACACCCACTGGGACCGCGAGTGGTACGAGCCGTTCCAGGTGTTCCGGCTGAAACTGGCCGACGTCCTCGACGACGTCATCGAGCGGGCCGAGACCGATCCGGACTTCCGGTTCACCCTCGACGGCCAGTTCGCCGCCGTCGACGACTACCTGGAGCTGCGCCCGGAGAACCGCCACCGCGTCGCCGAGCTGGTCCGGCAGGGGCGACTGTCCATCGGGCCCTGGTACATCCTGCTCGACGAGTTCCTGTGCTCCGGCGAGACGATCGTGCGCAACCTCGAGCTGGGCTGGCAGGGCGCCGAGGCGCTGGGCGGGGCGATGCCGGTGGGCTACCTGCCCGACATGTTCGGCCACACCGCCCAGGTGCCGCAGCTCCTGGCCCGGGCCGGCATCGAGCACGCGGCCCTCTGGCGTGGGGCGCCCGGCGCGCTGACGACCCACGGGTTCCGCTGGGAGGCGCCCGACGGCAGCTCGGTGCGGGTGGAGTACCTGTTCGACGGCTACGGCAACGCGCTGGACCTGTTCGCGATCCCGTCGCGGCTGGGCCCGGCCGTGGACGCCTACCGCGCCGAGACCCGCTCGTGGTTCGGCGCCGACCCGGTGCTCGGCATGCTCGGCACCGACCACTCCGCGCCGCGGCCGGACCTGATGGACCTCGTCCGCGGTCCCGGCGGCGCCGGGCTGACGGTGTCCGGGCTGGCGGAGTACGTCACCCGGTTCCGGCCCGACGACCCCGGCCTGCCGGTCGTGGTGGGCGAGCTGCGCAGCCACGCACGCGGCAACATCCTGCCCGGCGTCATCTCGATCCGGGTCGGGCTCAAGCAGGCGATGGCCCGCGCCGAGCGCGTCGTCGGCGAGGCCGAGGCGCTGGCCGCGCAGTTCCAGCCGTCCGCCGACTACCGCGAGGCGTTCCTGCTGGCCTGGCGGAAGATCGTCGAGTCCACGGCGCACGACTCCGTCACCGGCTGCGGCGTCGACGAGACCGCCGCCCAGGTCGCGGCCCGGCTGGCCGAGGCCGAGCAGGCCGGGCGCGCCGTGCGCACCGCGGTGCTCCGGTCGGTCGCCGCGCGGGTGCCGGCCGACGCGCACGCCGTCGTCAACACCGTCCCCTGGCCGCGCACCGTGCTGGCCGAGTTGGACGTCCCCGCGCCGCTCACCGACCGCCCGGTGACGGCCGCGCTGCCCGACGGGACGGCGCTGCCGGTGCAGGAGCTGAGCCGCTCGTCGACCCTGCTGGGTGACGAGAAACTGGCCGCCGCCGACCTCGACAAGGTGATCCGGCGCATCCACGGCCGCGAGCTGTTCGGCCAGCAGATCGAGTCGTACGCCGTCACGCCGGGGACGCTCGACTTCGCGGTCGCGCGGGTGCCGTCGACGCCGGAGTTCGACCTCGCGGCGCTGCGGGCCGAGCTGGCCGCGGCCGCCGCGCATGCGCCGGGGGAGTGGCGGGTGCGCACGGTCGCGCAGCAGCGCCGCCGGGTGCTCGCCGCGGTCCAGCTGGATGCGTCCGGGCAGGTCGCGGTGCGGACGTCCCAGGACTCCGCCGAGGCCGGCGCCTCGGGTGTCGAGGTGACGGACCGGTCGCTGACCTCGGCCGACGTGCGCGTCGACGTTGCGGACGACGGCACGCTGACGGTGCGCGGCGCCGACGGCACCGAGCTGAGCGGCGTCGGCCGCCTGGTGTCCGGCGGCGACCGCGGCGACAGCTACAACTACGGCCCGCCCGCCGCCGACGTGCTGGTCGAGAAGCCGTCCTCGGTCATCGTGACGGTGGACGAGGGCGGGCCGCTGCGCGGCGTGCTGAGGGTGGTCCGCCGCTACGACTGGCCGGTGTCGCTGTCCGCCGACCTCGACGTGCGCGCCGCCGAGACCGTGCCGGTCGAGGTGACGACCCTGGTCGAGCTGCGGGCCGGCGAGCCGTACGTCCGGCTGGACGTCTCGTTCGTCAACCCGGCCCGCGACCACCGCGTGCGGCTGCACGTGCCGCTGCCCGCGCCGGTCACCGAGTCGGCGGCCGACGGGCAGTTCGCGGTGACGGCGCGCGGGCTGACGTCGGAGGGCGGCTGGGGCGAGTACCCGCTGCCGACGTTCCCGGCGTCGGCGTTCGTGTCCGCGGGCCCCGCGACCGTGCTGCTCGACCACGTCACCGAGTACGAACTGGCCGGCGACGGCGCGGAGCTGGCGCTGACGCTGCTGCGCGCGGTCGGCTGGATGAGCGTCAACCTGCACCCGCTGCGCGACGAGCCGGCCGGGTCGGAGTTCCCGGTACCCGGCGCCCAGTACGTCGGCGTGCCGGTGCGGGCGCGGCTGGCGGTCGTGCCGCGGGCCGGCGGCTGGGGACCGGCGTCGGCGCCCCGGCTGGCCGAGGAGTTCCGCCACGACGCGCAGGTGGTGCCGGGGCTGGCCGCCGCGGGCGGCGAGCTCCCGCCACCGTCGTCGGGGCTGGGCGTGAGCGGGCCGGGCGTCGTCGCGTCGTCGATCCGGTCCCGCGGCGACGAGACCGAACTGCGGCTGGTCGCCATGTCCGCCGCGCCGACGACGGCCACCGTCACCGGGGCGTTCGTCACGGCCTGGCGCACCGACCTGCTGGGCCGGGCGCTGGAGCCGCTTCCCGTCGACGGCGACCGCGTCGACGTCGAGCTCGGGCCGTGGGAGATCGCGACGATCAGGGTGTCGTAGGTGCTGTCAGCGCGTGTGCACGATGACGCCGATGTGGTCGGTGATGTCGGGCAGCGTGCTGAACAGCGACACGTCTTCGCCGTGGCAGGTCGACGGCTGGATCTTGCCGCCGTGGTGGATGCCGTACGCGATGCGGCCGGTGGACGTGTAGCGGTACCAGGCGCCGCCGCTGTCGCCCGGGCAGGTGTCGATGCCGTCGACCCGGGCCAGGTTGCGGGCCTCGGGGTCGTTGACGTCGCCGAGCACGCCGCAGCGGATGCCGGACACGCTGGAGCGCGCCGCGATGCACACCGTCTGGCCGGGCTGCATGCTGGTCTCTGACGTGATGCGCGCGGTCACCGGCAGCCGCTGGTTCGACGGGTTCTCGTGGTACAGCCAGCCCCACGTGGCGTTCTCCAGCCAGTACGCGTTGTCGATGCGCACCGCCGCGGCGTCGGCATCGCCGCTGTTGTAGCGGGCCCGCATGGGGCCGATCGCCTGGGTGCCGTGGCCCCACTGGCTGTCGAGGAGGCCGCAGTGACCGGCCGTGAGCATCCATTTGCGGCTGTTCGTGGTGGAGTCGGCGGTGAACCCGACCGAGCAGAAGTAGTTCTTGTCCGGCCCGCGCCACAGCTCGACGCCGGCGCGCAGCGGGCGGCCGCAGCGGTACAGGCTGTCGCACGCCTCGGAGCCGTCGACGCGCACCCGCCGCGCCGTGGCCCGCATGGTGGGCGGCAGAGTGACGTCGCCCGTGCGCACGGCCGACAGCGTGCGCAGCGGCAGCTCGACGACGACGCGGTTGCCCTTCAGGTCGATCCCGGCCGTGGCGCCCGCCGGGACGTCCGGGTGAGCGCCGTCGTTGACACGGTCGCGCTCGGCCAGCAGCGTGGCCAGGCTGAAGTCGGCGTCGTGGAGGGCGACGTCGATGCCGCGGCCGGTGGCGGCCTCGGTGAACTCGGCCGCGGCCGCCGGTGTCGTCGACAACAGGTGCTGGGTGTCGGTGGCGCCGTCGTACCAGGCGCCCCCGTAGGTGCCGGGCGACTGCTCGGCCAGCTGCTCGAGCAGCGCGACCCGCTCGTCCTCGGCGTCGATGCGGCGCAGCGCCTCGGCGTCGTCGACGCCGGGGAACGCTCGCTGGAAGGCGTCGATCGCGGCGGTCCGGTCCGGGTCGGCCGGGTCCGCGGCGGGGGTGGGTGCGGCGGGGGCGGGAGCCGTGCCGAGCAGCCCGGTCAGGGCCGCTGCGGCGACGGCGACGGCGAACGTGCGTCGTCGATTCACAAGGGTGCTCTCTACTCGAAGGCCACATGGTGTGACAGGTGGTGAAGTTGCTGGAAATGTGGTCGTTCGAGCATAGATGGGGCGTGATCTTGAACCGCGGCAGGGTCAGGCGGTCGGCGTCGTGACCGCCGCCGGCTCGGGGGTGGCGATGCGCAGCGCCGCGACCAGCTCGCGGTAGAGCTCGTCGGCGCCGAGCAGCTGCTCGTGGGTGCCGACGGCGCGGACTCGGCCGGCCTCCAGCAGCACGATCTGGTCGGCGTCGATGACGGTCGACAGCCGGTGCGCGATGGTCACGACGGCGCCGGTGGCGGCCTGGCGGCGGATGCCCTCGGCGACGGCCGCCTCACTGAGGCCGTCCAGCTGCGCCGTCGCCTCGTCGAGCAGCAGCAGCTCGGCGTCGGCCACCAGGGCGCGGGCCAGCGCGACCCGCTGCCGCTCGCCGCCCGACATCGTCGTCGGGGACAGCACGGTGTCGAGGCCGTCGTCGAGGCTGCGGACCCGGTGATCGAGCCGGACCGTCGCGAGCGCCGCCCACAGCTCGTCCTCCGTGGCCTCCGGCGCGGCGTAGCGCAGGTTCTCGCGCAGCGTGCCGGGCACCAGCGGGGTGTCCTGCTCGACGTAGGCGATGCGGCTGCGCAGGTCGGAGAGCCGCCACTCGGCGAACGGGCGGCCGTCGAGCACGATCTCGCCGCGCTGTGGCTGCAGGAACTTCAGCAGCAGCGAGAAGACCGTCGTCTTGCCGGCGCCGGACGGCCCGATGATCGCGGTGTGCCCGTGCCGCGGGATCGTCAGGCTGACGCCGTCGAGCGCCGGCGCGGACTCGGGGGAGTAGCGGTACTCGACGTCGCGCAGCTCCAGCGCGGCGCCGGCCGTCGGCGTCCCCGCCGCGGGGCCCGCGCCCGGCTCGTCCGACTCCGTCGCCATGGCGTCGATCTCGCCGATGCGGGCGGCCGCCGCGAGGCCGGACTGCACCGACGTCAGGCTCATCGTCAGCAGCATGACCGGCATCATCAGCTGGAACGCGTACAGCAGGAACGCGACCAGCGTCGTCACCGTCATGTCGCCGGCCGCGACCCGGTAGGCGCCGACGCCGAGGATCAGCATGACGGCGAGGTTGATGCCGCCGCCGGTGATGGTCCACGCCCACGCCTCGAGCCGGACCGCACGGATGCTCTTCTGAGCCGACCGCTCGGCGTGCCCGGCGATGCGGGAGGTCTCGCGGGCCTCCGCCCGGGCCGCCTTGACGGTGCGCAGCGCGCGCAGCACTCCTTCCAGCCGCCCGCCCAGCGCGCCGACCTCCTCCTGGGCCTCCTGCTGTGCCTTCGCGAGCTTGGGCATCAACAGCGAGGCCAGGATCGCGACCACGACGATGACGCCCAGCGTCGTCCCCAGCAGCACGAGGTCGAGGTAGGCCATCAGGGCCAGCGCGCCGGCCAGCCCCACCAGCCCGTTGACGCCGTTGACGATGCTCGACGTCGTGGCCTCGCGGATCAGCATGGTGTCGGACGTGACCCGGGTGACCATCTCGCCCGCGCTGCGGATGCCCAGCTCGGTCACCTTCGTCCGCAGCAGGTGTCGCACCATGCCGGTGCGGGCGGCCAGGATGATCCGCTCGGCGAGCGTGCCCAGCAGGATCGTCTGCACCAGCCCGATGACGGCGCCCGCGACCAGTAGGACGGCCAGCAGCGTCACCGGCCCCCGCAGCGACGCGTCCACCTCGAGTCCGTCCAGGACGCTCTTCGTCACCAGCGGGGTCACGAGCTCCGCGCCGGTGCCCAGCAGGCCCAGCACCAGTCCGATGATCAGGATGCGCTTGTGCGGGCGGGCGTAGCCCCAGAGCAGGCGGACCTTGGCGCTGGTGGGAAGGTCAGGGGTCGGTCGATCGTCCGTCATGCAGTCAGAATGACACATCGATGTCTCATTCTCAAGGTTCAGTGTTCTATTATGGCGGAGCTGTGTAATATAAGCGAGCGTGACGACGACCGACACCGGCGTACGCCAGCGCACCCGGCGGGCCATCCTCGAGGCCGCGGCCACCCTCTGGGCCCGCGACTTCTCCGCGTCCCTCGGCGACATCGCCGACCGCGCCGAGGTCAGCCGCAGCACGCTGCACCGCTACTTCCCCGAGCGCCAGGCCCTCGTCGACGCGCTGCTGCTGGACTCGCAGACCCGGATGGGCGAGGCCTGGGGCGCCGCGGTCGCCGCTTCGTCCACCCCGATCGAGACGATCGAGAACATCATGGGCGCCGTCGTCGACCTCGCCGACCACGTTCTGTTCCTGTTCAGTGACCCGGTCCGGTTCGAGGGCAACCCGCACTGGGACGACAGCGACGACGACACCCTCCCCGACCTCATCCGCGCCGCCCAGTCCTCCGGCGACCTCGACCCGGCCATCGACCCCACCTTCGTCATCGGCGTCATGTACTCGCTCATCTACGTCACGGCCGAGTCCGTGTCCGCCGGCACCCTGCCCCGCCACAAAGCCACCGAGACCCTCGTCCGCGTCTTCCGCCACGGCGTGTCTGGTTCTCCATGATCATCAATGATCCGACCCCCTATAGGTGGTTGGATCATTGATGATCATGGAACGGGTCAGCGGCGGCGGACGGCTACGGAGTCACTGCGACGACGGCGGCGGTGGCGGGGGTCTCGAGGCGGTGCGGGCCCTCGGCGCCGGGGAAGCGGGCCAGCTCGCCCCGGACCACCCGGCGCCGCCCCCACACGTCCGCGAGCAACAGTCCGTCCCCACCCACCGCGACCAGTTCGCCGTCCACCCGCAGCACGGCCGGCGACGCCACGCCCCACGAGAGCGACGTCCGCCCGGCCCGCAGCGCGTCCAGCACGTCGGGAACCGCAGGCGAGGCCGCCGCGACCCACGTCAGCGGCTGCGCCAGCGGCCGGCCGTCCGCCGGCGAATGGAAGTCCGACCCGCCGATCGGCACCGTCGACAGCCCCCACGCCGTCCACCACGCCAGCGGCCCGGTCCACTCGCGCGCCATCCAGGAGTGGTGGAAGATCTCGGCCAGCGGCGGCCGCACGTCCAGCGGATGGTGCCACGCACAGTCGCCGGCCAGCGGATGGTTGATCGACAGCAGCCCGCCGGCGGCGTCGACGGAGGAGACCCAGGTCGACGGCGGCTGACGGAAGTCGACCCAGGGGATGAACCCGAACGCGTTGGCGTGACCGCGGTCCGTCGTCACCTCCTGGCCGGGCAGCAGCGTCAGCCCGTACCGCGATCCCACCGACGGCAGCAGAGCGTGGTGCGCCACGGTGTTGTGGTCGGTGACGGCGAGGACGTCCAGCCCGGCGGCCGAACCAAGAGCGGCCAGCCCGGCCACCGGCAGCGAGCCGTCGGAGTGCAGCGTGTGCGCGTGGAAGTCGCAGGCCAGCCAGGTCAGCCCGGCGTCGGCGGGCAGTTCGCGCCGCGGCGGGCGGGCGGACGACGGCAGCGGAGGCGGGCCTTCGGGTTCCGGGTCCAGCGGCGACGACGGATCGTCCAGCACGACGTCCACCGACACCGGCACACCCGCCTTCGGCACGCGGTACAGCCCGAGCACGACCGACCACTCGCCCGGCTCCAGCTCACCGGCCACGTACCCGGGCGTCGCGGCGGACAGCGTCACGGTGAACCGCCGCCGCGCGCCACCGGACCAGCCACGCCAGCCCGCGGCGCCGGAGCAGCCGAGGTCGATGACGGCGCCCTCGCCCGAGTACTCCAGCGAGACATGCACCGACGACGTCCCGTCGGGCACCGAGAACGGCACGGACAGGTACGGCGACTCCGCCCGGTCCGCCGGGAACAGCCGCCGCGACAGCAGCACCGTCATGCCGCGGCCGCCACCGACTCCAGCAGCTGCTCGGTCTCGGCGTCGAACAGCAGCGTCCGGTCCGGCCGGACGGCCACCCAGCCCGGGGCGCCGGGCGCCGGCTCCTCGTCCTCGTCGACGACCACCTGCACCGGCAGGCCGTCCCCGGCCTCGACGGTGACCAGCACCGACGCGCCGAGGTTCTCGACGACGGTGACGGTGCCGCCGATGGCGTCCGGCACGGCCGACGCCGACCAGCGCAGGTACTCGGGCCGCCCGCCCCAGATCACCGACGCGCCGTCGGCCAGGCCCGAGACGCCGGGCGGCAGCGGCAGCGCCGCACCGGCCACGCGCACGGTGGACCCCTCGACGACCCCCGGGTGCAGGTTCATCGGCGTCGACCCGACGAACCCGGCGACGAACGTGTTGGCGGGACGGCGGAACACGTCGCGCGGCGACCCGACCTGCTGGATCTTCCCCGACCGCATGATCGCGATGCGGTCCGCCAGCGCCAGCGCCTCCGCCTGGTCGTGCGTGACGAACACGGTGGTGACGCCGAGGTCGCCCTGCAGCCGCTTGAGGAACGTCCGCGCCTCCAGCCGCAGCCGCGCGTCGAGGTTCGACAGCGGCTCGTCGAACAGGAACACGTCGGGCTTGCTGGCGACGGCGCGCGCGAGGGCCACGCGCTGCTGCTGCCCGCCGGACAGCTGCCCGGGCCGGCGCGCCGTCAGCCCACCCAACGACAGCCCGGCAGCGACCTCTTCCGCGGTGGCCAGCCGCGACGACCGGTCCACCTTCTGGATCTTCAGCGGGTAGGCGATGTTGTCCGCGACCGTCATGTGCGGGAACAGTGCGTAGTCCTGGAACACCATCGCGACGCGGCGCTCGCCGGGCGGCAGGTTCGTCACGTCGCGCGTCCCGATGGACAGGCCACCGGCCGTCGCCGTCTCCAGCCCGGCGATCGTGCGCAGCAGCGTCGTCTTGCCGCAGCCGGACGGGCCGAGCAGCGCGAAGAACTCGCCGTCCTCGATGGTGAGGTCGAGCCCGTCGACGGCGCGGACGCCGCCCGGGTACTCCTTGACCAGTTCGTGCGTGGTGATCGCCGCCATCAGCGCTTGATCCCTCCGTGGAAGCGGAAGCCGTACCGGCGGTTCACGAACAAGTACATGAGCACCACCGGTATGGAGAAGAGCAGGGAGAACGTGGAGATCAGGGCGAGGTTGGGCTGCCCGCCCTCGGTGTAGAAGGTGAACATGACGACGGCGGCCGGCTGCCGGTCGGGGGAGCGGAGCAGGATGAACGGCACCAGGAAGTTGCCCCACACCTGCACCACGGCCCACACGGCGATCGTGGCCAGCCCGGGCCGCGCGATCGGGACCACCACGTGCCGCAGGATCTGCAGCGACGACGCGCCGAACACCCGCGCCGACTCCTCGTAGGAGCGCGGCGTCGAGTCCATGAAGTCCTTCAGGATGAAGATCGCCGTCGGCAGCAGCCCGCCGGTCAGCACCAGCACGACGCCGAGCTGCCGGTCGATCAGCCCCAGTTCCGTCATCAGCAGGAACGTCGGCACCATGGCAGCCGTCCCGGTGACGATCGACGACAGCAGGAGCAGCAGGTAGAGCAGGGTGTCGCGGCCGGGGATGCGGACCCGGGACAGCGCGTACGACGCCAGCGCGGCCAGCACCAGCGTGATCGCCATCGTCCCGGCGGCGATGATCACCGAGTTGCCCAGCGACCGCATCGCGTACGGGTTGTCCCACAACGTGCGGAAGTTCTCCAGCGTGAAGTCCGGCAGCGACACCTGCACCGACGGCGCGGCGTCGAACGGCGCCGTCAGCAGCCACAGCAGCGGCAGCGCGAAGAACACGAACACGAAGCCGACGAACACGTACCGGCCGACGGTCCCCAGCGCCTCACGAACCGTCATGACCGGCGCTCCCTCAGCAGTCGCAGGTACACCGACGCCACGATCAGGTTGATGATGATCATGATCAGCGACAGCGCCGCGCCCTCACCGAGCGCGCCGTCGCGCAGCGCCACCCGGTAGATGTAGATGCCGAGGATCTCGGTGCGTCCCTGCGGCCCGCCCGCGGTGATCAGGTACGGCGCGAACACGTTGAACGTCCACAACGTGATCAGCAGCGTGTTGGTGAGGATGTGGCCGCGGATGTTCGGCAGCACGACGTCGCGCAGCGTCGCGAGGGTGCCGGCGCCGGCCATCTTGGCGGTCTCGAACTGCGACGGCGGCACCGACGCCAGCGCCGAGCTGAACAGCAGCATCGAGAACGCGGTGCCGTTCCAGATGTTGAAGACGATGATCGACTGCATCGGGTACTCGAGCAGCCACGCCGTGCCGTCGGTGCCGAGCAGCGCGTTCAGCGTGCCCTCGCGCCGGTCCAGCAGCGCCAGCCACAGGAACGCGACGACCGACGCCGGGATGATCCACGCCAGCAGGACCACGGTCTCCAGCACCGAGCGCACGGCGGGCCGCAGCCGGCGCGCCGTCCACGCCAGCGCGAAGCCGAGGACCGACTGCCCGATGATCGCGGAGAAGAACACGAACGCCAGCGTCAGCATCAGCGAGTTGCGGAACGCCGGGTCGCTCAGCGCGTCGGTGTAGTTCTCGGTGCCGACGAACTCCGGCTCGGCCGCGGCGAGCCCGGTCAGCCGCCAGTTGGTCAGCCCCAGGTAGAGCGTCCAGATCGCCGGGAAGACCAGGAAGACCGCGACGACCAGCAGCGCGGGCGCGACGAACCCGGTGGCCCGCCAGCGCCCGAGACCGGCGGCGTCACCGTCGTCGACCGCGCGGGACCGGCGGGCGCGACCCTCCGGAGAGGGCGCGCCCGCCGGGTCGACGTCAGTCGGCGATGGAACCGTCGTCACCGACGATGCCCTCCAGTTCGCTCTGGTAGGCCGTCGCCGCGTCCTCGGCGGACGTGCCGGACGCCACCGCCGCGGTGGCGTTCTGCAGCGCCACCGACACCTGCGGGTAGATCGCGAGCGCCGGGCGGTAGGCCGTGATCGGCAGCACGTCCGAGGCGATGAACTCCATCAGCGGGTCGCCGGCCAGGGCCTGCGCGTTGACGTCGTCGCGCGGGGTGATGCGGGCGCCGGCGATCTCGATCTGCGCCGCGAACGCCTCGGGGGAGTTCATGAACGCGAGCAGCTCCCACGCCTGCTGCGGGAACTCGGTGTTCGGGTTGATGACGCGGCCGGTGCCGCCGGACATGCTGACGAAGTCCTGCCCGTTCAGGCCGGCGCCGGGCTCGCGGGCCGGGATCTTCGCCCAGCCGACGACCTCGTCGCGGTTCGCCATCGGCGCGATGCCGCCGTCGGGGTTGATGACCGAGCGCCACAGGTAGTCGCTCTCGATCAGCATGCCCAGCTGGCCGGACGCGAACAGCTGGAAGGAGGTGTCGCGGCCCTGGGCCTCCTGCTGCAGCAGCGGGTCGCCGAGCGCTTCGTCGCCGTAGACCTGGCCGTAGAAGTCGAGCACCTCGGTGACGCCGTCGGACGCGCCGGTCCAGGTGTCGTCGGCCCAGATCTCCTCGCCGGTGCCGGCCAGCAGCGGCAGGAAGCCCTGCATCGTCGTCGCCTCGCCCATCGGGACGCCGGCGTTGACCTGCAGCGGCGTGACGCCGTCGAGCTGCTTGAGCGCCCGCGCGGCCTCCAGGATCTCGTCCCAGCTGGTGGGCTGCCAGTCCTCCGGCAGCCCGGCCTGCGCGAACAGGTCCTTGTTGAAGTAGATGACGCGGCCGTCGGTGCCGACGGGGATGCCGTAGGCCTGGCCGTCGAACGACATCGCCTGCTGGACGGCCTCGGGGATCTGGTCCCAGCCGTCCCAGTCGTCGGCGGCGTCGCCCACGACGTCGGAGAGCGGGCTGATGTAGCCGGCCTCGGCGAACTCGCCGGTCCAGATGCCGTCGATGCTGATGATGTCGCCGCCACCGCCCGACTGCAGGTCGAGGGCGATCTTGGTCTTGTAGTCCTCGTCGTCGACGCCGTTCTCCTCGAACTCGACGGTGACGTCGACGCCCTTCTCCTCCTGCATGGCGGTGAACTCGGGGATCACGTAGTCGGTGATCCACGCCGCGCCCTCGGAGTTCTTGCCGCCGGCGATGGCGTTGTCGGTGATGGTCAGCGTGACCTCGGTGGCCTCGGCGTTCTGCGAGGGGTCGCCGCCGGCGGAGCCTCCGCCGTCGTCGTCGCCACCGCACGCCGCCAGGACGAGCGCCGCCGCGAGCAGGCCGGCCGTGCCGCCGAGCCCGGTGTTGATCCTCATCGATCCCTCCAGAGCAACCGAACCTCGATGTCCGGCTGTCAGATTGTCATGACTTTCTGATGAGGTCTAGACCTTCTGTGAGCTGTGACCTCACTGGGACCTCAGCTTGTCGGTCACGCGATCCGTGCGCCAAATGTCCTAACATACTGACGTACGTAGCAGCGAGGCGAGGGGGTACGGCGTGACCGAGGGGATCCCGGAGCTCGTGGTCGACCGCACCAGCCCGGTGCCGCTGTACTTCCAGGTGGCGCAGCATCTGGAGCAGCTGATCGAGTCCGGCGCGTATCCGCCCGGCACTCGGCTCGACAACGAGATCCAGCTGGCCGACCAGCTCGGCCTGTCCCGCCCGACCATGCGCCGCGCCATCGAGTACCTCGTCGACCGCGGCCTGCTGGTGCGCAAGCGCGGCGTCGGCACCCAGGTGGTGCAGCCCAAGGTGCGCCGCCCGGTCGAGCTGTCCAGCCTGTACGACGACCTCACGGCGGCCGGTAAGCACCCGCGCACCGAGATCCTGTCGTTCGAGGTGCAGGAGCCGAGCCAGGTGGTGGCCGAGGCGCTCGGCCTGTCCGCCGGCGACACCGTCTACGCCGTCCGCCGGCTGCGCTTCACCGGCGACGAGCCGCTGTCGATCATGAGCAACTACGTGCCGACGGCCATCGTCCGGCTCGACGCCGAGTCGCTGGAGCGGACCGGCCTGTACGCCGTCATCCGCGCCGCCGGCGTCAACCTCAAGATCGCCACCCAGACCATCGGCGGACGGTCGGCGCGGGCGGCCGAGGCCCGGCTGCTCGGCGAGCACTCCGGCGCGCCGCTGCTCACCATGACCCGCGTCGCCTACGACGAGACCGGCCGCGCCGTCGAGTACGGCTCGCACCTCTACCGGGCGTCGATGTACACGTTCGAACTGACGCTGACGACCACCTAGGCACCCATGAGTGAGCTACAGGACCGGATCCAGCGTCACCTCGACGCGCTGGTCGGTTCCGGCGCGGAGTCCGGCGTGCAGGTCGCCGTCTACCAGCACGCCGCGCTGATCGTCGACGCGGTGGCCGGCACGGCCGACGTCGCCACCGGGCGGCCGCTCACCTCCGGCACGCCGATCTTCAGCTTCTCCACCGGCAAGAACGTGTCGGCCACGCTCGCCCACCTGCTCGTCGCGCGTGGCTTCCTCGACGTCGACAGCCCGGTCACGGACCTCTGGCCCGAGTTCGGCGTCCACGGCAAGGCGACGGCGACCCTGCGCCACGTCCTGACCCACACCGTCGGTCTTCCGGCCATGCCGCGCGAGATCACCCCGCGCGAGCTGCCCGACTGGTCCAGGGTCTGCGAGTCGCTGGCCGCCGCCGAGCCGTGCTGGCGGCCGGGCGCGGCCGTGGGCTATCACTCGTACACCTTCGGCTACCTCGTCGGCGAGCTGGCCCGCCGCGCGACCGGACGGCCCATGCACGAGCTGCTGCGCGAGTGGATCACGGCGCCGCTCGGTCTTGACGGGCAGCTCTACTTCGCCGCTCCGGAGCAGGCACTGCCGGGGCTGGCGCGGCTGGAGCAGCGGCCCTGGCCGCCCGGCCCGGATGACGAGGACGCGATCCTCGCGCCGTGGGAGAGCCGGCCGAGCGCCGATTTCGGCAACAGCAGCGAGATCCTGCGCGCCGACATCCCGTCGGTCGGCATCGCCACCGCGCACGGCCTCGCCGCGATGTACGACGCCGTGCTGCAGGGCACGCTCGTCGACCCCGCGCGGCTGGCGCAGCTGTCCGCGCCCGCGTTCGAGGGGACGGACCAGGTCTTCGGCACTCCGGCGCGCATGGCGCTGGGCGTCCCGATCGGCCGGATCGGCGCTCCCGCCGAGGAGAACTCCGTGGCGTTCGGCTGGCCGGGCGGGGGTGGGAGCTACGCCTACGCCGACCCCGCTCGGGGGATCGCCTTCGCGCTGACGAAGACCCGCCTCGTCCCGGACTTCGACACCGTGCTGTCGGTCACCGCCATCCTGGCGGACCACCTCGCCGCGCCCCGCTGATCACCAGGAGCGCCTGACCGCTCACTCCGCCCGAACCAGGTCGCCGGAGCCGGCTCCGAACTGTAGATCGACGGCGCACGATCCAGGCCATCAGCGACCGCTGCCCGGCAGCGTGGCCGCCCAGGCCACGCCGTCGTCGCGAGCACGTTCCCGTAGGTCGTCCCACCCTGCGGCTTCCCTCGGATCGAGCCGATCCGCGATCTCGGCCTCGTCGTAGGTCGTCACCGGCGCTCCGTTCTCGCACCTAGCGGGGCCGCTCCTGCAGGCGGTCCAGCAGGTCCGGGGCGAGCGCGCCGTACCCCGTCGAGGCCCAGGGCTCGACGCCGGCGTCCATGTAGTGGACGACGGTGTCGCCGGTAGGGAGGTCGAGGATCTCCGGCTCGCGCCGCTTCCCGAGGTCGCGGCGGCAGGCGCCGCAGCAGGGCACGTCGCGGGTGCCCGCCGAGGTCTTCCACGGCGCCTTCGTCGTCGCCGGGCCGTGAAGGGGGTTGAAGAAGCAGGCCGCCGCGGGCGTCCACGACCGGCCGTCGGCGGCGGCGCTGAGCGCGTCGTCGCCGCGGCGGGCCAGGACCAGCGCGCCGATGGAGTCGGCCGCCGCGTCGGAGCGGTCCAGGATCGCCGTCGCCGCCTGGTAGTGGTCCAGCGCGGCCGCCCAGGTGGCGCCGTCGTCGCCGTGCTCGATCTCCAGCGCCTGGATGCGCTCGCCCAGCGCGGCGGTCTCGGTCTCGGCCCGGCGCCGCCAGTCGTGGGTCTGCGCGGACGAGATGCGCCGCAGCGCCCGCCGCTTCAGCGCGACCTCGCCGCGCGGACGGCGCCGCCGCAGCAGCCACAGCGCGACGGCCACGACGAGGACGACGCCGAGGCCGATCGCGACCGGCGGGTCCATCCCCAGGACCTGCGACGAGTCGTCGCCGCTGCTGGTGACGGTGTCGCGCCGTTCCGGGAACTGCTCCTCGTACTGCTGCTCGGCGTCGCCGCTGGTGAAGACCTCGACGGTCTCCGTCACCTGGAGCGCGAGGTCGCTCGGGTACCGGTCGCCGGCGACGTACGTGGCCAGCGCGTCCTCGTTGTTCGTCACCGCGTTGTAGCTGGTCGACTCGACCCGCCACTTGTCGGAGCCGGAGTGCTGCGCGACGAAGTAGACGCCGTTCTCGTCGAACTGGCGGTGCACCAGTGACACCAGCTGGTTGCCCGACACATCGGAGTCGTAGGTCAGCGGCACCACCAGCACGTACACCGGCTGGGCGGCGTCGTCGACCAGGCCGGGCAGGGCGTCCAGTTGCTCGGTGGTGAAGTGCCCGGCGAGGGACGCGTCGACGTGTACGCCGTCGTCGGCGAGGTCGGCCGCGATGGCCGCCGCGTCGGGCTCGTAGGCGACCTCGCTCATGCCGCCCTCCGATGCCGCACGAACGCCCACACGGCCAGCCCGAGCAGCCCCGCGCCGACGCCGCTGAGGCCGCCGATGGTCAGGCCGGCGGCGATGGTGCCGCCGGTGCCGCCCCAGTACTGGCTGCTGGTGTCCTCGCCCACCTCGTACTCCCGCCCGTCGTTCTCGTCGATCGCCTGCAGTACCGCCGGCGCCTCGGTCTGCGTCGCGTCGGCCACCGCGGAGTAGATGGAGTAGTGCTCGCCCTCGATGCCGACGTCGCTGGTGTAGAGCTCCACGCCGGGGTCGACCTGGATGTACAGCCCGTGCCGTCCGGTGAGGTCGCCGATGCGGTGCAGCACGTCGGACGGCGAGCCGTAGCCGGCCTCGCGGCTGGCCGGCCACACGACGACGAAGACCTGGGGATCGGACGCGGCGGCCGCCGCCTCCAGCTGGGCGAGCTCGGCGTCGGTGTACGTGCCCGCGGCGCTCGGGTCGACGTAGACGTGCGCGTCGCCGAGCACGTCCGCCGCGGCCCGCGCCCGCTCGGGCACCGGCCGCTCGGGCACGACGTCGGGCGTCGCCAGCCACCAGGCGAGGGCGCCCCCGCCCGCCGCGACGACCAGCGTGATCAGCAGTCCCGCGATCCACCGTCTCATCGGCGCGCGCTCCGATCGTCGAGGACCTGGGCGGCGAGGTCGCCGACCAGCGCCCCGAACCCGGTCCGGGCCCACACGGTGGACGTCTCGACGTACGGCATCGAGCCGCGCAGCCGCCGCCTGACGGCCAGGAAGCGGTCCTGGTCGCGGTTGCAGTCGCGGCACACCGGGGCGTCGATGGACGAGCCGTCGATGCGCACGGTGTTGCGGGCCTCGCCGTGCAGCGGGTTGACGAAGCACGGCCGGTACGGCTCCCGCTTCGGCGACGTGGCCCGCTCCGTCTCGCGGACGGCGACCGCCGCCAGCACCGTCGCCCCGACGGCGTCGAGCGGGTCGCCGGTGGCGAGCACGAGGTCGCCAGCCTCGAGGGCGTCGGCCGCGGCCGTGCCGGCGGGTGAGGTGAGCTGCTCCGGCGACAGCCCGGCCAGCCGCCGCCGCGCGTCGTCGAGCTGGCGCGTGGCCGTGGCGGCGATGTCATCAGGCACGGCGGACGTGGTAGGTAGACCCCTCCCGGCCCGGGTGGGGCCCACCCTACGGGCGGGCACCGACACACTCGCCGACCCGCGCCGCCGTCCCGTCGCGCCGCCCCGGCCGGTCGCGGGCTTCGCGCGGAGCACGACCGGCGTGATGATCGCCCCGGCCACGAGCAGGCCGAACGTCGTGGCGAGCAGTGCCACCCAGCGCGCGGCCGCCGAGTCGGCGCGGTCGTAGTCGGTCTCGGCGACGAACGCCCACGGCTGCGCCGCGTAGTCGTCGACAACGGAGTCGGGCAGCTCGTCGAGGGGCGCGGCCGCCCAGCGCACCGTCAGCACCGCCTCGAGCAGGGCCGACGCGCGCGGGTACTCGCCTGCCGCGTTCGACTCGGCCCGTTCGATCGCGTACGTGACCGGCGCCAGGTAGGCGTCGTCGAGCTCGCCGCCGCCCCACGACCGGGTGTAGGAGATGCCGTCGCGGAACTCGACGTGGTAGAGCCCGTCGCCCAGCTCGGCGCGGAACAGCGCGGCCGCCTGCTCCGACATCGAGTCGGTGCCGGCGAGGTCGGTGGGGGTGTCGGCCAGCACGACGTACACCGGCACGCCGGCGTCGGCGGCCGCCTCGGTGAGCAGGTCGTGCGCCAGGCCGGAATCGCCCATGGCCATCGACGGCTGCACCAGGATCGGGTCGTCGCGCAACTGCTCGATCATCGCGTCGACGGTGCCGGCCGGCGGCTCGGCGGCGCCGTCGGCGGGTGCCCCCAGGAGCAACGCAGCGACGGCCAAGGACGGGAGAAGGGGCACCGGCACAGCCTACTGACCCTCAGCACACATCCGTGTCAGCGCCGTGTCAGCGCGGTCTCACGCCCGCATCAGGGGCTCGGCCCAGTGTGGTCGCACCAGCACCGCGACACCACGAAACGAGGAGCCATGACACTCGACCGCCCGACGGCCGTCGCCGCGACCGGCCTGCGCAAGTCGTACGGCGAGCTGACCGTCCTCGACGGGATCGACATCACCGTCCCCGAGGCGACGGTCTTCTCGCTGCTCGGCCCGAACGGCGCCGGCAAGACGACCACCGTGCAGATCCTCTCCACGCTGATCCAGAGCGACGGCGGCAGCGTCCGCGTCGCGGGCCACGACCTCGGCGCCGACGCCGACGGCGTGCGCGGCGCGATCGGCGTCACCGGCCAGTTCTCCGCCGTCGACAACCTGCTCACCGGCGAGGAGAACCTGCTCCTCATGGCCGACCTGCACCACCTGGACCGGCGCGAGGGCCGCCGCCGTACGGCCGAGCTGCTGGAGCGGTTCGACCTCGTGGACGCCGCGAGGAAGCCGCCGTCGCTGTACTCCGGCGGCATGCGCCGCAAGCTGGACCTGGCGATGACGCTGGTCGGCGACCCGAAGGTGATCTTCCTGGACGAGCCGACGACCGGCCTCGACCCGCGCACGCGGCGCACCATGTGGACGGCGATCCGCGAGCTGGTCGCCGGCGGCGTCACGATCTTCCTCACCACGCAGTACCTGGAGGAGGCCGACGAGCTGGCCGACCGCATCGCGCTGCTCGACCACGGCAAGATCGTCGCCGAGGGCACGTCCGACGAGCTCAAGCGGCTGATCCCGGGCGGGCACCTGCGGCTGCAGTTCACCGACCCGGCCGAGCTGGACCACGCCGCCCGCACGTTCGCCGGATCCACCCGCGACGACGCCGCGCTCACCCTGCAGATCCCCAGCGACGGCGACGTGCACTCGTTGCGCGCCGTCCTCGACCACCTCGACGTCGCCTCGATCGAGGTCGCGTCGCTCACCGTCCACACCCCCGACCTCGACGACGTGTTCCTCGCGCTGACGGGTCGCCCCACTGACAAGGAGCTCGTCCGATGAGCGCGCTCACCCTCGCCGCCCGCGACTCGCGCACGATGCTGCGCCGGAACATGCGCCGCTGGCTGCGCTACCCGGCGATGACCCTGCAGCTGATCGGCATCCCGGTGATCTTCCTGCTGATGTTCGCCTACGTCTTCGGCGAGACGCTCGGCGCCGGGCTCGGCGGCCCGGCCGGCGACCGCGGCGACTACATCAACTACCTGGTGCCCGGCATCATCCTCATGACGGTGTCGGCCTCGGTGCAGGGGACCGCCATCTCCGTCGCCATGGACATGCACGAAGGGATCATCGCCCGGTTCCGGACCATGGCCATCTCGCGCGGCGCGGTGCTCACCGGGCACGTGATCGGCAGCTTCCTGCAGACGCTGGTCGGCCTGGCCATCGTCATCGTGGTGTCCCTGCTGATCGGGTTCCGGACGAACGGCAACGCGGCCGAGTGGGTCGCCGCGATCGGCCTGATCTGCCTGTTCTCCATCGCGCTGACCTGGCTCGCCGTCGCGATGGGACTCGCGGCCAAGAGCGTCGAGACGGCCAGCAACCTGCCCACCCTGCTGGTGCTGCTGCCGTTCCTGGGCAGCGGGTTCGTCCCGACGGATTCCATGCCGGCCGGACTGCGCTGGTTCGCCGAGTACCAGCCGTTCAGCCCGGTGATCGAGACCGTGCGCGGCCTGCTGCTGGGTACCGAGATCGGCAACGACGCCGTCATCGCCCTGGCCTGGACCGCGGCGATCGGGATCGCGGGCTACCTCTGGGCGCTCAAGCTGTTCCGCCGTCCTCCGGTCCGCTGACCTCGCGGCCCAGCACCGACACGGCCAGCTCGCGCACCCGCGAGGTGGCCGTCGTCGCGTCCAGGGCCGCGAGCTCGCGCTCGGCCGCCGCGGTCAGCTCGGCGGCGGCCTCGTCGCCGAGCGCGGCACGCACGGCCGCCTCGACGGCGCCGGGCTCGGCGCGCGACCGGTCCAGGCCGCCGGCCAGCACTGTCGTGGCCGCCAGCAGCCGGGCGGCGTCGGTGGGCCGGTCCAGCCGCAGCGCGTGGTCGACGAGACCGACCAGCGCCCGGCCGAGGACCTCCTCGTCGCCGATGGTCAGGGCCAGGCCGGCCGCCGCCGCGCGCTCGCTGCCCGCCGTCGCCAGGTCGCCCTCGCCGGCGGCGAGGTGGCCGCGCGAGTCGTGCACCATGGCCCAGAACAGCGGATGGACGGAGATCGTCGCCAGCAGCGCCTCGGCCCGGTCCAGCTCGCTGCGGGCGGCGCCGAGGTCGCCGGCCCAGCGGGCGAGGTCGCTGCCGTACAACGCGAGCCCGGCGACGGAGTCCGGCCAGGCCAGGCCGGCCGCCTCCTGCTCGGCCCAGGCGAGCGCCGCCGCGCTGCCGTCGGCGTCGCCGAGCAGCCAGCGCAGCTGCGCCTCCTTGCCGCGCATGAACACGAGGTCCTCGGTGGTGCCGACCGCGCCGGCGGCGACGGCCGCCTCCTCGTAGTGGCCCAGTGCCGCCGCCAGGTCGCCCTGCCTCGCGAGCAGGTCGGCCAGCGTGGTCAGCGCGAACGAGATGCCCCAGCGCTCGCCGGTGCCGCGGAACTCGGCCAGCGCCAGTTCGCACGGCGCACGCCGCTCGCCGAACGGCAGCAGCCGGACGTGGTTGAGCCGGCCCAGCGCGCGGATCCACGGGTCCTCGTCGTCGAGCAGCTTCGCCATCGACGCGGCGAAGAGGTCGTCGCCGTAGCGCATGAAGTCGGCGAGGCCGCCGACCATGCGCAGCAGCGCGTTGCTCCGGTTGCCGCCGCAGAGCCGTTCGGCCTCCTCGACCCAGGCCTTGACCTCCCGCTCGTCGCCGAGGCCGGCCGTGGCGATCATCGCCAGGCCCGCATAGGCGGTCGCCCGGACGGTGTCGTCGACCTCGCCGGGCACCGCGAGCGCCTCCGTCGTCAGCTCACTGCCCTCGGCCCGGTGGCCGGACAGCCACCAATACCACATGGCGCCCGTCGCCAGCCGGACCGCCGCACCGGCGTCCCCGGCGGCCACGGCGCCGCGCAGGGCGACGGCGATGTCGTCGTGGACGGCGCCCAGCCGGCGCAGCCACTCCAGCTGCTCGGCCCGGCGCAGGTGCGGCTCGGCCCGCTCGACGAGGTCGGTGACGTAGCCGAGGTGGGCCCGGCGGACGGTGTCGCGCTCGCCGGCGTCGTCGAGCCGCTCGAGGCCGTACGCCTTGATCGTCTCCAGCATCGCGTACCGCGGCGCGTCGCCGTCGTCGTGCACCGTCAGCAGCGACTTGTCGCTCAGCGCGACCAACTCGTCCAGCACGTCGGCGCCGTCGCCGCAGACCCGCGCCGCCGCCTCCGCCGTCGCTCCGTGCGCGAAGACCGCGAGCCGGCGCAGCACGGCCCGCTCCCGCTCGGGCAGCAGCCCCCAGCTCCAGTCGACGACGGCGCGCAGCGTCTGGTGCCGGGGGAGCGCGGTGCGGCTGCCGCCGGTGAGCAGCCGGAAGCGGTCGTCCAGCCGGGCCGCCAGCTGCTCGACCGTCATCGTGCGCAGCCGCGCCGCGGCCAGCTCGATCGCCAGCGGCATGCCGTCGAGCGCGCGGCAGATGCGGGCGACGGCGGGCGCGTCGGCGTCGGTGACGGTGAAGCCGGGACGCGCCGCGCGGGCGCGGTCGGCCAGCAGCCGGATGGCGTCGAAGGACAGCAGGTCGCCGGCGGCGCCGTCGTGCTCGGGCGGCAGCGCCAGCGGCTCCACCGGCCAGACCGCCTCGCCGGTGATGCCCAGCGGCTCGCGGCTGGTGGCGAGGACGCGCAGGCCGGGGCACTCGCCGAGCAGCCGCTCGGCCAGCCCGGCCGCGGCGTCGATGACGTGCTCGCAATTGTCCAGCACCAGCAGCGCGGTGCGCGAGCGCAGCACCGCCACGAGCCGGTCGGCGGTGTTGTCGTCGGCGGATGCGGGGAACATCTGGTCGCGCAGGTCGAGGGCGCTGAGCACCGCGGCGGGCAGGTCGGCGCCCGACCCGACCGGCGCCAGCTCGACCAGCCACACGCCGTCGGGCGTCGCCTCGACGAGCCCGCGCGACGCCTCGCCGGCCAGCCGGGTCTTGCCCGACCCGCCCGGCCCGGTCAGCGTCGTCAGGCGGTACTCGCCCACCAGGGCGCGCACCTGGGCGACGTCGGCGTCGCGGCCGACGAAGCTGGTCAGCCCGGCCCGCAGGTTGGTCCGCGGCGCCGGCCGGTCGGCGGGTGCGGGCGCGGGCACCGGCACGGACGCGGGCTCTTCGGCGGGCGGCAGCTCGCCGCGCAGGATGGCGGTGTGCAGCGCGGCCAGCTCGGCCGACGGGTCGGTGCCCAGCTCGTCGGCCAGCGCCTCACGGGTGCGCTCGTACGCCGCCAGCGCCGCCGCCGGGCGCCCGGCCGCGGCCAGCGCCCGCAGCAGCTGGCCCACCAGCCGCTCACGCAGCGGGTACTCGGCCACCAGCGTCGTCAGCTCCGTGGTCAGCTCGGCGCCGCGGCCCAGTCGCAACGCCGCCTCGACGCGGTCCTCCGTCGCCGTCAGCCGCAGCTCCTCCAGCCGGGCGCGGGCCGGCGCGAAGTACTCCGACTCCGTGACGTCCAGCAGCGCCGGCCCGCGCCACAGCGCCAGCGCCGCCCGCAGACCGTCCTCCGTGGCCGCGTCGTCGCCCTCAGCATGGGCCGCCGCGGCCGCCCGCTCGAACCGCCCCGCGTCGACGACGTCCGGGTCCAGCGCCAGCCGGTAGCCGGACGGGTGCGACTCGACGGCCAGCCCCGGCAGCGCCCGCCGCAGCCGCGACACCAGCGCCTGCAGGGCGTTCGCGGCGCCGGCCGGCGGCTCGTCGCCCCAGATGCCGTCGATCAGCTGGGCGATCGGCACCAGCCGCCCCGGCGCCAGCGCCAGCATGATGAGCAGTGTGCGCAGCCGCGCGCCGGCCACGTACACCGGCGAGTCGTCGTCGGCGCGGACCTCCAGCGGCCCCAGGATCCCGATGCGCACCGGACGCATTCTGCCCTAGCCGCGGCCCGACCCTGTCAGTCCCGCCCCGTACCTTTCCCACCATGTCCAGTCAGCCGAATCCGCACGATGCGGTGTTTCGACGGGTCCTCGGTGAACCCGTCAACGCCGCATCACAGCTGCGTGCGGTCCTGCCGGCCGGTGTGGCCGACCGGCTCGACCTCGACCGGCTGGCCCGAGTCTCCGGCAGCTTCGTCGACGCTGCGCTGCGCTGGCGGCACTCCGACCTGTTGTTCACCGCACCCGTCGAGGGGCGCGAGGCGTTCCTCTATGTCCTGATCGAACACCAGAGCAGCACCGATCCGCTGATGCCGTTCCGGATGCTCCGCTACGTCGTGCGCATCTGGGAGCGGTACCTCGCCGAGCATCCCGATGCGACCCGCCTGCCCGCGGTGATCCCGCTGGTCGTGCACCACAACCGCCGCCCGTGGAGTGGCCCGGCCGACATCGTGGATGTGCTCGATCTCGACGGTGAGGTCATCGACGCGGCCCGGGAGCACCTGCCCCGGTTCCGCTTCCTGCTCGACGACTTGGCCCGTCTCGACCGGCGGGCGCTGCGGGCTCGGCCACTCACTCCACCCGCCCGGATCGCGCTGCTGCTGCTCAAGATCGCCGCCGGCAATCCCCGTCTCGACGACGACCTGCGGGACTGGGCCGACGACCTGCGCCAGATCCTGACCCGCGCGGGCGGCATCGACGACTTTCTCGCACTGCTGACGTACATTGAGACCGTAGGCGAGACGCCTGCCGATCAACTGCACCAGCTGTTCACGCAACTAGGACCAGAAGAGGAGGAGGCATACGTGACCACTGCCGACATGCTCCGCGCCGAAGGTGAGGTCCGCGGCCGCGCCGAAGGTCGCGCCGAGGCTCTCGTCCAGCTGCTGACCCTCAAGTTCGGCCCGCTCGCACAGAGCACCCTCGACACCGTGCACGCCGCCTCCAGCGCGCAGCTGGAGAGCTGGACCGCCCGCGTCCTCACCGCCGACACCCTCGGCGACGTCCTGTAGGGGCGTCAGGCCCGCAGCTCGGCGACGACCGCGTCGCTGTAGGGCGGCCAGGCCTCCGCCGCCCAGGTGCCGAAGTCGCGGTCGGCCAGCGCGACGCAGGCGGCACCGAGGTCGGGGTCGACCCAGAGGAACGTGCCCGCCTGGCCGAAGTGGCCGTACGTGCGCGGCGAGTTGGTGGCGCCGGTCCAGTGCGGCGACTTGCCGTCGCGGATGTCGAAGCCCAGCCCCCAGTCGTTCGGCCGCTGCATGCCGTACCCGGGCAGCACGCCGTCCAGTCCGGGGAACCGCACCGTCGTGGCCTGCTCGACGGTGGCCGGGTCGAGCAGGGCCGGCGCCATGAGCTCGGCGACGAACCGCGCGAGGTCAGCCACCGTCGACCGTGCCCCCGACGCCGGCGACCCCTCGAACACCGTGCCGGTCATGCCGAGCGGACCGAGCAGGCCGTCGCGGACGTAGTCGGCGAACGGGATGCCGGAGCGCTTGGCGACGTGGTCGGCCAGCTGCTCGAACCCGGAGTTGGAGTAGAGCCGCCGCCGGCCGGGCGCCCAGGCCGCCTTGTGCTCGTCGAAGGCCAGCCCGGACGCGTGCGCCAGCAGGTGCGCGACGGTGGAGCCCTCGGGACCCGCGGGGTCGTCGAGGTGCACCGCGCCCTCCTCGACGGCGATGAGCGCGGCGTACGCGGTGAGCGGCTTCGTCACCGACGCCAGCCGGAACTGCCGCTGCTGGTCGCCGTGCGCGCCGGCCAGGCTGCCGTCGGCGCGCACGACCGCCGTCGCCGCGTGCCCGGCCGGCCACTGCTCCACCATGCGTACGCTGTCCATGCCCCGACCCTACGTGCCTACTGGGTGAGCCCGCGGCGGACCAGCAGCGGCTCGATCTGCGGGTCGCGGCCGCGGAAGTCGCGGAAGGCCTGCATGGCGTCGACGCTGCCGCCGCGGGAGAGCAGCGTGCGCCGGAAGTGGTCGCCGTTCTCGCGCCGCAGGCCGCCATTCTCCTTGAACCACTCGACGGTGTCGGCGTCGAGCACCTCGCTCCAGATGTAGGAGTAGTAGCCCGCGCTGTAGCCGCCGGCGAAGATGTGCGCGAAGTACGACGTGCGGTAGCGCGGCGGCACGGCGTCCAACGCGACGCCGGCCCGCTCGAGCGCGGCCGCCTCGAACGCCAGCGGGTCGTCGACGACGGTCCCGGCCGGGAGCTCGTGCCACGCGAGGTCGAGCAGCGTCGCCGCCAGGTACTCCGTCGTCGCGAAGCCCTCACCCCAGATCTGGGAGTCGAGCAGCCGCCGCACGAGGTCCTGCGGCAGCGGCGCGCCGGTCTCGTGATGGACGGCGTAGTTGGCCAGCACCTCCGGCCAGACCGCCCACATCTCGTTGACCTGCGACGGGAACTCGACGAAGTCGCGCAGCACGTGGGTGCCGGAGAAGGTCGGGTACGTGACGTCGGAGAACAGGCCGTGCAGGGCGTGGCCGAACTCGTGGAACATCGTGTTGACCTCGTCGAACGTCAGCAGCGCGAGCTCGCCGGCCGGCGGCTTGACGATGTTGAGGTTGTTGACGACGACGGCCTGGGTGCCCTGCAGCGCGGACTGGTCGACGAACGAGTTCATCCAGGCGCCGCCGCGTTTGGAGTCGCGGGTGAAGAAGTCGCCGATGAACAGGCCCAGCCCGCTGCCGTCGGCGTTGAACACCTCGAAGACGCGGGCGTCGGGGTGGTGGGCGACGAGGTCGTCGCGCTCGGTGAACGTCAGCCCGTACAGCTTCTCGGCGGCGAAGAAGACGCCGTCGCGCAGCACGCGGTTCAGCTCGAAGTACGGCCGCAGCTCGGCGGCGTCGATGTCGTACGTCGCGCGCCGCACCTGGTCGGAGTAGTGCGCCCAGTCCCACGCCCGCAGCTCGAACTCGTCGCCGATGGCGGCCTGCAGCTGGGCCGCCTCGGCGTGCGCGTTGGCGACGGCGGCCGGGGTCAGCTTGCCGAGCATGTCGTGGACGGCGGCCGGGGTCTTCGCGGTGCGGTCCTCGAGCACGTACGTCGCGTGGTCGGGGTGGCCGAACAGGGCGGCCCGCTCGGCCCGCAGCGTCGCGATGCGCGCGGCCGTCTCGCGGGTGTCGTGCTCGTTGCCGTTGGCGCCGCGGCCGACGGACGCGCGGTGGATGCGCTCGCGCAGCCCGCGGTCGGTCAGCGACGTCAGCACCGGCTGGCCGCTGGGCAGCACCAGCGTGATGACGTACTTGCCGTCGAGGCCGCGCTCGCGGGCGGTCTCGGCGGCGGCCGTGACGGCGTCGGCGGACAGCCCGGCCAGCTGCGCGGCGTCGTCGACGACGACGGCGGAGGCGTTGGTGTCGGCCAGCAGCTTGTTCTGGAACGCCGTCTCGAGGCCGGACAGCTCCTCGTTGACGGCGCGCAGTCGCTCCTGCTGCTCGGCGCTCAGCCCGGCGCCGGCGCGGACGAAGGCGAGGTGGGTGCGCTCCAGCAGCCGCCGCGACTCGGCGTCGAGGTCGTCGGCCGACGCCAGCAGCGCGTCGATGCGCGCGAACAGCCGTCCGTCGAGGTGAATGGCGTCGGAGTGTGCCGCCAGCTTCGGCGACACCTCGGCCTGGATGGCCTGGATCTCGTCGTCGCTGTCGGACGACGCCTGGTTGAAGAACACCGCGGCCACCCGCTGCAGCAGTTGCCCCGAGCGTTCGAGCGCCACGACCGTGTTCTCGAACGTCGGCGGTTCCGGGTCGGTGGCGATGGCCTCGACCTCGGCCCGCTGGTCGGACATGCCGCGCTCGAACGCCGGACGGTAGTGGGCGTTCTCGATGCGGTCGAACGGCGGCAGCCGGTAGGGCAGCTCACTGATCGTGTCGAACGGGTTCTGCTCTTCCGCGGGATTCTGCATACGGGAAAACTACCCGAGCAGCGACGAGGCCCCGCCGGCCACCGGTACGGGGCCTCACCGTGCGCCCTCGCCGAGCCCGTAGAAGCGCCTGGCCGTCACCGACCGCAGCGGTGTCGCGACCTCCGGCCCGTACCCGTCGACGACCGCGACGAGCGCCGACCACACCGGGTCGAACCCGCCGGCCCGCTCGGCGATCGGCCAGTCGCTGCCCAGCATCAGGCGGTCCGGGCCGAACAGCTCGATCGCGGTGTCGATCCACGGGCGCAGGTCGGTGCCGGGCGCGGGGTACAGGCCGGACACCTTCGCGTGCACCCGCGGGTTCGCCGCGACCGCGGCCAGCCGCTCGCGCCACGGCCCGGGGTCGGCGCCGAACGGCGGCGCGGCCAGGTGGTCGACGACGACGCGCAGCTCAGGCAGCCGCTCGCTCAGCTCCAGCAGCACCTCGAGGTGCCGGGGGAGCACCGCGACCAGGTCGAACGGGACGTCCGCGCGCTCCAGCAGCCGCAGCCCGTCGATCACCTCGGGACGCAGCAGCCAGTCGGGGTCCGGCCGGTCGTGGATGAGGTTGCGCACGCCCACGAAGCCGGGCCGCGCCGCCAGCTCGGCGAGCCGGTCCGCGGCCCGCGCCGGGTCGTCCAGCGGCACGTACCCGACGACGCCGAGCACGGCCGGGAACCCCGCGGCGACGGCGAACATCGCGTCGGTGTCCTCGTCGCTGTCGGCCGACTGCACCAGCACCGTCCCGGCGATGCCGTGCCGCTCCAGCAGCGGCGCCAGGTGCTCCGGGCCGTAGCGGCGGTGGATGACGGTGTCGGCCGGGTCCATCCACGGATACGCGACCGCCGACGGGTCCCAGAAGTGCTGGTGCGCGTCGATCAGCGGCATGCGTGGCCTCCGTGCGTCGATGGCGTCGCGGGCAGGCTATCGGGCGCCCGGCTACAGTGACCGCGGCCGGCACCGTCACCTGAGCGAGGAGAGCCCGTGGACAGCACCCATGCGATCCAGCTCGGCGACACCCGTGCGGTCGTGTCCGAATTCGCGGCGGCGCTGCGCTCGCTGACCGTCGGCGGCACCGAGCTGATCGAGCCGCACACCGCCTTCGGCCCGCCGCCGCTGGCCGCCGGTGCCGTCCTCGTGCCCTGGCCCAACCGGGTCGACGGCGGCCGCTGGAACTACGCCGGGGTCGAGCAGCAACTGAACATCACCGAGGCCGCCGGGCACGCCGTCCACGGCCTGCTGCTGACCACCCGCTACTCCCAGGCCGGCGGCGGCGCCGCGTCCGTCACGCTGGCCGCGCCGATCACGCCGCAGGCGGGCTACCCGTTCACGCTGGACACCTCCGTCGAGTACCAGCTGACGCCCGACGGCGTCAACGTCAGGCACCGCATCCGCAACGCCGGCGGCGGGCCCGCGCCCGTCGCCGTCGGGGCGCATCCGTACCTGCGCATCGGCGACGTGCCCGCGCGCGACCTCACCCTCACCCTGCCCGCCGGCCGGGCCTTCCACCTGGACGAGCGGAGCATCCCCACCGGCACGTTCGACGTCACCGGCACCGGACACGACCTGCGCGGCGGCGTCCGGCCCGGCGAGGGGACGGCGCACGGCTGCTTCACCGACCTCGACGTCGCCGGCGGCGTCGTCACCACGTCGCTGCGGGCGCCCGACGGCCGCACTCTGGAGCTGTGGCAGGAGCCCGCGTTCGGCTACGTCCAGCTGTGGGTCACCGACTACTTCCCGGGCCCCGACGGCCCCGTCGACGCCGTCGCCGTCGAGCCGATGACGGCGCCGCCGAACGCGCTGCGCACCGGCGAGGCGCTGCGCTGGCTGCTGCCCGACGAGACGTGGACGCTCACCTGGGGTGTGCGCCTCGTCGCGGGATAGGTTGGCTCCATGAGCGCCGACGAGGAACGCGACGGCGTCCCGCTGACCCACCTCGACCAGCCGCTGTCCGACGACGGTGCCACCAAGCGCGACCTCGTCGACTACCTCGACGCCGTGCACGAGCGGTTGCTGCCGGGATTGGCCGGCCGGCCGCTGTCGGTGGTCCGGGTCCGGCCCGGGCAGCCCGGCTTCATGCAGAAGAACGTGCCCAAGTACGCGCCGTCCTGGATCCCGACCGTCAAGCTGTGGGCGCAGGCGTCCAAGCGCGAGGTGTCGTACGCGCTGTGCAACGACCGCCGCACGCTGCTGTGGTTCGCCAACCAGCGGGCCGTCGAGTACCACCCGACGCTGGTGCTGGCCGAGCGGTGGGACGTCCCCACACACCTCATCATGGACATCGACCCGCCCGAGGGCGAGCCGTTCGCCGTCGCCGCGGCCGCCGCCCACCTCGTCCGCCGCGCCCTCGAGAACGACGGCCTGGCCGGCGCGGTGAAGACCAGCGGCTCGAAGGGCGTGCACATCTTCGTGCCGCTCGAGCCGCACTCCCACGAGGACGTCGCCGCCGCCACGCGCGCGCTGGCCGCCCGCGCCGAGCGGCTCGACCCCGCGCTGGCCACCACGGCGTACATCAAGGACGACCGCGACGGCAAGGTGTTCCTCGACTCCACCCGGGCCGGCGGCGCCACCGTCGTCGCGGCGTACAGCCCGCGGCTGCGGCCGGGCCTGCCGGTCTCGTTCCCGGTCGGCTGGGACCGCCTCGACTCCGTCTCCCCGCTCGACTTCACCGTCCACACCGCCCCCTCCCTCCTCGGCGGCGACGATCCCTGGGCCGCGGCCATGCCGGCGCCCCAGCGCCTCCCCTCCGACCTCGTCGACGAAGGCCACACCATTCCCGTCGCGCGGGTCGCCGCCATGCGCGAGGGCAAGCGACGCGCCCGGGAGCGGCAGCAATAGGGCCGGTCAGCGGCGTGCTAGGGTCTGCGGCGGTTGAGACTTACCCACGAAGAGGAGCAACACAGCATGGCGCAGGGCACTGTCAAGTGGTTCAACGGTGAGAAGGGCTTCGGCTTCATCGAACAGGACGGTGGCGGCGCGGACGTCTTCGTGCACTACAGCGCGATCGCATCCAGCGGCTTCCGCACGCTCGAGGACAACGCCCGGGTCGAGTTCGACATCACCCAGGGCCAGAAGGGCCCGCAGGCGGAGAACGTCCGCACCATCTGAAGCGTGGTCAGGCGGCACCGTCACCGGGTTCAGGCCGGGACGGTGCCGCCCATGATCTCCGCGCGCAGCGGCCAGTGTGACCAGAAGGCGCCCTTGTAGCCCAGTTCCGTCAGCCGGAGCAGGAACGGGTTGTCGGCGTAGTTGTTGTCCTCCGGCGTCAGGCCGGGCGCCGTCGGCAGCATGACCCGCGGGCGGTCGCGCAGCGGCACCCACTCCCACAGCAGCTCGAGGCTGGTCAGCCAGCGGTCGCCGGAGCGGGTGTTCCGGGCGCCCTCGGGCAGCGCGGGGGAGAAGTAGTACACCGGCCGGAACCCGCCCATCGGGTCGAACATGAACTGCCGCTCGTATTCCACCCGGCTGTGGCACTGCTCCAGCGTCGACAGCAGGATCGGCGCCGTCGCGGTGTTGGACTGCAGGCCGGGGACGGCGCGGGTGCCGCCGCTGCGGGCGGCGAGGTCGCGGCCCAGCGGCGAGTACGGGAACGCGCGGAGGCCGAGCGTGAAGCCGACCACCGTCGCGTCCAGCGCGAGCAGGCCGTCGACGCAGTCGTGCATGGTCTCGGCGGTCTCGCCGGGCATGCCGAGCAGCGCCTCGACCATCGTCAGCATCCCGTACCGCGTCGCCAGCTCGCACAGCCGCTGCACGTCGGCGTAGCCGTAGAACCGGGTGCCGCGGCCGGTCACCTTCCAGCCGTTCAGGACGTCGTCGCGGACGTGGTCGGGCGCGACGTTGATGCCCGCGCAGCCGGCCTCGGCCAGCAGCGCCGCGTACTCCTCGTCGAACGGCGCCGGCTGCACGTAGATCCACAATCGCAGGTCGTGCAGCGGCGAGTACCGGTCGGTGCGCTTGCGCCGGACGATCTCGCGCAGCACCGCCTTGCTGTGCGCGATGTTGAGGTTGAACTCGCTGTCGGTCGTGTGCAGGTCGTGCACGCCCTGCGCCGTCAGCAGCTCCATCTCGTCGACGACGGCAGCCTCGGCGCGGCGGGCGAACCGGTTGCCCTTGGCATCCGGCTCGACGCAGTGCGCGCAGGCGAACGTGCAGCCGTTCTTCGTCAGGATGTTGCCCAGCCCGCCGCGCTCGTAGTAGGCGAGGTTGTCGACCTTGTCCGGCACGCCGGAGCGCCGCGTGTACGGCGTCGACCGGTTCACCAGGTCGACCCGGCCGTCCGCCGTCAGCTGCGTGCGGTGCGGGATCTGCCGGACGTCGCCGCGGCCGAGGTTGATGATCAGTCCGGGCACCTTCGCCGGCGAGTCGTCGTTGGCCAGCATCGTCGCCAGCTCGACCAGCGTCACCTCGCCCGGCCCCTTGACGCCGTAGTCGATGCCGAACCAGTCGACCAGCGCGAACGGCATCGACGAGAACCCCACCCCGCCGCCCACGATCGGCGCCGTCGTCCACCGCTGTACCTCGCGCACGATGTCGCGGTGGGAGTCGAGGAAGACGCGTTGCTCCTGCGGGTAGATCGTGTCCGTGTTCCGGAAGGTCATGCCGACCAGCACCGGCCGGTGCTCACCGAAGTAGGCCGCGACGGTGTGCCGCCACCGGTCGCGCACCAGCGTCAGGTCGACCACGTCCACCTCGAAGCCGGCGGCCTCGAGTGACGTGGTGAGGATGTCCAGCGCATACGGCGTGATGGGCGGGTGCACCAGATTCGGGTTCACCAGCGTGACGAGCGGGCGGTTCACGTACGCCTCCCCGGGGATGGAGTCGATCATCCAGCGTGACACCCAGGCAGCGCGATGGGGAGGGGGCCGATTTTCTGCACTCGCCTGAGATGACCCGCTGACCTGCGGCTTTTCGCGAACTGGACAGGACTCTTCGTGTTCTGTCCTGGCATGCCCGCGCACGATTGATCAGGCTCGATGTGTGAAGATGATCGTCCGCACCGCAGGCGCGACGTCCCCCGATGAGACCGTCGGCACCGTGATCCGCCAGGCCCGGGGCCGGCTCGGCTACAGCCAGTACGGCGTCGCCGACGAGCTCGTTCGCATCTCCGGCAACGGCGCGCTCACCCGCGACGAGGTCGCCCGCTGGGAGCGCGGCAAACGCATCCCCGGCCCGTACTGGCGGCAGTGGATCAGCCAGGTCCTGGACGTGGCCTCGTCGGACCTGGAACGGGCCGCTCGAGCCGCCCGGCTGGCCCGGCGGGCTCGCCGGGCGCGAGCACGGCCGTGAAGTGCCGCAGCGGCCCGGTCTGCTCGACGATCCGGTAGCCCGGGATCTCCGCCGCCTTCGCCACGACGGTGGCCGCGCTCTCGGCGACGTACTCGAGGTGGCTCCTGGTGTAGACCCGCCGGGGCAGCGCGAACCGGACGAGCTCGCGCGGCGCCGGTAGATCGTCGCCGCCGTCCGGCGCCGGTCGGCCGAACACCAGCGTCCCCAGCTCGGAGACCCGCACCGCTCCGGCCAGGTACAGCTCGTTGGCCAGCGCCGTCGCGGGTAGCCGGTGCGGCGGCACGTGCGGCAGCAGGGCCGCGGCGTCGACGTACACGGCGTGGCAGCCGGTGGGCTGCAGCACGGGCAGGCCGGCCTCGGCCAGCTGGTCGCCGAACCACCGGGTCGTCTGAGCGCGATACCGCAGGTAGTCCGGTTCGGTCACCTCGAGCAGGCCCTGGGCCAGCGCCTCCAGGTCGCGCCCGGCCAGTCCGCCGTACGTCGGGAATCCCTCGACGGCGATCAGCTCGTCGCGGCAGCGGCGGGCCAGCTCGGCATCGCGCAGCGCGATCAGCCCGCCGATGTTCGCCACCCCGTCCTTCTTCAGGCTCGCCCAGCAGCCGTCGGCGAGGGCGAACACCTCGCGGGCGACGTCGCGGGGGGCCCGGCCGGCGTGCGCCGGGTCGCGCTCGGTGATGAGGTAGGCGTTCTCCGCGAACCGCGACGCGTCCAGCAGCAGCGTCACGCCGTGCCGGTCGCACAGTTCGCGGACCGCGGCGACGTTGCCCAGCGACACCGGCTGCCCGCCGCCTGCGTTGTTCGTCACTGTCAGCACCACGCACCGCACCCGGGAGCCGCCGGGCCCGGACAGCAGATCGCGCAGCGCGGGAACGGACAGGTCGCCGCCGAACGGCGCCGGGCCGGTCTGCTCGGCCGGGAGGTCGACGGCCTCGGCGCCGGCCGCCTCCACGCTGGCCCGCGTCGTGTCGAAATGCGTGTTCGCCACCGACACGTCGCCGGGCCGCAGCAACCGGCCGAGCAGGATCCGCTCGGCCGCCCGCCCCTGATGCGCGGGGATCACCTCCGGGTAGCCGGTCAGCTCACGCACCACCGCCTCGAACCGCTCGTACGACCGCGCGCCCGCGTACGACTCGTCGCCGACCATGAGGGCGGCCCACTGCGCCGCTGACATCGCGCTCGTCCCCGAGTCGGTGAGCAGGTCGATGGTGATGGCGCGAGCCGGCACCCGGAACAGGTTGAACCCGGCCTCCCGCAGCGCGCGACGGCGCTCGGTCAGGCTGGGGAACGGTATCGGCTCGACGGCCTTGATGCGGAACGGCTCCATGAACGCGGGCACGGATAGTCCCTTCGCGCGGTGCGACTCGACGTCATCAAGCTTGTACGAACGTGAAGCGTCGCAGGTAGGGGCCAATTCGAGACACCGACGATCTTGTGACAATTGGCCTGCATCTGTGACACTCTGCGGTCGTGACGGCCGGCTCTGTGCGGGGCTATCGTGACGGAGTCCTGCCCGGCCAGGGCTGTTGACGCGCCGCGCGGCATTCTCGCGGCCGAGGCTGGGTGCCCGCTCCGAGGTCGGGGAGAATCCGCAGGGGAACCCGCCATGATCGCACCACCGTTGCAACGGTTCGAGTTGTTCTACACCGAGGATCTCGACGACGCCCGCGACCTCGTGGGCCAGGTCTTCGTGCCTCATCGACTGGATCTGGCTGGCGGGTGCACGAAAGTGCGCGCACGCATGCACACGAAGCGTCTCGACCGCCTCGCGGCCAACTATGTGACCTACGGTGGCGGCGTACTCATCGAACCGGGCGAGCTAGGGTCTTTCTTCGTCGTCCAGGTGCCGCTGGCCGGCCAGAGCCTGGTCCAGTACGGCGGCGAAGAACTGCTGTCCACGCCCGATACCGCTTCTGTGGTCTCGCCCACGATCCCGCTCACTCAGCGCTGGTCGACAGATTGTGCGCAACTCATCCTGCGCCTGGAACGGCCGGCGCTCGAAGCGCACCTGCGTCACCTCACCGGCGCGCCACTGCCGAAACCGCTTCGGTTCGACCTCGGTATGGACATCAGCACGGGATCCGGCCGTATGTGGGCGGGGCACTTCCGCCTGCTGGTCGACGAGCTCGATCGCACCGACGGCAGCATGGTCACGAATCCTCTGGTGTTCACTGAGCTCGAGGACTTGCTCATGACCTCACTTCTCGTTGCGCAGCCGCACAACTACTCGCACCTGCTGACCGCGTCGCAGCTCAGTCCGATTCCGAATCGTGCCGTCACCATGGTCCGCGAGATGATCGAGAACCACCCCGAATGGGAGCACACTGTCGCGAGCCTAGCCAAGCTGGCTCAGGTGAGTGTGCGGGCCCTCCAACTCGCTTTCCGGCAACACGTCGGCGTCACACCGCGCGAATACCTGTGGTCGGTGCGGATGCGGCGGGCGCGTGAGGAACTGCTCGCCTCCCAACGTGACACGACGACGGTTGCCCGGGTTGTCGCCAGGTGGGGCCTGGGCCATCCCGGCCGGTTCGCCGCCTTGTACGTCAAGCAGTACGGGGAGCTGCCATCGGAAACACTGGCGCGGTGAACGGCAACGCGGCGATCTGAGCGCGTCCACTCGACCGCCTGTGATGGTCCCGCGTCCGTTGCCCGCTGTCGCCTCAGACCTGCGTCAGCCGAACAGGTCCAGCTGCGGCGCCAGCGTGCGCGCCTCGTCCACCAGCGACCGGACGGCGGTCAGCGCGGCCTCGACGTCGGCGTCGCTGACCCGGTTGTCCCGGCCGACCGGGCGGCCCAGGCTCAGCTGCCGCTGGCGCAGAAGCTCCAGGTGACCGAACCGGTCGCCGAACTGGGCGATGACCGACCGTGCGACGACCTCGCCGTCGCGGCCCGGCGCCGGCCGCAGTCCCTGCGCCGCCAGCAGTCCGCATCCCACCAGTTGTGCCGCCTGGCAGACCAGCACGAACGCCGAGCCCGCCGATGCCGCCATGACGTCCTCCGCTGCCGTCAGGTGGTGCGTGGCGAGGTCGAGGTAGGGCCGTGCGTCGGCGGCCGGCCCGCTGAACAGCTCCAGCCGATTGCCGGCCAGCAGCTCCGCGATGACCTCGATGCCGTCCGGCCAGCCGCGGGACGCGGCGGGCGCGCTCTCGGCTGATGCCGGCGGCGCGACGTGGACCACTGACACGCGACCGCGCTGGCGGGGGATGCGCAGCCGTTCCAACGGCCGGGGCCGGGGGAGCGTTCGCACGGCCGGCTGCGATTCGTGGCCGGCCGGTACCCGCCGGACGCCGTAGTCCGGCCGCCCGATCAGAGCGAACGCGACCCGCCGATGTATTCGTCGTTCGGCCCTGCGGGCCGCCGCGATGAGTTCCGGCCGCCCGGGCGTGTGGTCGTCGTCGGGGGTCAGTCGCACCTGGATGACGTCGGGCTCCGGCCCGACGACGCCGGCGAACCGCTCCGCCCAGGTGCCGGTCAGCGCGATGCGGGCGACGCCGGTGACCCGGCCGAACTCCTCGCCGACGATCTGCGGCACGCCGTAGGTGCCACGGATCAACTCGGTGAGCGGCCCGATCGTCGTGCGGTCGGTGGCCGCCCGCATGAGCCGGATGGCGCCGTCGTTACGCCTGGTCAGGATGCCGGCATCCTCGAGCAGCTTGGCTTCCTTCGACACCGACGCTAGTGAGCCGCCGGCGTGGTCGGCCAGCTCCGTCAGGCTGAAGGCGCGGTCTGGGTTCAGCAGGGTGGCCGCGAGGATGCCGGCCTGGACCCGCGATCGGAACACGGGCAGCAGCGCCGGCGTGCCCTGCGGCCGACGGGCGATGCCGTTCTGCGGTGGCGGGGCGACCGCCACCGCGTGTCCCAGCCGGCTCTGCCGCCGGGCCGTGGCTGCCCCTGCGTCGAGGTGCTCGGCCGGGACCTCGAGGACCACCGCGAGCCACTTCCGCCACTCGCGCCGCGGCACCTGCCTGCCACGTTCCCACCGGGCGACGCGGTCACGACCCATCGTGGGCTTGCCGGAGATGGCCGCGAGGCGGTCGGCCAGGGTGTACTGGCTCATGCGCAGACGCTGCCGGGCTGAGCGGATCATCTGTCCGATGGGCTGTTCAGGTGCGCCGTGCGATTCCGCGTTCATGTCTGTACACACCTCTTTCGGAGGCACTGCTCCGGGGGTAATGCGCTGGCCTCCTGCTCGGAGATTACGGCGACCTTCGTTCCCTCGCCGGTGCACTTCGCGACGAACACTGTCCACTTTGCGAAAAGAGTCGGTTCATCCGCTGACGTCGATGTTTCACCAGGTCAGCACCGTGTATCGGGGTGAGAGTCGTTCCCTGTCCGAGTCGGCCGGAGGTTGTCACGCTGACCTCAGTGATGCGACTGGGAGTGTGCGACATGAGCCGAAGGAGAATACGTCTCGAGGATTTGCTGGTCGACGACAACGCGCCGACTCGCGAATGCGCGACCATCATCGACACCACGGTGTGGGGACTGTTTTCGTCGTGATCGGTCCTGGCGGCTGCCCGCCGCCATGGACCACCTCGTCCGGCAGTGGCCCTCGGCCTCCCGGCTCGCATATCGGCGTCAGTCGAGCTCGTACGGCCGGGGCTCGAACAGCCGTTGCGGGATCCCGTGCCGGGGGAACGACCTGTGCGGCTGCCCTTGGACCGGCGTGGTGACGACGAAGACGTCGCCGGCCAGCCGGCCCTGGCGGCCGTACGACGGAGCCGCCTGGGCCGCCGTCGTGATGTACAGCTCGTTGCCGTGCGGACCGCCGAACGCGCAGCTGGACACGTTCGGGGTGGGTACGGAGACGGCGCCGAGGGGGCGGCCGTCGGGGGCGTAGCGGCGGACCTCGCCAGCGCCCCAGACGGCCAGCCAGAGACAGCCCTCGGTGTCGACCGTGAGGCCGTCGGGCAGGCCGTCGCCCGCCGGGATCTCGATGAACGGCTCGGGATCTGAGGGGACACCCGCGACGGCGTCCCACCGGTACCGGTTGACCGTCTGCGCGATGGTGTCGGCGTGGTAGAACCAGCGGCCGTCGGGGCTCCAGTCGAGGCCGTTGGACATGCCGATGCCGTCGACCAGCGCCGCTGTGCTGCCGTCGGCGTCGACGCGGTAGAGCGTGCCGGTGAAGCGCGGGTCGTGTGCGGCGGTCCCGGCCACGAACCGCCCGCCCGGATCGCACTTGCCGTCGTTGAACTGGGTGGCACGATCGGGTTCGATCTGCTGCCACAGGACGGGCAGATCGTTCCAGCCGGGCAGCACCAGGAGGCCGCGACGGCTCGCGAGCAGGTATCCGCCGCCCTCGATGAGCGCCATGCTGCCCAGGGGCTCACCGATCTGCCGGTACGCGACGTCACGGCTGGCGCGGTCCCAGCGCCACAGGTGACCGGCCGGGATGTCGACCCAGTACAGGGTGTCGGTGGCGGTGTCGTAGACGGGACCCTCGCCGACGCCCGAGCGGCAGTGGACCAGCAGGCGCGGCTGGATCGTGTTCACCATCGTCGATTGGCCCGTCCTCTCGTCGCGATCTCGTCCGGGCCACCGGCCCGGGCCGCCCGCCTCCGCACCGCGGGCGGGCCGGGTCAGCCGCCGATGCTCTGGCCATTGGGGTCGCCGGCCAGCGCATCGGCGATCTCGGTCAGCCGGGCGGCGACCCCCGGGACGTCGCCCATCGCGAACCGGCTGGCCGGCGCGCTGACGCTCAGCGCGGCGGGCAGCCGGGTGCCGAGGATCGCGACGGCGACGCAGCGGCCGTCCTCTTCGTTCTCGCCGTCGTCGATCGCGTAGCCCTGGCGTCGGATGCGGTCGAGTTCGTCGAGCAACTGGTCGGACGAGGTGATGGTACGGCTGGTACGCGGCTTGAGGTCGACCTGCTCGAGCAGCTCGGTGACCTGGGATGCGGGCAGCTGTGCGGCGATGGCCTTGCCCAGCGCGGTGCAGTGCAGCGGGTCGCGGCTGCCGCTGACGCTCACCATGCGCACGGCGCGCGAGCTCTCGGCAACCTCGACGTAGCGGACAGCGGTGCCGTCGAGAACACCCAGGTTCGTGGTCTCGCCGGTCTCGTCGCGCAAGCGCTCCAGCCATGGCCGGGCGCGGTCCTGCAGGACCTCGAGGTCGCGGGACTGCATACCGACGAAGCCGAGGCCGAGCCGGTAGCGGCCGTCGCCGTCGCGCTCGACATAGCGGTGCTTCTCCAGCGTCCACAGGTAGCGGAACGCGGTGGCCTTGGCCATGCGGATGGAGCGGTGGATCTCGACGAGCGACATGGGCTCCGGTGATTCCTGGAGCACGTTGAGCATCGAGACGACCCGTTCGACGGATCGGTTGTTGTACTTGCGGGCCTGTTCCGGGGTAGCGGTGGCCGGATCGGGCGCGGCGTGGACATCGATGTGCTCGTCGGCGGACTCGGGGTCGAGATCGTCTGAGTTACGGCCTGCGGGCCGACTGCGTGGCATGACGCCGCCTCCATGGTTCTGGACCTGAACCTGCAGTTTCAGAAGATACCGGAATCAAGATCATCTACCAGGGGCCAGTTTTGCGGACCCGTCACGCCGGCAATCCTGCAGATCCCATCACCTGATCCGTACCGCAGGCATCGCTGCGAACTCGCCCCTGGCATGGTCTCCGTCAATCGTAGCGAGATTTGCCAAGTGGAGCATCAGTTTCGTTAAACAAAACGTGCTCGATCTTGCCCCGTTCCCGGGGCCCGATCGACCCGCCTCGGTTCGCCAGAGCGCCGACGGGGTGCCTGTGACGGCAACACTGCCTCGTGGCTCCCGGTGACCCGTCGACCCACGCCTGCGCCGGCTCCTCGTGAGCGTTGGCATCGACCACACGGTCCGCGGCGGCCCTCCTGCGTCTCGGTGCGCGGCGTCGGATGAGGTCAGGGTGGCTCGCGGCGCGTCGACGGCATGGAGAGCCGGCGGCGACGCTGGCGTACGTGCTGGGGCGGTGGGTGCGCGTGGCGCCAGTGGCTGGGTAGCAACACCATCGACCGCGGCACCATCGTCTGACGGCGACGTAGCCGAAAATCGCTTGAATCGGTGGGCGTGCATCCGGGTTTGTGGCAGACTTCGAGTCGACAGACGATGAGTAGCAGATTCGGGGATGGGGTCGCACGCCGCGGCACGGGCAGACCTATGGCGCCGGTCCGGCGGGCGACGGCACGTCCCCAGGTTGCGCATCGCCTGTGTCATAGGAGAATGGTCGATCAAGAGCCGGAGCCCGCCCGGTCACCTCGAACGAGGTGGTGAGGTGCTCGACACCCGCTCGTGATCGCCCTGTCGGCTGCGACCCCGGCCAGCCAGAGACCCTGTCTGCCCACCATGCCGTGCGAGCGAGGTAACCGGACATGGCCGAGCTGCCTGCGAACCCGATGTCGATCGAACTGAACGTCACCCACCGCATGCTCTGGTGGCAGACGCTCGAGGAGGACGATCTTCCCGAGCACTGGCACGTGTCCGCGGACGTGTGGAAGCTCGACGTGTGCCGCGCTGAGCACCGCCACGTCGGCGACTTCGCCCTGGTCGTCGCCGATCTCAACGGCGACCGCAACCTCCTCGACAGCATCGAGCTGGGGGAGTGGGCACTGGAGTTCATCGCCGAGACCGTCATCGACCTCGCGGAAGGCACCCTGGTCCCCGACCTGGACGATCAGATCAGCGAGGGATTGCCGCGCATGGTGATCCTGAAGCGGTTCGAGCTGGCCGAGTCGTGGCGCGGTCACGGCCTGGCCGCACCGCTGATCGCGGCGGCGTTGGGGCGGTTCGCCACGACGGCGCGGCTCGCCGTCTGCCGCCTCTCGCCCGCCGACTTCCGCGCCACCGCCGCCGACCGCGTATCGGCCGAGCTGGCCTGCCTGCGGATGGGGGCGCTGCTGGAAGGCATCGGCTTCTACCTGTGGCGCGGGGTGTATGTGGTCGACCTGCGCGATCCGGCGCTCGCCGACGCCAGTTTCGATTCACTCGAGCGCTGGGGTCCGTACAGCGACCCGGGTCTGTGACGGCAAGGGCCGGACGTCAGCTGCGGACGTCAGGTGGCGGGCGGAGGCTGCTGGGTGCCGGTCAGCAGGTCGCACGGGTTGGTCTCGAGCGCTGCCGCCAAGAGGTAGAGGTTGTCCAGCGTCAGATTGCGGGTGCCGCGTTCGACGCCGCCGGAGAACTTGCCGCGGTAGCCCATGCGGGCGTCCAGCTGTCGCTGCGTCAGTCCGAGCGCCGTGCGGCGGGCGCGCGCCGTCTCGCCGAAGGCCATGAGGAATTCGGCCTTGCGGGTCTTGACGTCGTCGTGTGCGGGCATCCCCTCACCGTCGAGGCATGATGATCGTTTCGTCGACAGACTATGGAGAGCACCCGCCGGCGTCAGAGCAGATCGCGGGCGGTAACTCCCAGGGCGCGGGCGAGCCGATGGATGTTCAGCAGCGCCACATTGCGTTCGCCGCGCTCGATCGAGCCGACGTAGGTGCGATGGAGGTTGGCGCGGTCGGCGAGGTCCTCCTGACTGAGGCCCAGCTCACGGCGGAGCTCCCGGACGCGAGTGCCGAACGCGCTGAGGGCGCGGCGCTCGTCGTCGGGAGGCTGGGGCACTCGTCTACGCTGCGGGTCGCCCCCTCCAAGATCTACAGACTATGAGTAGCATGCCCGGGTTCGGCGAGTCTGGGTGAGGGCGCTATTCGGGCACAGTGGGCAGAACGGGTGGCGGGTGATCGGGCAGCAGATCGCTGGCCGATCGCCCCAACGCCCCTGCTAGGAGGTGCACGACGAAGATCGACGGGGTCCGCTCGGCGCGCTCGAGCATCCCGACGTACGAGCGATCCAGGCCGGCGGCGATGGCCAGGGCCTCCTGGCTCAGCTCAGGCTCGGCGGCGTCGCGCAGCTCTTGGAGCCGGGCGCCGAACGCCTCGCGCAGGCCGCGGGCGTACTCCTCGGTCGTGGACACTCGTCCACGGTCGGGGTCGTGGGAACTATGGGTCGACAGACTATGGATGGCATTCTGAGGCTGTCGGTGGCGGGTGGCAGGGTGGGCTCATGATCACGCGTGCGCAGGTACTCGCCTATCGAGCCGCGGCCGGCGGGCTGTCGGGCCCGAGGTCGGTGCTGCTCACGGGCGTGCAGGACCATCCGGTAGGTGCCTCGGCGCGGCTCGCGCTGGCCCTGCGCGGGGCGTCTGTGGCCGCTCCGGATCGGGGCGTACTGGTGCATTCGGTGCGAGCCGCCATGCATGTGCACCGATCGGACGACCTCGGCTTGCTGGCCGCCGCCCTGCGCATCGACGACGGAGCGGAATTGGCGAAGCAGGCGATCGGCCCGTTCGGTGCCGCCCTCGGCACCGGCTTCGGCGCCGCCGTCGACACCGTCGCCGCCGTCATGCGCGACGTCATGGCCGACGGAGTGGCGCGAACCAAGGGCGAGCTGTCCGGCGCCGTCACACCCCGGGTCGACCGGCGGCTGGCGCCGTGGTGTCAGGGGTGCGGCGTGCATCACGTGCAGGACGCGCTGTTCCGGTACGCCACGCTGCAGGCCGCCCTCGTCATCGACGTCGAGTCGCCGAAGGTGTTCCGGTTCCGGGTGCTGACCGCCGACCCCGACGACGCGAGGGCCGGCCTGGGCGGCGCGGTTGGGGCGGTTGGGGCGGCCGGTGCGGTTGGCGCGGCCGGTGTGGCCGGTTCAGGCGGTGCGGGCGGCTCGGCCGGTTCAGACGGCTCGGCTGGCTCGGGCGGCTCAGCCGGTGCTGCCGGTTCGGGCGGTGCGGGCGGATCGGCTGGTCCAGGCGGTTCGGGCGGTGCGGGCGGCTCTGCTGGTCCAGGCGGCGGGACGGACGCGGCGCGGGCCGAGCTCGTCCGCCGATTCGTCCACGCGGCCGGGCCGGTGCGTCCGGCCCACCTTGCGACTTGGCTGTCGCTCGCGCCGGCGGCGGCGAAGCGGTGGTGGTCGCTGGCCGGGCCCGACCTCACCGACGTCGAGGTCGATGGCCGGCGTGGCTGGGTGCTCGCGGCGGACCTCTCGCTGCTCGAGGCTCCGCCGGAGCCCGGCGAGCCGCGGTTGCTCGGTCCCTACGATCCGCTCACCGAACTGGCCGACCGCGACTTCCTCCTGCCCGACCCCGCCGCCCGCCGGCAGGTCTGGGCGGCGACGGCCAATCCCGGCATCGTCCTGTGGGACGGCGAGATCGTCGGCACCTGGCGGCGCCGCGCCACCCGCGGCCGTCTCACCCTGACGGTGTCGCCGTTCGGCGGGCTGCCGCCCACTTGGGCCGACCACCCCGCCATCGCCGCCGACGCCGATGTCATCCGCCGGTACTTCGACGCAGAGGAGGTGCTCATCGACACTGCGAACTGAATATCGAGCCTCCACTGCGCCGGTAGGGACGCCAGAAGGTCGTGGAGCGCCGGTGAGCGGGCCGGACCGGACCCGTCGACGCCGACCAGGGCGGCTGAGTAGCCGCTGGGCTGAGCCGCACCCGCCGACGGCCTGGTGGCGTCCCGTGGAGTGGTGGAGTTCGTGGCCCGCTTGAGCGTCGTCGTGTCGACGGTGGTGTTGGGCGGCCATCGTGCGACGGTCAGTGAGACCTAGCGATGGAACTCACGGAAGGACACGACGCACGATGGCCTTGGACCATGCTGCCCTACTTGAGGTGCTCGAGGTGATGCGGGCCGCTGATGTGGATGATCGGGTCCGTACCGCGGCGCAGGGGATGTATCAGGCGTTGATCGATGCCGAGGCGACGGCGGTGATCGGTGCTGGCCCGTGGGAGCGCAGCGCGGAGCGGACCGCGCAGCGCAACGGCTCGCGACCCAGGGTCCTGACCACGACCGCGGGGGATCTGGAGTTGCGGATCCCGAAGCTGCGCACGGGGTCGTTCTTCCCGTCGCTGTTGGAGCGGCGCCGGCGGGTGGACCAGGCCCTGTTCGCGGTGATCATGGAGGCGTATCTGCATGGGGTGTCGACCCGCAAGGTCGATGACCTGGTCAAGGCGCTGGGCGCGGACAGCGGGATCTCCAAGTCGGAGGTGTCGCGGATCTGCGCCGATCTCGACGAAGAAGTGGGTGCGTTCCGGGACCGGTCGCTGGGCGAGACGACCTATCCGTACGTGTTCCTCGACGCGACCTACTGCAAGGCCCGGGTGAACCGCCGCGTGGTGTCCCAGGCGGTGGTCATCGCTACCGGCGTCACCGCCGACGGGCGGCGCGAGGTGCTCGGGTTCGACGTCGGCGACAGCGAGGACGGCGCGTTCTGGACCGCGTTCCTGCGCTCGTTGAAGGCCCGCGGGCTGGGCGGTGTCCAGCTGGTCATCTCCGACGCCCACACCGGCCTCAAGCACGCCATCGCCTCGGTGCTGATCGGCGCGGCCTGGCAGCGCTGCCGGGTGCACTTCCTACGCAACGTGCTCGCCCAGGTCCCCAAGGGCAACGCCGAGATGGTGGCCGCGGCGATCCGCACGATCTTCGCCCAGCCCGACGCCGAGCACGTGCACGAGCAGTTCGACGTCATCGCCACCATGCTCGGCCGGCAACTACCCAAGGTCGAACAGATGCTGCGCGACGCCAAGGACGATCTCCTCGCGTTCACCACGTTCCCGATCAGCCACTGGAAGAAGATCTGGTCCACCAACCCGCTGGAACGGCTGAACAAGGAGGTCAAACGCCGCACCGACGTCGTCGGAGTGTTCCCCAACCCCGCCGCCCTGCTCCGCCTGGCCGGATCGGTCCTCGTGGAGGCCCACGACGAATGGCAAGTCACCGCCGAACGCCGCTACCTCTCCGAAACCTCCATGGCCCTGCTCAACGCGCCGGCAACCAACAAGGAGGTGGCCAAACCCGAACTCATGACGGCATGATCAGCACACTGACCCCGCACAGTGGTCGAAGAACTCCACCACCCAGCGGGACGTCACCGACGGCCTCCAGCACGGGTTCCCGGGACGCAGCTGACCGCGACGCAACCCGCCAGCGCCCGCAGCGCGGGCCCGAAGGCGGCCGCCGGGCTGGGCCGGACCCGCCGACGCACCCAGGCCGGGCCTGGCTCGCCGGAGGCCCCGACGCAACTCGCCAATGCCCGCCAGCACGGGTCCAGGGCGCCGACGAGCCGCACCGGGGCCCGTCGGCCCCGGACGGGACAGGCCAGGGCCCGGCGGACCGTTCCGATACCCGCTGGCGCCCGCCAGGCGGAGCCGGGCCGCGCCGGCAGCTGTCGGGTTGCGGCGGGCGGGGCCAGGACCCGTCGGACCGTTCCGACAGCTCCGGCCAGGCAGGCGGCCGGGCCGGCCGGGAGCTGTCGGGGTCGTACCGGGAGCGGCCGGGCCGCGCCAGGTCGCCGGTCGATGCCCGCGAGGGTTGCTGGGATCTGTCGGGGCGGGGCCGGGCCCGCCGGACGGTTCCGGTGCCCGCTGGCGCCCGCCAGGGCGGGCCGGGCTGCGCCGGCCGGGAGCCGTTGGAGCCGTGCTTGGAGCGGCCGGGCCGCGCCAGGTCGCCGGTCGATGCCCGCGAGGGTTGCTGGGATCTGTCGGGGCGGGGCCGGGCCCGCCGGACGGTTCCGGTGCCCGCTGGCGCCCGCCAGGGCGGGCCGGGCTGCGCCGGCCGGGAGCCGTTGGAGCCGTGCTTGGAGCGGCCGGGCCGCGCCAGGTCGCCGGTCGATGCCCGCGAGGGTTGCTGGGATCTGTCGGGGCGGGGCCGGGCCCGCCGGACGGTTCCGGTGCCCGCTGGCGCCCGCCAGGGCGGGCCGGGCTGCGCCGGCCGGGAGCCGTTGGAGCCGTGCTTGGAGCGGCCGGGCCGCGCCAGGTCGCCGGTCGATGCCCGCGAGGGTTGCTGGGATCTGTCGGGGCGGGGCCGGGCCCGCCGGACGGTTCCGGTGCCCGCTGGCGCCCGCCAGGGCGGGCCGGGCTGGGTGACGTCCCGCTGGGTGGTGGAGTTCTTCGACCACTGTGCGGGGTCAGTGTGCTGATCATGCCGTCATGAGTTCGGGTTTGGCCACCTCCTTGTTGGTTGCCGGCGCGTTGAGCAGGGCCATGGAGGTTTCGGAGAGGTAGCGGCGTTCGGCGGTGACTTGCCATTCGTCGTGGGCCTCCACGAGGACCGATCCGGCCAGGCGGAGCAGGGCGGCGGGGTTGGGGAACACTCCGACGACGTCGGTGCGGCGTTTGACCTCCTTGTTCAGCCGTTCCAGCGGGTTGGTGGACCAGATCTTCTTCCAGTGGCTGATCGGGAACGTGGTGAACGCGAGGAGATCGTCCTTGGCGTCGCGCAGCATCTGTTCGACCTTGGGTAGTTGCCGGCCGAGCATGGTGGCGATGACGTCGAACTGCTCGTGCACGTGCTCGGCGTCGGGCTGGGCGAAGATCGTGCGGATCGCCGCGGCCACCATCTCGGCGTTGCCCTTGGGGACCTGGGCGAGCACGTTGCGTAGGAAGTGCACCCGGCAGCGCTGCCAGGCCGCGCCGATCAGCACCGAGGCGATGGCGTGCTTGAGGCCGGTGTGGGCGTCGGAGATGACCAGCTGGACACCGCCCAGCCCGCGGGCCTTCAACGAGCGCAGGAACGCGGTCCAGAACGCGCCGTCCTCGCTGTCGCCGACGTCGAACCCGAGCACCTCGCGCCGCCCGTCGGCGGTGACGCCGGTAGCGATGACCACCGCCTGGGACACCACGCGGCGGTTCACCCGGGCCTTGCAGTAGGTCGCGTCGAGGAACACGTACGGATAGGTCGTCTCGCCCAGCGACCGGTCCCGGAACGCACCCACTTCTTCGTCGAGATCGGCGCAGATCCGCGACACCTCCGACTTGGAGATCCCGCTGTCCGCGCCCAGCGCCTTGACCAGGTCATCGACCTTGCGGGTCGACACCCCATGCAGATACGCCTCCATGATCACCGCGAACAGGGCCTGGTCCACCCGCCGGCGCCGCTCCAACAGCGACGGGAAGAACGACCCCGTGCGCAGCTTCGGGATCCGCAACTCCAGATCCCCCGCGGTCGTGGTCAGGACCCTGGGTCGCGAGCCGTTGCGCTGCGCGGTCCGCTCCGCGCTGCGCTCCCACGGGCCAGCACCGATCACCGCCGTCGCCTCGGCATCGATCAACGCCTGATACATCCCCTGCGCCGCGGTACGGACCCGATCATCCACATCAGCGGCCCGCATCACCTCGAGCACCTCAAGTAGGGCAGCATGGTCCAAGGCCATCGTGCGTCGTGTCCTTCCGTGAGTTCCATCGCTAGGTCTCACTGACCGTCGCACGATGGCCGCCCAACACCACCGTCGACACGACGACGCTCAAGCGGGCCACGAACTCCACCACTCCACGGGACGCCACCCCGGGCTGCGCCGGCCGGGAGCCGTTGGAGCCGTGCTTGGAGCGGCCGGGCCGCGCGAGGTCGCCTGTCGCCGCCTGTCGCCGCCCGCGACGGTTGCCGGGACCTGTCGGGGTGCGGCGGGCGGGGCCGGGCCGGGCCGATCCCGTTGGTGTCGGACGCCGTGAAGCTGTCGGGCAGGGCCATCGGGGGTGCGTCAGGGCGGGCCTGGAAGACGTCGGGGCACGCCCGGAACACGCCCGGACGCGCCGGGACACGCCGGGGGAGAGGCGCGGGGGAACGTAGCGGCGGGAAGATTCGTCGTGCACAATGGAGCCGTCGCAGGTTCACCTGGGCGGAACGAGGTCGCAGGGGAAGGCGTCCCTCGAACCGCAGGAGGATCCGGTGACGACTCGTGGCGTTCTGTACGTCCACGCCGCTACGTCGGCTTTGTGCCCACACATCGAGTGGGCAGTGGCCGGCGCTCTTGGCGTGCGCGTGAAGCTGGACTGGAGCGCGCAGCCGGCCGCCCCCGGGATGTATCGCGCCGAGCTGTCCTGGCAGGGTGCGTCGGGCACCGGCGCCAAGATCGCGTCCGCGCTGCGCGGGTGGATGCACCTGCGCTTCGAGGTGACCGAGGAGCCCAGCCCCGGCTGCGAGGGCGCCCGCTACTCCTACACCCCGGAGCTCGGCGTCTTCCACGCGGTGACCGGCGTCCACGGCGACATCATGATCCCCGAGGACCGCATCAAGGCCGCCGTCGTGAAGGCGGCCATGGGCGAGGTCGACCTCGAGGAGGAGCTGCGGCGGCTGCTCGGCGCGCCCTGGGACGAGGAGCTCGAACCGTTCCGGTACGCGGGCGACGGTGCGCCGGTGCGGTGGCTGCACCAGGTCGTCTGAGCAGGCCAGCGTGCGGGGCGAAATTGATCCCCGGCAGGGCCTTCACAAGACGCCGAGTCCTCGGTATGGTCACGGTCAAGTAACACACCTCAAGACGTGGCCGCTCCGGCATCGGTGGTTGTCCCCGGCCCGGTGACCGGGAAATACAGCGGCCTCACCACGTCGAGCGCCCCGGACCAACGCGGTCCGGGGCGCTCCGTCGTGTGGGTGGCGCGACGCGAAACTCCCGCCCCGCCAGACGGCCCTGGCGAGGCGGGAGGGTCGGGGAGATCAGAGGGGTATGTTGCCGTGCGCGCCCCGCCGCTCGGGGGCGTCGGCGATGGCGCGGGCGAGGGCGGAGCGGGTCCGTTCGGGCGTGACGATCTCGTCGATGACCCCGAGCTCCTGGGCGCGGTCGAGGCCGCCGGCGATGCGGGCGTGCTCCTCGGCCAGCTCGGCCTCGACGCGTGGCCGCACCTCGGGCGCCACCTCGGCCAGCTTCCGCCGGTGCAGGACGCGGACGGCGGCGACGGCGCCCATGACGGCGACCTCGGCGGTCGGCCAGGCGAGAACGCGCGTGGCGCCCAGGGCTCGCGAGTTCATCGCGATGTACGCGCCGCCGTAGACCTTGCGGGTCACCAGCGTCACCCGCGGCACGGTCGCCTCGGCGAACGCGTGCAGCAGCTTCGCGCCCCGCCGGACGACGCCGTCCCACTCCTGGCCGACGCCGGGAAGGTAGCCGGGAACATCCACGACGACCAACAACGGCACGCCGAACGCGTCGCACATGCGGACGAACCGGGCGGCCTTCTCGGCGGACGTGGAGTCGAGGCAGCCGCCGAGGCGCAGCGGGTTGTTCGCGATGACGCCGACGGTGCGGCCGCCGAAGCGGCCCAGGGTGGTGGTGATGTTCGGCGCCCAGCGCGGGTGCAGCTCGATGCCGGTGTCGTCGTCGAGCAGATCGGCGACGATCGGGTGGACGTCGTAGGCGCGCTTCGCCGACTCCGGGAAGTGCACGCCGAGGTCGCGGTCGGCGACAGCGGAGACGTCCAGCGACCTCTGCGAGCCGAGCAGCGCACCCAGCGACCGGGCCCGGTCCAGCGCCTCCCGCTCGGTGCTGGCGACGACGTGGACGACGCCGGAGCGGCGGCCGTGCGGCTCGGGGCCGCCGAGGCGCAGCATGTCGACGTCCTCGCCGGTGACCGAGCGGACCACCTCGGGGCCGGTGACGAAGACCCGCCCTTCGGGCCCCATGATGACGATGTCGGTGAGCGCCGGGCCGTACGCGCCGCCGCCGGCGGCCGGGCCGAGCACGACGGACAGCTGCGGGATCGTGCCCGACGCGCGGGTCATGACGGCGAAGATCTGCCCGACGGCGTGCAGCGAGAGCACGCCCTCGGGCAGCCGGGCGCCGCCGGAGTGCCACAACCCGATGATCGGGACGCCGTCGGCCAGCGCCCGCTCGTACGCGTCGACGACGACGCGGCAGCCGTCGGCGCCCATGGCGCCGCCCATGACCGTGGCGTCGGAACAGAACGCGACGACCGGGGTGCCGTGCACCGTGCCGACGGCGGCGAGCATGCCGCTGAGGTCGTCGGCGCTGATCAGCTCGAGCGAACCCTCGTCGAAGAGAGCGGTGAGCCGGTGCCGGGGGTGCCGTGGGTCCTGGTCCCGTGGCACCCGAGCCGCCGGGCTGGCAGAACTGGACGATGCCGCACGATCTGCCAGAGCCGTCATCAGGTCCTCCTGAAGGCCAGGACGACGTTGTGGCCGCCGAACCCGAACGAGTCGTTCAGCGCGGCCAGCGGACCGTCGTCGAGCTTTCGCGGGGTGGTTCGGACGATGTCGAGGTTGATGTCGTCGTCGACGTCGTCGACGTTCGCCGTGGGCGGGACCAGGCCGTGGTGCAGCGTGAGCACCGTGGCCAGCGACTCGACCGCGCCGGCGCCGCCGAGCAGGTGCCCGATCATCGACTTCGGAGCGGTGACCGGGATCGACGGCGTGCGGTCGCCGAAGACGGCGTTCAGCGCGACCGACTCGGCGGCGTCGCCGGTCGGGGTGGACGTGGCGTGGCAGTTGACGTGGCCGATGTCGTCGGGCGACAGGCCGGCGTCGGTCAGCGACTTGCGGATCGCCGTGATGACGCCGCGGCCGGTCGGCTCGGGCTGGGCGATGTGGTGGGCGTCGGCGCTCATGCCGGCGCCGGCGATCTCGGCGTAGACGCGGGCGCCGCGGGCCGCAGCGTGCTCGGCCGACTCCAGCACCATCAGCGCGCCGCCCTCGCCGAGGACGAAGCCGTCGCGGTTCTTGTCGAACGGGCGGCTGACGGCCGTGGGGTCGTCGCTGCGCTTGGACAGCGCCATCATGTTCGCGAACGCGGCGATCGGCAGCGGCGAGATGACCGCCTCGGTGCCGCCGGCGACGACGACGTCGGCCCGGCCCAGCCGGATCATGTCGACGGCGTAGGCGAGCGCCTCGGCACCGGACGAGCAGGCGCTGACGGGCGTGTGCGCGCCGGCCTGCGCCTGCAGCTCGATGCTGACGTTCGCGGACGGGCTGTTCGGCATCAGCATGGGGATGGCCAGCGGCGACACCCGGCGCGGGCCGGACGCGAGCAACTGGTCGTAGTTGGACAGCAGCGTCGTGAGCCCGCCGATGCCGGAGGCACAGACGACGCCGACGCGCTCGGGGTCCAGTCCCGCCTCACTGGCCTTGCCGGAGAATCCGGCGTCGGCCCACGCCTCGCGGGCGCAGATGATGGCGAACTGGGCCGAGCGGTCCAGCCGGCGGGCCTCGACGCGGGGGAGGACCTCGGAGGGGTCGACGGCGACCGGCGCACCGATCTGCACCGGCAGGTCGGCGACCCACTCCTGGGTCAGCTTGCGTACGCCGGATCGACCGGCGAGCAGGGACTCCCAGGTCGACGCTACGTCGCCCCCGACGGGCGTGGTGGCGCCGAGCCCGGTGACGACGACTCGTGCCTGGGAATGCGACATCTGCTTACGACCCTGCCTTCTCGATGAACGTGACGGCGTCGCCGACGGTGGCGAGGTTCTTGACCTCTTCGTCGGGGATCTTCACGTTGAACTTCTCTTCGGCCGCGACGACCACCTCGACCATCGACAGCGAGTCGATGTCGAGGTCGTCGGTGAAGGACTTCTCGAGCTGCACGTCCTCGGCGGGAACGCCGGTGATCTCGTTGACGATCTCGGCAAGACCCTCGCGGATCTCCTCGGTGGTGGCCATGTCTGTCGTTCTCCTCGTTGGTGTGGATGATGCCTCGTGACCGATTCGTGGTCGGTGACGATCGTAGGTGCCCGCACGCCGTCGGGCGGGCACGTGGCGTGGCGTCAGGGGATGCGGATCACCTGACCGGCGTAAACCAGCCCCGCGCCGAAGCCGATGATGAGGGCGAGGTCGCCGCTCTGGGCCTCGCCGGTCTCGAGCATGCGCTCGATGGCCAGCGGGATCGAGGCCGCCGAGGTGTTGCCCTGGGTGGCGATGTCGCGAGCGATGGCGACCCGCTCGGGCAGCTTGAGCTGGCGTGCCATCGCGTCGGTGATGCGCATGTTGGCCTGGTGCGGCACGAACACGTCGAGGTCGTCGACGGTGACGCCGGCGGCGTCGAGCGCCTCCTGGGCCACCTTCGCCATCTCGTACGACGCCCACCGGAAGACCGGGTTGCCCTGCATGACCAGGTGCGGCATCTGCGGACCGGTCTCGCCGAACAGGGCGTCGCGCCAGTTCTCCTTCTGCTTGATGTGGTCGAGGTGCTGGCCGTCGGAGCCCCACACGACGGGGCCGATGCCGGCCTCGGCGGCGCCGGCGGCCGGTCCGACGACCGCGGCTCCGGCGCCGTCGGCGAACAGGAACGCCGTGCCCCGGTCGGTGCGGTCGGTGAGGTCGGACAGCCGCTCGACGCCGATGACGACGACGTGGCCGGCGGTGCCGACGCGCACCATGTCGGACGCCAGCGACAGCCCGTAGCAGAACCCGGCGCACGCGGCGGAGACGTCGAACGCGGCGGCCCGGTTGGTGCCCAGCTCGTAGGCGATCTGGGCGGCGGCGGACGGGGTCTGGTACAGGTGCGTGACGGTGGAGACGATGACGCAGTCGACCTGCTCGGGCTGGATGCCGGCGTCGGCCAGCGCCTTCCGGGCGGCCGCGAGGCTCATCGAGATGACGGTCTCGTCCTCACCGGCCCAGCGGCGGCTCTCGATGCCGGAGCGGGTGCGGATCCACTCGTCGGAGGAGTCGATCTGCTCGACGATCTCGGCGTTGGTGACGACCCGGGTGGGCCGGTAGCCGCCGATGCCGAGGACGCGCGAAGCACGCGGCTGCCGCTCGGACTGGATCGTGAGTGCGCTCATGTTCACGCCACCGCCTCGGGGTGCAGCCGGACCAGCGGCTGACCGGGGGCGACCGGATCGCCGTCCTCGACCAGCCATTCGATGATGGTGCCGCCGTGCCCGGCCGTGACCTCGACGGCGTCACGCAGCGAGCTGACAGTGCCGACGGTGTCGCCGGCGGCCAGGTGGTCGCCGGTCTTGGCGCCGCCGGCGGCGAACGTGCCCTTCACCGGCGCGATGACGAGGCGCCACGTCGGGTTGGTGGCCAGCGCGCTGGGCTGGCCGCCGTGCTGCTCGACGAACGCGCGGGCGGCGTCGAGCTGGTCGGGCGTCTTCAGCGCGAACGTCTCGACGCCGGGCAGCGCGCGCTTGGCCAGGCCGGTCAGCGTGCCGGCCGGCGGCATCTCCAGCACGCCGGTGACGCCGAGGTCGGCCATGGTCTCCATGCAGAGGTCCCAGCGGACCGGGTTGGACACCTGGTCGACCAGGCGGTCGAGCACCTGGCGGCCGTCGTGGACGACCTGGCCGTCGCGGTTCGACAGCAGCAGCGTGCGGGGGTCGTGGGTGCTGATCGACTGCGCGTAGTGCCGCAGCCGCTTCACCGCCGACGCCATGTGCGTGGTGTGGAACGCCCCGGCGACGGACAGCGCGCGCAGCCGGGCGCCCTGCGGCGGGTCGCCGGCCAGCGCCTCGAGCTGGGCGACGGTGCCGGCGGCGACGACCTGGCCGGCGCCGTTGACGTTGGCGGGGGTGAGGCCGTGCCGCCCGAGCGTCGCGAGGACGTCGTCGGGATCGCCGCCGAGGACGGCGGTCATGCCGGTGGACTCCTTCGCGGCCGCCTCGGCCATGCCCCGCCCGCGCTCGCGGACGAACACCATGGCCTGCTCGGCGGTGATGACGCGGACGGCGGCGGCCGCGGTGATCTCGCCGACGCTGTGCCCGGCCGCCGCGCCCACCGCCGCGAACCCGTCGGCCGGGTGCGGGAACAGCGCGAGCGCCGCGACCAGGCCCGACGCCACCAGCAGCGGCTGGGCGACGGCGGTGTCGCGGATGGCGTCGGCGTCGGCCTCGGTGCCGTAGTGGGCGAGGTCCAGCCCGGCGACGGCGGACAGCCAGTCGATGCGGGCCGCGAACGACGGGTCCTCCAGCCACGGCGTGAGGAACCCGGGCGTCTGGGACCCCTGACCGGGGGCGACGATCACAAGCACCCCTTTAGCCTCGCGGCTACCCGGGCGTAGAAGGGGTCGGCCGCTGTCACAAGGTCGTCCCACTAAGTTTGGGGGTTTCCCACAACCCCTCACTCGATGACCGGCGGATTCATCCGGCCGAGCGACAGCGCGAGGCGCAGTGTGTAGGAGTCGCGGGGGTCGGTGGGGGTCAGCCCGACGACGTCGGTGACCCGCCGCAACCGGTACCGGACGGTGTTCGGGTGGACGAACAGCAGCCGGGCCGCGGCCTCGACGGACGCGCCGGTCTCGAGGTACGCGGCCAGCGTCTCGAGGATGACCGGGCCCGCCTCGGCGATGGGCACGTAGAGCTCGCCGACGAGGTCGTTCAGCGCGTCCTGGTCGCCGGCGAGGGCCCGCTCGGGCAGCAGGGAGCCGGCCGCGACGGGACGCGGCGCGTCGGGCCACCCGGCCGCCGCCAGCAGCCCCGTCACGGCGGGCCGGGCCGACGTCGCCGCCGAGACGAGGTCGGGCACCAGCGGCCCGACGACCACCGGGCCCGGGCCGAAGTGCGTGACGATGGCCGTGGCCGCCTGCATCGGGTCCTCGACCCGGCCGAGCACCGCGACCAGCCGGTCGCCCTGCCCGCCGGTGAGCACGTCGTATCCGGCGTGCCGGGCCGAGCGGCGGATCTCGTCGGCCGAGGTGCCGTCGTCGGGCCGCGGCCGGCCGATGATGACGACGACGCCGCTGGCCGCCGTCCAGCCCAGCGCCGACGCCCGCGACCGCACGTCCTCGTCGACCTCGCCGCGCAGCAGGGAGTCGACGACCGTCGCCTCCAGCCGGGCGTCCCACGAGCCGCGCGCCTCGGCGTAGCGGGCGTAGACGTGCGCCGCGGAGAACGCGACCTCGCGGGAGTAGCGCAGCACGCCCTCGCGGACGTCGCGCACGTCGTCGGGCCCGACGACGTCCTCGACGTTGTCCTCGACGACCTCGATCGCGACCCGGACGACCTCGACGGTCTGCTGCAGGCTGATCGAGCGAATGAGGTCGCGCGGCGCGGTGCCGAACACGTCCGCCGTCGGGGTGGGACGGGACTCGTCGGCGTTGCGGTACCAGTCGACGAACGCGGCGATGCCGGCCTGGATCACCAAGCCCACCCAGGACCGCTGCTCCGCCGGCATCGCGCGGTACCAGCTGAGGGTGTCCTCCATGCGGGCGATCGCCGCCGTGGCGAGCCGTCCGGTCGCGCGCTCCAGGAGGTGCACGGAGCGCTCGTGCCGGCTGGTGCCGTGGGCGCCGGGCAGCTCGGCGTCGGAGGTGGACCGCATGCTCGGCAGCGTACGCGGCCGGGGCGCCGCGGCGGTGGACCAGGGCCGCTGCCGTTGTGGTGACCGCACAATCGCGGCGGTCCGGCGTCGGGCCCGGATCCGGCCGGGCACTAGGCTGCGGGCCATGTCGACCCCCACATCGCCCGGCGAGGGCGCACCCACCGACGTCCTGGGCCGCGCGCTGCGGTTGGTGAGTCTCGCCATGCTGGGCGGCGTCGTGGCCATCGCGATGGTGGCGATCTTCACCGTCGGCGACGAGCCGGGCACGGGCACCGACGCGTTCGGCCAGATCGTGGTGAGCGTGGTCTTCCTGGCCGCCGCGTTCCTCGTCCCGCGCCGCGTCGTCCGGCCGTGGCCGGTCAGCGCCGAGCCCGACGAGGTGAAGGCGTCCGGCCAGCTGCGCAGCGCGGCCTTCATCAGCCTGGTCTTCGCCGAGCTGCCGACGCTGATCGGGCTGGTCAACTCGTTCGCCCGCGGGGTGTGGCTGCCGGTGGCCATCGGCGCGCTGTTCAGCGTCGCCGGGCTGCTGCTGACGGCGCCGACGGCCGGCCGCATGCGGGAGTGGCTGGCCCGCATGGAGTCGGCGGGCGCGCGCACCGGGCTGTGAGCGTCGAGGTCCGGCGGGCGGGGGACCGGTTCGTCACGCCCGGCGACGGCGTGGTGTCGCGGCACTCGTTCTCGTTCGGGCCGCACTACGACCCGGGCAACGTCGGGTTCGGCCTGCTCGTGGTGGCCAACGACGACGTCGCGCGGCCGCACGGCGGGTACCCGGTGCACCCGCACCGCGACGTCGAGATCGTCACGTGGGTGCTGTCGGGCGCGCTGGCGCACGAGGACACCGCGGGGCACGGCGGCTCGCTGGTCCCAGGCGTCGTGCAGCGGATGAGCGCCGGCCGCGGCGTCCGCCACTCCGAGCTGGCCACCGGCGCGGGCGCGCGGTTCGTGCAGATGTGGGTGCCGCCGGGCGCGCCGGGCGCCGACCCGTCGTACGGGCAGGCGGACGTGACGGCGGACCTCGCCGGCGGCGGGCTGGTGCCGGTGGTCAGCGGGCTGCGGCGGCACGCCGCCGACGTCGCCGTCGGGCTCGGGCAGCCGGCCGCCGCCCTGCACGTCGCACGGCTAGAGGCCGGCGACGAGGTGACACTGCCGTCGGCGCCGTTCGTGCACGTCTACGTCACCCGCGGCGGCGCCGACGTCGAGACCGCGGGGCGCCTGGACGAGGGCGACGCCGTCCGGTTCACCGACGAGGGCGGCCGGACGGTGACCGCCCGCGGCGCCGCCGAGCTGCTCGTCTGGGAGATGCACGCCGCCGCGGGCTGACCGTCAGGACTCGCCGCCGGCCTCCTCGGCGGTGGTGGCCTTGACGTCGTCGAGCTTGTAGCGCTCGTGCGCCTGCTTGACCGTCTCCCACGGGATCTCGCCGCGCCGCGCCAGCAGCGTCAGCACGCTGACGACGATGGACTGGGCGTCGACCTTGAAGTGGCGGCGCAGCGCCGCCCGGGTGTCGGACAGGCCGAAGCCGTCGGTGCCCAGCGACGAGTAGTCGGCCGGCACGTACGGCGCGATCTGGTCCTGCACCGCGCGCAGGTAGTCGCTGACGCCGACGACGGGGCCGCGGGCCTCGCGCAGCCGCGCCGTGACGTACGGGACGCGGGGCTCCTCGCCGGGGTGCATGAGGTTCCACTCGTCGGCGTCGAGCGCCTCGCGGCGGAGCTCGTTCCACGACGTGACCGACCAGACGTCGGCGGCGACCTGCCACTCCTCGGCCAGCCGCTGCTGCGCCTCGAGCGCCCAGTTCATGCCGACGCCGGAGGCGAGGATCTGCGCGTACGGGACGTCGTCGCCCGGCGCCGTCTGCATGGGGCGGTAGAGGTACATGCCCTTGAGCAGGCCCTCGACGTCGAGGTTCTCGGGCTCGGCCGGCTGCACGTACGGCTCGTTGTAGATCGTCAGGTAGTAGTAGATGTTCTCGGACTCCTCGCCGTACATGCGGCGCAGGCCGTCCTTGATGATGTGCCCGATCTCGAACGC